>DATKCY010000141.1:0-6247 GCA_035512995.1 Thermohalobaculum sp.
CAGCTCGGTGCCCTCGTAAGGATGCGCCCGCGCCACCTCCTCGTTCAGCCCGACGCCGAGGCCCGGCTCGGTCGGCGGGACGATGTAACCGTCCTCCCAGCGCATCTCGCCGGTCAGCAGTTCGGCGTGGAAACCGTCCCAGCGCTCGATCGTCTCGAGGATCAGGAAGTTCGGCGTGCAGACGGCGAGCTGGACGTTGGCCGCGCCCTCGATCGGGCCGGCGTAGAGATGCGGGGCCATCTGCGCGTGATAAGTCTCGGCGATCGCTGCGATCTTTCGGGCCTCCAGCAGCCCGCCGACCCGGCCGAGCGCCGGTTGCAGGATCGAGGCGGCGCCGGCCCGCAGCACGGCGGCGAATTCGTGCTTCGTCGTCAGCCGCTCGCCGGTCGCGATCGGCACCGAGGTCGCCCGCGCGACCTCGGCCATCGCGGCCGGGTTTTCCGGCGGCACCGGCTCCTCGAACCAGAGCGGGTCGTAGGGCTCGATCCGCCGCGCGATGCGCCGGGCGCCCGAGACCGTGAACTGCCCGTGCGTGCCGAAGAGGAGGTCGGCGCGGTCGCCCACGGCCTCGCGCAGCGCGCGGCAGAAGGCCTCCGACCGGTCCAGGTCGGCGATCGACGGCTGGTGCCCGTCATAGACCGTGTAGGGCCCGGCCGGGTCGAATTTTAGGGCCGTGAAGCCCTGGCTTAGGTAATGCGCCGCGCGCTCGGCCGCGAGGTCGGGGTCGTCGTAGACGCTCCGCTCGCCCGGCGCCGGGTAGACGTCGCCGTCGGCCGGGTAGAGGTAGGTGTAGGTCCGCACCCGCTCGCGGCAGCGCCCGCCCATCAGCATGTAGCACGGCTGCCCCGCCGCCTTGCCGACGATGTCCCAGCACGCGATCTCGAGCCCGGAGAAGACGCCCATCAGCGTCGGGTCGGGGCGGAGCGAGTAGCCCCCGCCATAGGTCCGCCGGTAGAGGTCCTCGATGTCGTGCGGGTCGCGGCCGAGGAAATGGCGCTCGAACACGTCGTGGATGCCGGCCTCGATCACCCGGGGCCCGAAGGCGGCGGCGTAGACCTCGCCGTAGCCGACGACGCCGCAGGCGGTGACGAGCTTGACGAAGATGAAGTAGCGCCCGCCCTTCCGCGGCGGCGGGTTGCCGACGACGAAGACCTCGAGCTCGGCGAGCTTCATGGGCGGTCGCCGAAGGTGACGACGTTGCGAAGGCCGGTGCCGGCCTGCGCCGTCGCCATCGCCTCGTTGATCCGCTCGAACGGGAAGCGGGCCGTGACCAGCCGGTCGAGCTCGAGCCTGCCGGCGCGCCAGTGCTCGATCAGGAGCGGCACGTCGCGCTGGAGGTCGATGTGCATCTTCGAGCCGATCAGCCGGTGCGAGCCGCAGGCGAAGGCCACCGGGTCGATCTCGGCCTGGATCCCCGAGGGCGGGATGCCGACCAGCACCGCCGTCCCGCCCGGCGCGAGCAGCGAAAGCCCCTGCTCGAAGGCGGCCCGGACACCGGCGGCGATGAAGACGAAGTCGGCGCCGCGCCCGGCCGTGGCGTCGCGCAGGCCCTCGACCGCCTCGAGCGGCGAGAAGGCGTGGCTCGCGCCGAAGCCCCGCGCCTGGGCCAGCCGCTCGGGCGAGAGGTCGATCGCGACGATCGGCTCGGCATGGGCCAGCCGCGCCGCCTGGATGCAGTTGATGCCGACGCCGCCGCAGCCGATCACGGCGACGCGCGCGCCCGCGGGCACTCGCGCGGTGTTCGCGACGGCGCCGTAGCCGGTGATGACCCCGCAGGCGATCAGCGAGGCGAGGTCGAGCGGGAGGTCGTCGGGAAGGGCGACCGCCTGGCTGCGGTGGATCAGCGCGCGCTCCGCGAAGCCGGCCGTCGCCATGCCCTGCAGCACCGGCCGGCCGCTCCGGTCGCGAAGCGCCGGCTCGTCCCGCGGGACCGCCTCGCAGTTGCCGTGGAGACCGGCCGAGCAGCAGGCGCAGGCGCCGCAGGCGCGCACCATCGTCACCAGCACGCGCTGGCCGGGCTCGAACCCTGCGCGCGGCCCGACCTCGGCGACCACGCCCGCCGCCTCGTGGCCGTAGACGGCGGGCAGGGCGCCGCCCCAGCCGCCGGAGGCGAAGGTGAGGTCGGAATGGCAGACCGCGCAGGCCGCGATGCGCACGACCAGCTCGTCCTCGCGCGGGGACGCGAGCTCGACCGGCTCGATCTCGAAGCCCGCGCCGAATTCCCGGCACACTGCCGCGTGCATCGGACACCTCCCATGACGGTTCCGCGACAGAACTGCGACGCGCGCCGGGCGCCGTCAATCGGGAGATGCAGCACGCGCAGGAGATTCTCATGGCGCCAGGCGCCCCGGGGCTCCCCACCATGGGCGCCGCGGCGGCCGGCATCCGTGGCTTGGGGCCCGCGCGTCGGCGTCCGCGTCTCGCCTGTTGAGTCGGCGGGGGCTTTCTGCTCAAGACCGGGGCTGCGGCGCGGCCGCGACCGTCACCCGCAGGATCCGGAGGCCCGTGCCATGCCCACCCTCGGCGAGATGCTGGTCCGCTGGCTCGAGGCCCATGGCGTGACCCATGTCTTCGGAATCCCCGGCGTCCACACGGTCGAGCTCTATCGCGGGCTCGCGGGGAGCGGCATCCGCCACGTGACGGCGCGCCACGAGCAGGGGGCGGGGTTCATGGCCGACGGATATGCGCGCGTCACCGGGCGGCCGGGCGTCGCGTTCGTCATCACCGGGCCGGGGCTCACGAACATCCTGACGCCGATGGCGCAGGCGCACGCGGACAGCCAGCCGATGCTGGTGGTCTCGTCGGTGAACCGGCGGCGGATGCTGGGCCTCGGCCACGGCGACCTGCACGAGGTGCACCGGCAGGGCGCGCTGGCCGAGCACGCGGCCGCCTTCAGCCACACGCTGACGGACCCGGCGCAGCTGCCCGAGGTGCTGGCCCGCGCCTGGGCCGTGTTCGAGGGCGCGCGGCCCCGGCCCGTGCACATCGAGGTCCCGCTCGACATGCTGGGCGAGGAGGTGGCGGACACGGCGCCGGCGCGGGCGGCGCCGCTCGCGCGGCCGGTGCCGCCTGCCGCGGCGATCGCCGCGGCCGCGGAGATGCTGGACCGGGCCGAGCGCCCGCTGCTGATCGCCGGCGGCGGAGCGGTCCGGGCGGGGACGGAGCTGCATGCGCTCGCCGAGGCGATCGGCGCGCCGGTGGTGATGACGACCAACGGGCGTGGCCTGCTGCCGCCGGACCACCCGCTCGCCGTGCCCGCGAGCCCGTCGCTCGACGCGGTCCGCGCGATGATCGCCGCGTCGGATGGGCTGCTGGCGGTCGGGACGGAGCTCGGCCGGACCGATTACGACATGTACGACAGGGGCTTGCCGGCGTTCCCTGAAAGCTTTGCGCGGATCGAGATCGACCCCAAGCAGATGCGCCGCGGTCCGCTTGCCGGCCGGCCGCTGCTCGGCGATGCGGGTCCGACGCTCGCGCTGATCGCCGCCGCCTGCCGGCGGACGCCTTCGGCCGGGGGGGCGGGCCGCGCGGCCGCGGTGCGGGAGGCGGCGCTGGAGGAGGTCGGCGCGCGCTATCGGCGGATGACGGGCTTTCTCGAGGTCGTGCGCGATGCGCTCCCCGACGCGCCGATCGTCTGCGATTCGACCCAGGCCGCCTATGCCGGGAACCTGTTCTTCGCGGCTGGGGGCCCGGCGCGCTGGTTCAATGCCGCGACCGGCTACGGCGCGCTCGGCTACGGCCTGCCCGCCGCGGTGGGCGCCGCCGTCGCGACGGGCGGGCCGGTCGTCTGCATCACCGGCGACGGCGGCCTGCAGTTCACGTTGGCCGAGCTGGGCGCCGCGGTCGAGCAGGGACTGCCGCTGATCCTGCTGGTCTGGGACAACAAGGGGTACGGCGAGATCAAGAGCTACATGGCCGAGCGTGGGGTCGCGCCGCTCGGCGTCGACCTGCTGACCCCGGACTTCGAGATGATCGCCCGGGCCTACGGGGCGGAGGCCCTGCGCCTGGAGGATCTTTCCGCGCTTCCCGGGATGCTGGCGGACGCGGCCGCTCGCCCTCGCCCGACCGTCATCGTCTTCGACGAGGCGGTCGTCGTCGGTTGATCGGCGCACGTAGGGCGGGCTTCAGCCGAGGATCCGCTCGAGGATCTCGCGCGTGTTCCTCGACGGGCCCGCGGCCAGCATGCGCTCCATCTCGGCCTGCATCGCCGCCTGCCGGCGCGTGTCGTAGCGCCGCCAGGTCTCGAACGCGCCGGCGATGCGCGCGGTCGTCTGCGGGTTGACCGGGTCGAGGCGGAGCAGCCAGTCGGCGAGCAGCCGGTAGCCCGAGCCGTCGGCGGCGTGGAAGCCGCGCGGGTTGGCCATCGCGAAGCTGCCGATCAGCGCCCGGAAGCTGTTCGGGTTCCTCCAGTCGAACGCCGCATGGCGGGTGAGCCCGGCCACCCGCCCGGCCGCATCCGGCGCCGGCGCCGTCGCCTGCACGCCCAGCCACTTCTGCACGACCAGCGCGTCGTCCCGCCAGCGCCGGTAGAAGCCGTCGAGCCGCGGCACCGCGTCGGGGGCGTCGTTGTGGACCAGCGCCGCGAGCGCCGGCAGCGCCTCGGACATGTTGTCGGCCCGGTCGAACTGCTGCTCGGCGCGCGCGAACGCCTCCGGCGTGCGGAGCGTCGCCAGCAGTCCCATGGAGCGGTTGGCGAGCGCCCGGCGACCGGCGCTTTCGGCGTCCGGCGCGTAAGGACCCCGCACCGCCATCTCGTCATGCGTGCGCGCGAGGTCATCGCCGAGCGCCGAGGCGAGCGCGCGGCGGAGCGTGCGCCCCGCCCCGAAAATCTTCTCGGGGTCCGCCAGCCTGCCCGCGGCGCCGAGCTGGAGCGTGAGCTCGTCGTCGCCCGGCACGTCCAGGAGCTCGGCCCGGAAGGCGGGGTCGAGCCCGGGATCGGCCAGCGCGCGGCCCAGCGCCTGCGGCCAGAGATCCGGCACCGGCGCGTCCCGCTCGATCACGTCGAGGGCGATGCGGAGCGCGAACCCGTGCGCCGCCTCCCAGCGGTTGAACGGGTCGGTGTCGTGCGCGATCAGGAAGGCGCGGACCTCGTCGTCCATCTCCTGCTCGAGGATCACGGGTGCGGAGAAGCCGCGGAGCAGGGACGGGACGGAGCCCTCGGGAATGCCCTCGAAGCGGAAGCGCTTCTCCGCCTCGTCGAGCACCAGCATCCGGGTCGGCGCGACCTCCGCCCCGTCCGGGCCGATCACGCCGGCGGCGACCGGGATCACCAGCGGCGCCTTGTCGGGCTGGCCCGGCGTCGGCGGCGTCGTCTGCGCGAGCGTCACCGTCAGGCCGCCGTCGGCCCGGTCGGTGCGGGCGGTCACGCGCGGCGTGCCGGCCTGGCTCCACCAGCGCGCGAACTGGTCGAGATCGGTGTTGCAGGCGTCCTCGAAGCAGCGGCGGAAGTCCTCGATCGTGCAGGCCTCGCCGTCGTGGCGCTCGAAATAGAGGTCGAGGGCGCGGCGGTAGCCCTCGGGCCCCACCAGCGCGCGCAGCATGCGGATGACCTCGGCGCCCTTCTCGTAGACGGTCGCCGTGTAGAAGTTGTTGATCTCGACGTATTCCTCGGGCCGGACGGGGTGGGCGAGCGGTCCCTGGTCCTCGCGGAACTGGCGCGCACGCAGGGTCTGCACGTCGTCGATCCGCCTGACGCCATGGCCGCGCATGTCGCCCGAGAACTGCTGGTCGCGGAAGACCGTGAGCCCCTCCTTCAGGCAGAGCTGGAACCAGTCGCGGCAGGTGATGCGGTTGCCGGTCCAGTTGTGGAAATACTCGTGCGCGACGATGCCCTCGATCAGCTCGAAGTCGCGGTCGGTCGCGGTCTCGGGCGACGCCAGCACGTATTTCGAGTTGAAGATGTTGAGCCCCTTGTTCTCCATCGCGCCCATGTTGAAGTCGTGGGTGGCGACGATCATGAAGAGGTCGAGGTCGTATTCGCGGCCGTAGATCTGCTCGTCCCAGCGCATCGCGCGCCTGAGCGCGTCCATCGCGTAGGCGCATTTCGCCTCGTCGCCCGGCCGGACCAGCACCTCGAGCGCGACGTCGCGGCCCGACATCGTGGTGAAGCTGCCGCGATGCGTCTTGAGCTCGCCCGCGACCAGCGCGAAGAGGTAGGAGGGTTTCGGGAACGGGTCGTGCCATTCGACGAAGTGCCGCCCGGCGCCGAGGTCGCCGCTGGCGACCCGGTTGCCGTTCGAGAGCAGCA
>DATKCY010000142.1:0-10067 GCA_035512995.1 Thermohalobaculum sp.
GCACGACTGCCAGCACGTCCGCCTCGGTCAGCCGTCCCCGGCGCACCAGCTCGCGCACCGCGCGCGCCGGCACGCCCTCGAGCACCTCTTCATAGGTGAGGGGGGAATCGAGCAACGCTTCGGACATCACAATTCCTCCGCCATTTGCCAATCCATATAAGGCATCTGGCGCAAAGCGGCAACGCCTACCCCCGCACCTTCTCCCTCAGCTCGAACTTCTGGATCTTGCCGGTCGAGGTCTTCGGCAGCTCGCAGAACTCGACGTGCCGCGGGCACTTGTACTTTGCCAGCCGCTCGCGGGCGAAGGCGATGATCTCGTCCGCGGTGGCCTCCGCCCCCGGCTTCAGCTCGACGAAGGCGCAGGGGGTCTCGCCCCATGTCTCGTCGGGCTTCGCCACGACCGCGACCAGCGCGACCGACGGGTGCTTGAAGATCGCGTCCTCGACCTCGATCGACGAGATGTTCTCGCCGCCCGAGATGATGATGTCCTTCGAGCGGTCCTTGATCTGGATGTAGCCGTCGGGCTGCATCACCGCGAGGTCGCCCGAGTGGTACCAGCCGCCCGCGAAAGCCTTCTCGGTGGCCGACTCGTTCTTCAGGTACCCCTTCATCACGACATTGCCGCGGAACATGATCTCGCCGATCGTCTCGCCGTCGCGCGGCACGGGCTGCATCGTCTCCGGGTCCATCACGTCGAGCGCCTCGAGCGCCGCGTAGCGCACGCCCTGGCGGGCCTTCTTCGCCGCGCGCGCCGACGGTTCCAGCTCCGACCACTCCGGCTTCCACTCGTTGATGCAGGCGGGGCCGTAGGTCTCGGTCAGGCCGTAGAGGTGGATGACCTCGAAGCCCGCGTCGGCCATGCCGGCCAGCACCGACTCGGGGGGAGGCGCTGCGGCGGTCAGGAAGGTGACCGTCTGCTCGAACTCGGTCCGCTCCTCCGCGCTCGCGTTCAGCAGGACCGACATCACGATCGGCGCGCCGCACATCAGGTTGACCCCGTGCTCGGCGATCGCCTCGTAGATCGGCCCCGCCCGCACCTGTCGCAGGCACACATGCGTGCCGGCGTCCATCGTCACCGACCACGGAAAGCACCAGCCGTTGCAGTGGAACATCGGCAGGGTCCAGAGATAGACCATCGGCCGGCCGAGGCGCGCGTGGATCACGTTGCCCGTGGCGAGCAGCGACGCGCCGCGGTGGTGGTAGACGACGCCCTTTGGGTCCCCGGTCGTGCCCGAGGTGTAGTTCAGGCTGATCGCGTCCCACTCGTCGGCGGGCGGGCTCCACGCGAACTCCGGATCGCCCTTTTCGAGGAACGCCTCGTAGTCCTCGCCGACCCCCGCCGGGCCGAGGTCAGTGGTCGGGTCGGTGTACTCGATCACGGTGGGGCGCGGTCCGTCGAGCACGTCGAGCGCGTCCGAGAGCATCGGCACGAGCTCGGTGTCGACGAGCACGAGGCGCGCCTCGCCATGGCCGAGGATGAAGCCGATCGTCGCGGCGTCGAGCCGGGTATTGATCGTGTTCAGCACCGCCCCGGCCATCGGCACGCCGAAATGCGCCTCGAGCATCGGCGGCGTGTTGAGCAAGAGCGTCGCCACCGTCTGCCCCGGCTCGATCCCGGCGCGGGTCAGCGCCGAGGCGAGCCGGCGGGCCCGGGCGTAGAACTCGGCATAGGTCTCGCGGAGGTCCCCGTGGACAATCGCCACCCGCTCCGGGAAGACGGCGGCCGAGCGCTCGAGAAACCCGAGTGGCGTCAGCGGCTGGTAGTTCGCCGGCCGCCGGTCCAGCCCGCGGGTGTAAGGATTGCTCATGCGCGACCTCCCTCGTTCCTGCTCGGCGCGATCCGGGGGTCCTGCTCCGTCGCCGCCCCGCCCCATCCCGTCCGATTCGGACTGTCCTCGAGCGCTCATGCGGTGCATAGTCCGCCCCGCGCCACCGCCGCAAGCCGCGGCCGGACCGGGGGACCAAGCGCCATCGCGACCCTTGCAGGCAAGACCGTCGTCGTCACCGGGGGCGCGGCCGGGGTGGGCTTCGCCGCCGCGCGGCAGTTCCTCGAGGCCGGCGCCCGCGTGATGCTCGCCGACCCCGACGACAAGGCGCTCGACCGCGCCTACAAGGAGCTCAAGGAGGAGGGCGGCGAGCTTTCGCGCTTCCACTACCACGTGCAGGACAAGCTGTCGGTCGCGAACCTGCTGGCGGCGACCCTCGACGCCTTCGACAGTATCAACATCCTGCTGAACGACGTCCGCGTCTCGGTGCCAGGCGACCTGCTCGAGCTCAGCGCCGACGACTTCAACGCAGTGCTGACCCACAATGTCCGCTCGGTCTTCCTGCTCGGCCAGCAGGTGGCGCGGCGCATGATCCAGCAGCGCCAGGAGGACCCGGAGTTCGAGGGCTCGATCATCGTCGTCTCCTCGATCGCAGCGCAGCGCACGGTGCCGGAGCTGGTCGCCTACTCGGTCGCCTGCGCGGCGCTCGACCAGCTCACCCGCTCGATGGCCGCGGGCCTGGCCGGGGAGCGGATCCGGGTGAACGGGGTCGCCCTCGGCTCGGTCATGACGGGCACGCTCCGCGAGGCGCTGCGCGAGCGCTCGGAGCTCCGCGAGGAAATGGTGCAGGTGACCCCGCTCGGCCGGATCGGCGATTCGGAGGAGGCCGCCGCCGCCGCCCTCTTCCTCGCCTCCGACAAGGCGAGCTTCATCACGGGCCAGGTGCTCGCCGTCGACGGCGGGCGGAGCGTGCTCGACCCCCTCGCCTCGCCGGTGCGCTGAGGTCCGTCGCGATCAGACGGGGTGCCAAATCCCGTCGGAAATGATACCCAGAGGATGGGACGCCGATGCCATCGCCGGTGTCCGGGGGCGGCCTCCCGATCGGGAGGTCGTGACAGCAGATGCAGCTTCCGGAAGGGGACACGCAGTGAAAGGATTCTTACTCGTTGCCGCCGCGTTCGCGTTGTCGTCGGGCGCGGTCGACGCCGCCTATCTCGTCAGCGGCACCGGCTCCGGCTCGACCTACAAGACCGGCTACGCGCCCGCCGTGGTCGAGGCGATCTCGCCGGCGACCGAGGCGGTCTTCTTCGGCGAGGTCGAGGACCGCGACGGCAAGGGCACCGTCAGCAATCTCGAGGTCTGCGCCGCCGAGACCGAGGACTTGTGCTTCGGCATCGGCCAGGGCGACGTGGTGGCCGGCAGCCCCCAGGTCGCGAGCGGCGACGTCTGCATCATCCGCTCGGACCTCGAGGCCGAGTACGCCTTCGCCTTCGTCGACAACAGCCAGCTCCAGGACTACGCCGACCTGCGCGCGAACTGGGAGCGCGGGCGCATCACCTTCTACACCTCCGAGACCTCGAGCGGGTCGCTCGCCACGCTCGAGAACCTGCGCGAGGCCGCGGGCTTCGATCCAGGCACGGCCAAGATCGAGACGCTGCCGGACTGGGACGCGGTCATCCAGAAGGTCGCGAGCGACCCGCGCGCGGTCGGCTTCACCGTGCGCTACGCCGACCCGACCGGCTTCCTGTCCGAGCTGGTCGACGACCACGGCTTCACGGTGCTCGGCGTCGCCGAGCGCGCGATGCGCCGGCTGAGCCACGCCGACGGCTCGCCCGTCTACACCGTCAGCCTCGACGTGCCCTACGACACCAAGGGCATCCTCGGCGCGGGCGGCATGTCGACCACGCCCTCCCTCGGCGCCCCGGTCGTCCTGTTCGGCAACTGCCCGGACAAGCTCGGCGACTTCGCGGCGGACGCGGGCGACGCGCACGATGCGATCCGCCAGCTCCCGGCGTCCGCCTTCGACGTCAAGCTCGGCTGGATGGCCGACCTCCAGTCGAAGATCGCCGACCAGTCCCAGCAAATGGGCGGCGACGAGGCCTGGGCCTGGGCCGAGGACATGGCGACGCGCACGGGTGATCTGATCGAGTAAGACCCGGCGCCGGTGCGGCGCCGGTCTGCCGATAGGCGTCGGGCAGTCTTCGGTCTGCCCGACGCGACAGCTTTGAGTCGAGACGGCAATCGCCGTACTGCTGCCGCCGTACTGCTGTCGTTCCGCGCCCGTTTCAGAAGATCCAGGCGATGCTGAGCGAGAAGATTGCCCAGAAGGCCAGGAAGCCGCCCAGCATGATCGGCAGCTCGCCGATCACGCCGTCGCCGGAGACGACGGCGAATATGATGAAGACCACGAATGTCAGGCCGAAGCCCCAGACGAAGGCCGTCCTCACGCCGAGGCCGGGCTCGAGCGCGTCGTAGAAGATCGCCTGCAGCATCGGCCCGGCCAGGATGGCGGTCACTCCGAGCACGACGACGAGCAGAAGCACGCCGAGCGCGATCCGGATCGCCTCGCGCCGGTCGCGGCGGCTGCGCTCGCTTGTTCGTCCGTTCCCCCCGGCCATGATGGTGCTCAGGATCCGTACTCGTTGATGATCTCGCGGATGCGGTGCGGGTTCGGCATGTTCCGGACCGTGAACTCGGGATTGTCGCCGGTCGTGTAGACCTGCACGTCGCCGGCGCCGGTCATGCGCTGCAGGAACGACTGGTAGACGTGCACCGCGCGGACCCGCCCGTGGCGCATCTCGATCCGGTCCTTCGACAGGATGCCGCGCTCGACCAGCGTGTTGGTGGCGTCGAGGGTGACCCGCGTCTGCTTGCAGTAGACCCACCATCCGAGCAGGAGCAGCAGCCCGATGCCGCCGACCGGGATCAGCAGGATCGCGCCCACGAAGTAGAAGGGATTGCCCTGGAACATCGTCGGATGCTCGTCGTAGAGCACAACCTCCGGGTCCCCCGGCTTCTCAGCTTCCGCCGTCTCGCTCACCCTCGCCTCCCAGCTTGCCACCCGCGCGCGTTGCTATCCCGAGTGAACACCGCCGGGCGCCGGCTGTCCAGCCGCCGGCCTCATTCGCCGCCGGTCGCGGTCAGCAGCCAGCTCGGGCTCGACGAGCCCATGACGCGCGAGAAGGTCCAGGCGTCCTTCTGCTTGCGGATCTCGTTCGGGTCGCCCTCGACGATCCGGTTTTCCGGGTCGCGGACGGCGGTGATGACCTCGCCGGTGAAGCGCACGGTGACGTCGGCCTCGCGCGTCTCGGGGTCGAACGCGGCCGACTGGACGCGGCTCTCGCGGATGCCGATGAAGCGGGCCTCGACCTTCAGCCCCTCGGCCTCGCGCTTGGCGATCACGCTCTCGAAGGCCTGGTAGACATCGGGGGCCAGAAGGTCGCGCAGCGTCTCCCGGTCGCCCTCCTCGTAGGCCATCAGGATGATCTCGTAGGCACTGCGCGCGCCCTCGAGAAAGCCCTCGAGCGTGAAGTCGGGCTCGGCCTCGATCATGCCTGCGACCGCCTCGCGCGAGGTCTCGTCGAGCTCGGCATGCTGCTGGGCGAGGTCGGCACGGGTCGCGTCCGAGACGCCGCGCGCGGGCTCCGGGCCGGACGGCCCGGTGTCGTGCGGGCGCACGTGGTCGGGCCGGGCCTCGTAGCCGGTGCGGGTGCCGATGACGGATTTCAGGCGATAGAGCACGAAGGCCGCGATGGCGAATAGGATGAGCAGTTCGATCATCGCGCTTGAACCCATGTCGCGTCGGCTCCCTTGACCTGGCCTTCCCGTCCGGCGGCCCGGTCCTCCACCGCCCGAACCGCCGCCTGGTTGGCGGTTCCGGACCCTCCGCTTATGTAAGGGGGCGAGCGGCGAGTGTCTATGCGCCGCGGCAACAGACTTCGCCCGCACCCGCCCCGAACGCGGCGTACCGACTTGACGGAGACCGCCATGTGGCTGTTCCTGGCGCTGATCGTGGTGCCGCTGATCGAGATCGGGCTGTTCATCGAGGTGGGCGGCCTGATCGGGCTCTGGCCGACGCTGGCGATCGTGGTGCTGACCGCCCTCCTCGGCGCGGCGCTGCTGCGCCGGCAGGGGCTCGCCGCGATCGCCGAGCTCGACCAGCGGCTGAGGCAGGGCCAGGACCCGCTCGGGCC
This sequence comes from Thermohalobaculum sp., assembly GCA_035512995.1. Classification (GTDB taxonomy): domain Bacteria; phylum Pseudomonadota; class Alphaproteobacteria; order Rhodobacterales; family Rhodobacteraceae; genus Thermohalobaculum. The sequence continues at coordinate 5,960 of DATKCY010000142.1, forward strand.
GCTGGTCCACGGCCTCCTGATCCTCGTCGCCGGCATCGTGCTCCTGACCCCGGGCTTCTTCACCGACGCGATCGGCTTCGCACTGCTCGTGCCGCCGGTGAGGGCGGCGCTGATCCGCCACCTCGGCCGGCGGATCGTGGTCGCGGGCGTCCATGTCGGCCGGCGTGCCGGCGGCGGCCCGCCGCCGCCGGGCCCCGGCGAGGAGCGGCTCATCGAGACCGATTACGAGGACGTGACCGGGCGGGCGGAGCCGGGGCGGCGGCCGAGCGGGTGGACCGACCGCTGATCGCCGTCGCCCGCGTTGCCCGCGGCGCGCCGATCTGCTAGCGGGAGCGCCAACGCGCCCTCGGGGCGCGCCCGGATGAACGCCAGCGGAGATGCAGATGGCCGAGAACGAAGCCGCCGAGGGCGGAGACGCCGGGGCGGCGGCGCAGAAGCCGCAGCCCAATGTCAGGCTGCTCGCCCACTTCGTCCGCGACCTCTCGTTCGAGAACGTGGGCGCGGTGCAGGGAACGCCGGTCGAGGGCCAGCCCGAGATCCAGGTCACGGTCAATATCGAGGCCGCCGGCATGGGTGAGAACCGCTACCAGATCCTGACCAAGGTCAACGCGACCGCCAAGGCGCAGGAGACGACCCGCTTCGTCGTCGAGCTCGACTATGCCGGGATCTTTCTGGTCGAGAACGTGCCGCAGGAGCACCTGCACCCGTTCCTGTTCATCGAGTGCCCGCGCCAGCTCTTCCCGTTCCCGCGGCGCGTGATCGCGGACGCGACGCGCGACGGCGGCTTCCCGCCGCTGATGCTGGAAAACGTCGACTTCGCCGCGCTCTACCGGCAGAAGGTCGAGCAGATCCGCGCGCAGAAGTCGGCCGAGGCCGGCAAGGCCGACGGGGCGCCGGGCGGCGCCGGCACGCAGCACTGATCAACGACAGCCGTTCGTTCTGATATAACCAGCTAAATGTCTGGCGGAGCGAGCCGTGCTATGCGCAACGGCAACGTGCTCCCCGGGGCACTCCCGCGCACGGGCAGTCTGGAGCGATCGATGGCGGACCTGAACTCAATGTCGGCCCTCATCCTCGAGGACGAGTTCATCATCGCGATGGACCTGCGCGACATGCTGCTCGACTGGGGCTTCCGCGAGGTTCGGGTCGCGCACAGCGGCGAGGAGGCGAAGTCGATGCTCGCCGGTGGCGGCATCGACCTGGTGGTTGCCGACTTCGAGCTTCCCGACGGCAACAGCGCCGATCTGATCGGCAAGGCGCAGGCGGGCGGCAGCATCGTCGTCATGCTCACCGGGAAGGCGATCGACGCGGCCGCGCTCGAGGGCATGGGCCGCCCGGCCATGCTCCAGAAGCCGGTGCATCCAGACGCGCTCCGCGACGTGGTGCTCGGCACGCTGAACCGCTCACGCGGCGCCTGAGCGCTCGGCCGCCGGGGCGAGGCGCGCCCAGACCGCCCCCTCCCCCAGCTCCGCGACGAAGGCCTCGTGCGCGCGGGCCTCGGCCTCGGTCAGCCGTGGCTCCAGCGGGCGCGGGCGCGGGGCTGCGGGGCGCGCGGTCGCGGCCGCGGTCGCTGCGGCATCGGCGGCCTCGAAGGCGAGCCCGCCCTGCCGCCCGCCGCAGAGCTGCAGATAGACCTCGGCCAGAAGCTCGCTGTCGAGCAGCGCCCCGTGCTTGGTCCGCTGGGCCAGGTCGATCGCGAAGCGCCGGCAGAGCGCGTCGAGCGAGGCGTGGGCGCCCGGGTAGCGGGCCGTCGCAAGCTCGCGCGTGTCGAGCGCGCGCGCCGTCGGCAGCGCCGGCCGGCCGAGCCGCCGCAGCTCGGCGTTCAGCATCCCCATGTCGAAGGCGGCGTTGTGCGCGACCAGCCGCGCGTCGGCGACGAATTCGAGGAAATCGTCGACGATCTCGGCGAAGCGCGGCTTGTCCGCCAGGAACGCGTCGCCGAGCCCGTGGATCGCGAAGGCCTCGCGCGGCATCGGCCGCTCCGGATTCAGGTAATAGTGCCGCTGCTCGCCGGTCGGCAGCCCGTTCACGATCTCGATCGCGCCGATCTCGACGATCCGGTCGGCGACGAAGTCGAGCCCCGTTGTCTCCGTGTCCCAGACGATCTCGCGCATGATTCATGTCCCCCGCCCCGGCGCAGGATGCGCCATCCGGAGGGCTGTTTGAAGGGGGCGCGGACGCCTTTCCCGGTGCCACCCGCCCTCCCCTGGCCGACCCGGAGCCTGGGGCGTGGACCTCGCGGGAGAGTGCCGCTACGCTTCGGCCAGAGCGCCCGCAGAGGCGCTCGCCTTCGTCGGCATCGCCTACTGCCAGCGGCTCGGCGGGCACATCCACATGGACCTGGTGATCGGGCAGTTCCGCGGCCGCGTGCTCTATGCGCTCGAGTGGATCGGCACGCTGTTCATCCTGCTCCTCGCGCTCGTCCTTATCTGGGGCTCGTGGCGGCACTTCGTGCGCAGCTTCGACTTCGCCGCGCCGCTCTGGTCGCTGAAGGAGCAGCGCGGCACCAACTGACGCGCCGCCGATCGCTCCCGCGCCGCCCGGCGCGGGAGCTTCCGCCGGAAGAGAGGGGCTCCCGTGACCGCACACTGATCCCGACCTTCATCCCGATCGGCTATCTCGCCTACTACGCCGACCTCACGCGGGCGCTGTTCGAGGCGGCGAAGCGCTGGGTCGGCTGGCTGCCGGGGGGCCTCGGCGTCTCGACGGTATTCGCAACCATCGAGCACTGCGCCGACGTCCGAGGCCGCGTGCCGCACCCGCGGGCGGCACCGGCCCCGACCAGCGTCACGATAGTGATTCACTCCCCCGATAAGTAAGCTTCGGACAGGGCCGCGCGCACGGCGCGCCGAGCGACTTCGATTCTGCAGGGAGAGTCTCCGATGAAGTTCACGATCTTCGATCCAGCCAACCGCTCGCAGGCTGCCGACGCCGCCGAGGACAAGGGCCGCAACCCCAGCCGCGCGCCGACGATCGGCGACGTGATCGCCGCGCGCATGAACCGCCGCGACCTGATGAAGGGGGCGCTCGGCTACACCGCCATCGCGGCGACCGTCAGCCCGATGGCGCTGGCGGCGCGGCCGGCCCGCGCCGAGGCGGCGAACGGCTTCGCCTTCGAGGAGATCGAGGCCGGCGTCGGCACCGACCACCTGGTCGCCCCCGGCTACGACGCGAAGGTGCTGCTCCGCTGGGGCGACCCGGTCCTCGCCGACGCGCCCGCGTTCGACCCCGCGAACCAGACGGCCGACGCGCAGTCGAAGCAGTTCGGCTACAACAACGACTTCGTGGGCGTGGTCCCGCTCCCGGACGCGCCCGACGACGCGAACCGCGTGCTGCTGGTCGTGAACCACGAATACACGAACGAGGAGCTGATGTTCCCCGACCTCGGGGTGCCGGACGGGGACGCCGCCTTCGCGGGCACGACGCCCGAGCTGATCGAGATCGAGATGGCGGCCCACGGCGGCACAATCGTCGAGATCGCGCGCGGCGCGGACGGCTGGAAGCCCGTCACCGACAGCCGCTACAACCGCCGCATCACCGCCTCGACGCCGATGCGCATCTCGGGCCCGGCCGCGGGCGCCGAGCGCATGAAGACGAGCGCCGACCCGACCGGCGCGGAGGTGCTCGGCACCCTCAACAACTGCGCCGGCGGCGTGACCCCGTGGGGCACCTGGCTGATGGCCGAGGAGAACTTCAACGGCTACTTCCGGGGCGACGACACGGCGGCCTCCGAGCAGGAGGGCCTGACCGACGACCCGGCAAAGATCCTGAACGCGCGCTACGGCATCCCGGGCAACTGGTACGCCTGGGGCCGCGAGCACGCCCGCTTCGACATCGCGAAGGAGCCGAACGAGCCGAACCGCTTCGGCTGGATCGTCGAGGTCGACCCCTCCGATCCGTCCTCGACCCCCGTCAAGCGCACGGCGCTCGGCCGGATGAAGCACGAGGGCGGCGAGACGATCGTGAACGCCGACGGCCGCATCGTCGTCTTCATGGGCGACGACGAGCGCTTCGACTACATCTACCGCTTCGTCAGCGACGAGCCGTGGGACGAGGCGAACCCCGACCCGGACATCCTCGACAAGGGCACGCTCTCGGTTGCCCGCTA
>DATKCY010000143.1:0-6722 GCA_035512995.1 Thermohalobaculum sp.
AGATCATGGACGGGCGCGTCAAGACGCTGCATCCGGGCGTCCACGGCGGCCTGCTCGCGCGCCGCGACGACCCGGGCCACCTGGGCGCGATGGAGCAGCACGGACTCGCGCCGATCGACCTGCTGGTCGTCAACCTGTACCCGTTCGAGGCGGCCGTCGCCTCGGGCGCCGACCCGGAGACCTGCGTCGAGAACATCGACATCGGCGGCCCGGCGATGATCCGCGCCGCGGCCAAGAACCACGCGGCCGTCGCCGTCGTGGTGGACCCCGAGGACTACGCCCCGGTGCTTGAGGCGATCGAAGGGCAGGGCGGCACCGGGGCCTCTCTCCGCCGCCGGCTCGCGGCCACGGCCTATGCCCGCACCGCAGCCTACGACGCCGCCGTCTCCGCCTGGATGGCGGCCCATGCGGGCGAGGCGGCGCCGCGCCGGCGGGCCTTCGCGGGCACCCTCGCCCAGTCCCTCCGCTACGGCGAGAACCCGCACCAGCAGGCCGCGTTCTACCGCACGGGCGAGGCGCGCGCGGGCGTGGCGACCGCCGAGCAGCTCCAGGGCAAGGCGCTCAGCTACAACAACATCAACGACACCGACGCCGCCTTCGAGCTCGTCGCCGAGTTCCCGCCGCAGAAGGCCGCCGCCGTCATCGTCAAGCACGCGAACCCCTGCGGCGTGGCGCTCGGCGCCTCGCTCGCCGAGGCCTACGGTGCCGCCTACGACTGCGACCGCACCTCCGCCTTCGGCGGCATCGTCGCGCTCAACCGCCCGCTCGACGGCCCGACCGCGCGCGCGATCGCCGCGATCTTCACCGAGGTCGTGATCGCCCCCGGCGCCGACGCCGCGGCGCGCGAGGCATTCGCCGCCAAGCCAAACCTGCGCCTGCTCGTGACGGCCGCGCTCCCCGACCCGCGCGCCCCGCGCCTCGCCTGGCGCCAGGTCGCGGGCGGCTTCCTCGTGCAGGACCACGACGCCCTTCTGCCCGCGCCCGACGCGCTCCGCACGGTGACCCGCCGCGCCCCCTCGGACGCCGAGCTCACCGACCTCCTGTTCGCCTTCGCCGTCGCCAAGCACGTGAAGTCGAACGCGATCGTCTACGCCCGCGGCGGCGCGACCGTCGGCATCGGCGCGGGGCAGATGAGCCGGGTCGATTCGACGCGCATCGCGGCCGCGAAGGCGCGCGAGATGGCGGACGCGCTCGGCCTCGCCGAGCCGCCGACCAGGGGCTCGGTCGTCGCCTCCGACGCCTTCTTCCCGTTCGCCGACGGCCTGCTCGCCGCGGCCGAGGCGGGCGCCACCGCCGTGATCCAGCCCGGTGGCTCGGTCCGCGACGCGGAGGTCGTCGCCGCCGCCGACGCGGCCGGCCTCGCCATGGTCCTGACCGGCGAGCGCCACTTCCGCCACTGAGCGCAAGGAAAAGCGCTTCGCCGACTCAAGGGGAAGAGCCGGCGAAGCGCCTGCGGCCACCCCAACCCCCGGTCGGGCCGCATGGGGTCCCGCTGCGCAGGAGCCCCGAGGCCCCGATCGTCCCCGCCCTCCGTGGCGGAAGCGGGGCGGCGCTGCGGCAACAGCGCGGAAAATCGCTCGAACGCCGCCCTTGAATCCGCGGCCCCGGACGGATAGATGAGCCCCTCACCGGCGTTACCGATCCAATCCCCGGCGCCAAGCGGGTGCCGACGAGGGCGCGGCTTGGAGGGACAGCCGGGCTTCATCTACTGGTCAGAAAGGAGTGAGCCATGCTCGAGGCGCACACTGTCCGGCCGGGGATGGACCTGGCGACAGGCACCACCCGAACGGGCGACGAAGAGAATCCGGCCACCCGCACGGGTGACGACGACGCCCGTAATCCGCGCGAGGCCGCCGACCGGCCCGGCCTGCGGCTGGTGGAGGGCGACGCCCGGGCCATCGACCCGTGCGCGCCGGACCGCCCGGACCACTTCGTGCGCCGCGACGGCAAGGTGTTCGCCGGCATCCACCTGATCATCGAGGTGGTCGACGGCCACGGGCTCGACGACGAGGATCGGATCGAGCGCGCGTTCCGCGATTGCGTCGCCGCCTGCGAGGCGACCGTGCTCCACATCCACCTGCACAAGTTCTCGCCCCAGGGCGTCAGCGGGGTCGCGGTGCTGGCCGAGAGCCACATCTCGGTCCACACCTGGCCCGAGATCGGCTACGGCGCGTTCGACGTCTTCATGTGCGGCGACGCGAACCCCTGGGCCGCGGTCGAGGTGCTGCGCGAGGCTTTCTCCGCCGGCGAGGTCCGCGTGCGCGAGATCCTGCGCGGCGAGGAGATCGTGGCCGGCCGCCTCTGACGCTGTTCTCCGAATTCGGTCCAGGGGGGCCATCGAGGGGGCCATCGGCCCCCTTGAACCTCCTCCGGAAAGCCCGCACACCGCGAGGGCGTGCGCGCGCCTGCCCCTCGACACGACCGCGGGAGGAACGGATGAGCGACCTGATGCCGGGCTGGACCGTCGAGACCCTGCACGCCGAGTACCGGCAGTGCCTGCGCGAGGACGAGGTGCTCTACGACAGCCGGACCGGGCACCAGCGGCTCCGCATCTTCCGCAACCGGCGCTTCGGCCGCGTGCTGACACTCGACGGCGTCGTGCAGACGACCGAGGCCGACGAGTTCATCTACCACGAGATGATGGCGCACGTGCCGATCCTGGCGCACGGGGCGGCCCGGCGCGTGCTGATCGTCGGCGGCGGCGACGGCGGCATGGCGCGCGAGGTGCTGCGCCACCGCACGGTCGAGCACGTTACCATGGTCGAGATCGACGCCGGCGTCGTCGAGCTCTGCCGCGAGCACCTGCCGACGCTGTCGGCCGGCGCGTTCGACGACCCGCGCCTCGACCTCGTGATCGCCGACGCGGCCGAGTTCGTGGCCGCGACCGACCGGCGCTTCGACGTCGTCATCTCCGACTCGACCGATCCCGTCGGCCCGGGCGAGGTGCTGTTCGGCGAGACCTTCTACGGCCGCGTCCGCGACCTCCTGAACCCGGACGGGATCTTCGTCACCCAGAACGGAGTCGTGTTCGTCCAGCCGCAGGAGCTCGCCGGCACGATGCGTGCCTTCCGCGCCCTCTTCCGCGACGCGGGCTGCTACCTCGCCACCGTGCCGACTTACACCGGCGGACCGATGGCCTTCGGCTGGGGCACTGATTCGGACGCCCGCGACGTGGCGCTCGAGACGCTGGAGGCGCGCTACGCCGCCAGCGGCATCGCGGCCCGCTACTACACGCCCGCCGTCCACAAGGCGGCCTTCGCGCTGCCGGGCTATGTCGAGGCGCTGCGGAGCGGCGAGGCCGGCGCGGACGTTTAAGGTTTAGCCGCCGCCGGCCCACCAGGCCTTGGCCAGCGCCGCCGCGGTCAGCGCCGCGACATAGGCGCCGCCGAGCGCGCCGAGGAGCGTCAGCAGGCCGATGAACCAGGCCTCGGGCACGAGCGCCTCGGGCGGGCCGGACGCGCCGATCCCGATGCCGAGGATCGCGACGCTGAGGACGCCGAATCCGAGCCCGAGCGCCATGCTCGCCAGCACCGGCCCGACCAGCATCCAGCCGAGGAAGGCGCCGAGGCTCCGCCGCCCTCGCGCGAGCGCCGCCCCGAGGTGCCCGTCGCCGCCCCCGGCGACGTCCGCCAGCACCGTGCCGAAGAGGCCGAGCACCGCGAAGGTCACGAAGAGCGACAGGATGGCGAACGCGCCCCCCGCCCCTGCGAAGGCCGCGGCCCAGACCAGCGCCGGCGGCAGGCCGAGCAGCATGAGCCGCCACAGGAAGCCCCCGAACCGCGCCCAGCGGAACGCGCCCTCGGCCGCCCGTTCGCCCGTCATCAGCGTGACGAGCGAGAGATAGAGCAGCACGCTCTGCAGCAGGCTCGCGCCCAGGAGCCCCAGCAGGGCACCCGGCGGCGGTCCCTCCGCCGCGGTGGCGGCACCGCCGGCATCGGCGCCGGCCACCGGCAGGGTCTGGAGCGCCGCCTGCGCCAGCGCGATGGTCGCGAACGGCAGGTAGTTGACCCGGAAGACGGCGGTCGCGAGCGGATGGACGCCGCGGTCGAGATCCCATCGCGCCATGACCCGAGCTCCCGATGCGCCGCGCGGCCGACCCTGGCACGGGCCGGGAGGCCGGTAAAGCGGCGCCCCCGCCGACGCCGCCGCTGCGGGCTCCGTCCTATTCCTGCGTCTTGTCGAGCGCCTCGATGATGGCGTCGCCCATCTCGGTCGTCGTCACGATCCGGCTGTCGTCGTCCTTGCCGAGGTCGGCCGTGCGGTAGCCCTCGTCAAGCGTGCTCTCGACCGCGCGCTCCAGCAGGTCCGCCTCGTCGCCGAGGTCGAACGAGTAGCGGAGCGCCATGGCGAACGACAGGATGCATGCGATCGGGTTCGCCTTGCCCTCGCCGGCGATGTCGGGCGCGCTGCCGTGCACCGGCTCGTAGAGCGCCTGCCGCCGGCCGCTCTCGTCGGGCGCGCCGAGCGAGGCCGAGGGCAGCATGCCGAGCGAGCCCGTGAGCATCGCCGCGCAGTCGCTGAGCAGGTCGCCGAACAGGTTGTCGGTCACGATCACGTCGAACTGCTTCGGCCAGCGCACGAGCTGCATCGCCCCGGCATCGGCGTACATGTGCGTGAGCTCGATATCCGGGTACTCCTCGCGGTGGACATGGGACACCTCCTCGCGCCAGAGCATGCCCGACTCCATCACGTTCGCCTTCTCCATCGAGCAGACCTTGCCCGAGCGCTTCTGCGCCAGCTCGAAGGCGACGCGGGCGACGCGGCGGATCTCCTCGGTCGTGTAGCGCTGGGTGTTGATGCCGACGCGGCTGCCGTCGTTCATCTGCTGGATGCCGCGCGGCTCGCCGAAATAGATGCCGGACGTCAGCTCGCGCACGATCAGGATGTCGAGCCCGGCGATCAGCTCGTGCTTCAGCGACGAGAACTCCGCCAGCGCGTCGAAGCAGACCGCGGGGCGCAGGTTGGCGAACAGGTCCATCTCCTTGCGCAGCCTCAGCAGCCCGCGCTCGGGCTTCAGCGCGAAGTCGAGCTCGTCATAGGCGGGGCCGCCGACGGCGCCCAGCAGCACGGCGTCGGCCGCCTGCGCCTTCTCCATCGTCTCGTCGGCCAGCGGCACGCCGTGCTTGTCGTAGGCGGCGCCGCCGACAAGGTCTTGCTCGGTCTCGACCTCGAGCCCGCGCTTCTCGCGGAACCAGTCGATGACCTTGCCGACCTCGGTCATCACTTCGGGGCCGATGCCGTCGCCCGGCAGGATCAGCAGCTTCATCGCGGTCATGGGGGGTCCTCGGCAGCCGTTCGGGTCGGGCGGTTGTGCGCCGGCGGCCGCTCGGAAATCAAGCGGCGCGTGGCGCCCTGCGGCCGCTCAGCCGTAGGCCACGGCGAAACTCTCGGACGGGGCGAGCGGCGCGGTCAGCTCGTAGCGGTAAAAGCCGTCGCCCGACTCCGCCCGAGCCTCGCCGCGAAGCTGCATCGGCACCGCCCGGTCGGCCGGGATGACGAAGTAGCTGGCGAAGATCAGCACGTCGGCCGTCGCGTGCATGGCGACGAGCCAGGGCTTGTCCGCAGGGGTCAGCCGGAGGCTCCGCTTTCCCCCGACAGCTCAACGAAACGCCTAACGAAGCGTGACTCCACCTCCGGCGTCGGCGCGGGCGTCAGCACCACCTCGTGCGCTCCGGCGAAGCGGGGGCGGGGAAAGATTTTCGCTGCCTCGGCCGGGGTGAACCCCGCGAGCTGGGTCGCCTCGAACCAGGCGGCCAGCCGGTCCGCGCGCTTGATCCGCCTCTCCCACTCCGCCGGAAGCTCGGCCGGCAGCCCGAAGCGGATGTGCACCGCCGCCGCCAGCCGGTGCTCGAACGCGCGGTAGTCGAGCCCGAGCGCCGCCTTGAAGGGCGAGATCATGTCGCCGATCACGTATTCGGGCGCGTCGTGCAGCAGCGCGGCCAGCCGCTCGGCCAGGGCCGCGCGCGGCCGGAGCCGGACCGAGAGCCGCTCGACCAGCAGCGAGTGCTGCGCGACGCTCCACGGATGGTCGCCGACGGTCTGCCCGTTCCAGCGCGCGACCCGCGCCAGGCCGTGGGCGATGTCCTCGATCTCGATGTCGAGCGGCGAGGGGTCGAGCAGGTCGAGCCTCCGCCCCGAGAGCATCCGCTGCCATGCCCGTGCCGCCGCCATGCCGGTCCGGATATTGGCCCGGCGGCGCGTTGTCGAGAGGCCCCGCGCGCCGGATCGGCCCCCAATCCGGAACTTCTTGTTCTTGTCCGACGAAGGATCGGGCGGGATCGGGTGGCGTCGGATCGTGCCGGATCGGCCGCATTGCCCGCGTCCGGCCGCCCTGCTATAGCGCCCGCCTGACCGCGAAATCCCCGGGAGCGACTGCATGAACGACCACGTCGTCCGCGACATCTCGATGGCCGGTTACGGCCGCAAGGAGATCGAGATCGCCGAGACCGAGATGCCGGGCCTGATGGCCTGCCGCGAGGAGTTCGGGCCGTCGCAGCCGCTCGAGGGCGCGCGCATCTCGGGCTCGCTGCACATGACGATCCAGACGGCGGTCCTCATCGAGACCCTGACCGCCCTCGGGGCCGAGGTGCGCTGGGCCTCCTGCAACATCTTCTCGACCCAGGACCACGCGGCGGCCGCGATCGCCGAGACGGGCGTGCCGGTCTTCGCGATCAAGGGCGAGACGCTGCCGGAATACTGGTCCTACACCGACCGGATCTTCG
>DATKCY010000144.1:0-6477 GCA_035512995.1 Thermohalobaculum sp.
CGCGACCGCCACCGCCAGCCGCGCCTCGTCCGAGCTGCCGACGCCGAGCTCGATCAGGAGCGGCAGCAGCATCACGACGCCGAGCACGAAGAGCGAGAGCGCGAGCACGAGCCGGGCGATCCCGCCGACGATGCCGCGCGCGGCCGAGGGCCCGGCCTCCTGCTCGGCCTCCGCGCCGCCGCCCGCGGCGGCCTCGTCGCCAGGCGGGTCCCCCGCCGGCACGCCCTTGCCGTCCCGCCGCATCAGCGGCACGTGGCGGCGCGCGGGGACCGGGCCGGCCTTGCCGCGCTGCAGGGCGGCGGCGGCTCCCGACAGCGCCTCGGCGGCGTTGGCGTCGATCGGCCGCTCGAGGTGGAGCGCGTAGAGCGCATCCCCCGCGACCAGCTCGTCGCCAGGGCCGGCGAGCGGCAGGACCTTGCCGGCCCGCGGTGCCTCGACCGTCCGGCGCACCGCGCCGACGCGCAGCGTCATGACCACCGCGCCCGCGCGCACCTCCTCGCCGTAGCCCGCGTGCAGCGCGACGACCCGGACCTCGGGCATCGACCTCGGCACCCGGACCGTCAGCCGCGAGAACGGCCGGCTCGCGGGAGTGGCGGGGCCGGAGCCGCCGAGGCGGAAGAGGCTCACCGGTCGCCCCGGGGGCCGGGCGCGCTCACGCCGCGCCTCGCGGCCGCGTCAGCACCCGCGAGCGGGTCTCGCGCGCGACCGCCTCGAAGCCGAGCCGCTGGTAGAGCCCGAGCGCCGCCGGGTGGTCGAGCGTGCAGGTGTTGACCGTGAGCCGGCGGACCCCCGGCCGCTGCCACCCCGCCCGGATCGCCGTGCCGAGGAGCCAGGGCCCGAGCCGCCGCCCGGCCGCCCGAGGAACCAGCCCGAGATAGGCGAGGTCGCAGGTGCCCGGCTCGCGCGTGTCGAGCATGAAGAAACCGCCGGGCCAGCCGTCGACCATCAGCGTCCAGAGCGCGACCTCCGGGTCGCCGACGAACGCCTCGACCTCCGCCCGCGGCCGCTCGAGCCAGTCGGTCCACTCCCACGGGCCCCCGACAGCCTGATAGAGATAGAGGAAATAGTCCGCGGGCGGCTTCTCCGCCCAGATCAGCGCCGTCTCCGGCCCCGACGGCAGCGGCGGCAGCGGCCCGGCCGGCGGCGCGCGCATCTCGAGATGGGTGACCTGGTAGTCGATGCGCTCTCCTGGCCGCCGCTCCCGCATCGCTCATCCACGTTCCACGTCGAGGTCGGAGGCGCCCCATTCGGCCCACGACCCGTCGTAGACCGCGGCGTCCTCGCGGCCGATCCGCGCCAGCGCCAGCGACAGGATCGCGGCGGTGACGCCGGTGCCGCACGAGGTGACGACCGGGCGCGACAGGTCGACCCCCGCCCGCTCGAAGACCGCCCGGATCGCGTCCGCCGGCTTCATCGTGCCGTCCTCGTTGAGGAGGGTCGCGTAGTGCACGTTGAAGGCGCCCGGAATGTGACCGGCGCGCAGGCCCGCGCGCGGCTCCGGCTCCTCGCCGCGGAAGCGGCCGGGGGAGCGGGCGTCGACGATCTGCTCCGAGCCGAGCTTGGCCGCCGAGGCGACTTGTGTCACGTCGCGGACCAGCGCGCCGTTCCGCTCGGCCGTGAAGTGGCGCGCGCGGTCCGGCGCGGTTTCGGCCTCGACCGGGCGGCCCTCGGCCAGCCACTTCGGCAGGCCGCCGTCCAGCACCGCCACCCGCTCGTGCCCGAAGGCGCGGAACATCCACCAGACGCGCGCGGCCGAGAACAGGCCGAGCTGGTCGTAGGCCACGACCGTCTGGCCGTCGCCGACGCCGAGCGCGCGCACCCGGGCAACGAACTTCTCCACCGGCGGCAGCATGTGCGGCAGCGGCGACGTCTCGTCGGCGATGTCGTCGATGTCGAAGAAGCGGGCGCCGGGGATGTGCGCCTCCGCGAAGGCCGCCTTCGGCTCGCGCGGGTCGCCCGGCAGCACGTAGCTGCCGTCGAGCACGCGGACCTCGGCCGAGCCGAGCCGCTCGGCGAGCCAGCCGGTCGAGACCAGGGGATCGCGTGTGGACATCAGGGCCTGCCCGTCGTCTTCCTCCCGAACACTGGTAGAGACAGCGCCCGGGGGAATCAACCGCGAGCCCCGTGCCGCCCTTGCGGGTCGCGCCCGTGCCGCCGCAGGATCGGGCCGAGGGAGGAACGAGGCCATGAAGGCTGGCAACCGGACGGCCGGCGCGCGGCTCAGGATCGTGCTCGAGCCCGACATCGCGGTCGGTCCCGGCAAGGCCGAGCTGCTCGCGCGGCTGGCCGAGACCGGCTCGATCGCGGCCGCGGGCCGGGCGATGGGCATGAGCTACAAGCGCGCCTGGCTCCTGGTCGAGAGCATGAACCGCTGCTTTCGCCAGCCGCTGGTCGAGACCCGCCGCGGTGGCGCCGCCCGCGGGGGCGCGGAGCTGACCGAGACGGGCCGCGCCGTGCTCGCCCTCTACCGCCGCATGCAGGGGCTGACGGAGGAGGCGATCGCCGCGGACCTGGAGGCGATGCGGGCACTCCTCAAGGACGGCTGACCGCCGATATGTCCGGTTGGAAAGAACGGCTGGCGCCGCGCCCCGCCCGACGCTAGGGTCGGCGGCTGTCCCAAATCGGAGGCGCGGGCGATGCGCATCCTCGTCCTCATCGCGGTCCTTCTTTCCGCCGCCTCGCCTGCGCCGGCGGCGGAGGCGCTGGTCGCGGTCGCCACGAATTTCCTCGGGCCGGCGCGGGCGCTGGCCGAGGACTTCCGGCGCGAGACCGGCGACGAGATCACCCTCGTCTCGGGCTCGACGGGCAAGCTGGCGGCGCAGATCCTGCAGGGCGCCCCCTACGACGCCTTCCTCGCGGCCGACCAGGCGCGCCCGGCGATGCTGGTCGAGGAGGGGGCGGCGCATCCCGACAGCCGGTTCACCTATGCCCGCGGCCGCCTCGCGCTCTGGAGCCGCGATCCGGCGCGGATCGGCGAGGACGGCGCGGCCGCGCTGGCGGCCGGGGACGTGCGCCGGGTCGCGCTCGCCAACCCCGCGCTCGCGCCCTACGGCGTGGCGGCCGAGCAGGCGATCGCGGCGCTCGGGCTCGCCGGGGCGCTGGCGGACAAGCTGGTGCTGGGCGAGAACGTCGGCCAGGCGCAGGCGATGGTCGCGACCGGCAACGCCGAGCTCGGCTTCGTCGCGCTCGCCGGACTGACCGGGCCGGAGGGCGAGGCGGGCGGCAGCCGCTGGCTGGTGCGGCAGGCGCTGCACGACCCGATCCGGCAGGACGCGGTGCTGCTGGCCCGCGCCGACCCCGGCGGGGCCGCCGCCCGCTTCCTCGACTACCTGAAGGGCGAGCCCGCGCGTGCGCTGATCGCCGCCCACGGCTACGGGCTCGACTGATGCCCGATCTGGGGCCGCTCTGGCTGACGCTCCTGCTCGCCGCGGTCACGACCGTGCTCCTGATCGTGATCGGCACGCCGATCGCGTGGTGGCTCGCCTTCACCCGCACCCGCGTCCGGCCGCTCGTCGAGGCGCTGGTGGCGATGCCGCTGGTCCTGCCCCCGACGGTGCTCGGCTTCTACCTGCTGGTGCTGCTCTCGCCCGAGGCGCCGCTCGGGCGCCTTTGGGTCCGGCTGACCGGCGAGTCGCTCACCTTCTCGTTCGAGGGGCTGGTCGTCGCCTCGGTCCTCTACTCGCTGCCCTTCGCAGTGCAGCCCCTGCAGGGCGCGTTCGAGGCGGTGGGGCGCGGCCCGCTCGAGGCGGCGGCGGCGCTCCGCGCGGGGCCCCTCGACCGCTTCCTCGCCGTCGCCTCGCCGCTCGCGCTCCGCGGCTACGTCACCGCCGCGGCGCTGAGCTTCGCGCACACGATCGGCGAGTTCGGGGTGGTGCTGATGGTCGGCGGCAACATCCCGGGCGAGACGCGGGTGATCTCGATCCAGATCTACGAGCATGTCGAGACGCTCGACTACGCCGCCGCGCACGTGCTCTCGGCGGGGCTGCTCGCCTTCGCGCTCGTGGTCCTCGTGCTCGTCTACGGGCTCAACCGGCGGGCGCCGGTCCATGGCCTCTGAGGGGCTGGCGCTCGACGTCCGGCTGGACCTCGGCGGCTTCACCCTCGAGGTGGCGGAGGAAATCCCGGCCGAGGGGGTGACCGCGCTCTTCGGCCCGAGCGGCAGCGGCAAGAGCGCGCTCCTGCGCATCGTTGCCGGGCTCGAGCGCCGCGCCGGGGGGCGGGTCGCCTTCGGCGCGGAGGTCTGGCAGGACGGCCGCCGCTTCGTGGCGCCGGAGCGGCGCGGCGTCGGCCTCGTCTTCCAGGACCAGCGGCTGTTCGGCCATCTCGATGTTGCCGGCAACCTCCGCTTCGCCGCGCGCCGGGCACCGGCCGGCGTCGGCCTCGGCTGGGACGAGGTGGTCGAGACCCTCGACCTCGGCCCGCTGCTCGGGCGCCGGATCGGCGGGCTCTCGGGCGGCGAGCGGAGCCGGGTGGCGCTCGGCCGGACGCTGCTGTCGCGCCCGCGGCTCCTGCTGCTCGACGAGCCGTTCGCGGCGCTCGACGAGGGGCGCAAGGGCGAGATCCTCCCCTATCTCGAGGCGGTGCCGCGGCGCTTCGCCCTGCCCGTCATCCATGTCGCGCACGCGGTCGACGAGGTCGCGGCGCTGGCCGACCGCATGGTGGTGCTGAGCCACGGCCGGGTCGCGGCCACGGGCGAGACCGGGCCGGTGCTGGAAAGGCTCGACATGATGCAGCTCGCGGGCCGCTTCGAGGCCGGCGTCGTGCTCGACGCCCGCGTGGTCCGCCACGACCCGCGGTTTCACCTGACCGAGGTCGACGCGGCGGGGCAGCGGCTGACCGTGCCGCTGGTCCGGCTGGCCGAGGGCGAGGAGGTGCGCGTCCGCATCCGCGCCCGCGACGTCGCGGTGGCGACCGAGCGGCCGCGCGGGATCAGCGCCCGCAACATCCTCGAGGGCCACGTCGCCGAGCTGGTCGAGGAGCCGGACACGGCCTTCGCGGAGGCCTTCGTGACGCTGACGGGGGGCGCGCAGGTCCGCGCCCGCCTGACCCGCGCCGCGGTCGCCGAGCTGGCGCTGGCGCCGGGCCGCCCGGTCTTCGCGATCGTCAAGAGCGTGGCCTTCGACCGGCGCGGGCTGAAGGGGCGGCGGGGCTGAGTGCCGCCTGGGCGGCGGCGGCAAGGGTGACCCCGGGGGGTCGATTGACCTGTGCGCTTCGGTCCGATGGTAGATATGGCCTCCCGCCAGTTGAGAAATAGCTTGCCAACGCTCAAAGGACCGATTTCCTGGATGCATGGTAAAGCTGATCTTGGTGCACAAGGCCGACTCGATCTACGAGGACGAGCCGGATGCAGTATATGACTTTCCAAAATCTTATCTGAAGGCTGTAGAAGAAGCGGTCGGTGACTGGGTCATTTACTACGAGCCGGTAAAGGCTGGTCCGCGTGGGTATTTCGCGGTGGCCAAGATCTCGAGGGTCATTCCAAAGCCTGACGCAGAGGGCCGTTATCTGGCCCTGATTGAGCCCGGCACTTACCTGCCCTTTGATCGAGAGGTGCCGCGGTTGCGGGACGGGCGGCCTTTCGAGACGGCACTGGCTGACCCCGACGGCATGCCGAAGAAGGGAGGCGCGCTGCAACTGGCGGTGCGCCGCCTGCCCGATCGCGATTTCGAGCGGATCGTAAATCTCGGCCTGCCGCAAGAACTGGAGGAGATCGAGGCGAGCCGGTACGACACGAGCTCTTACGTTATGGACGAGGAGACTTCGACATTCGAGCGGCCAGTGCTCGAGCGATTGACGCGGCGCCAGTACCGCGACATTGCATTTCGGCGAAAGGTGCGTGAAGCATACGCATATCGCTGCGCCATCTCGGGGCTGGAGCTGCGGAATGGCGGTGGGAGGCCGGAGGTGCAGGCAGCCCATATCCGCCCGGTGGAACGGCAAGGAAGCGACTCGGTTCGCAACGGTCTGGCGCTCTCTGGAACCTTGCACTGGATGTTCGACCGGGGGCTCTTATCAGTCGCTGAGGATCGAACCATCCTCGTGTCCCGCAACAAGGTACCGAACGAAGTGGTCGAAAGGCTGTTCGTACCGGATGGCAAGCTGCGCTTGCCCGAGGATCAGCGGAACTGGCCACATCCCGAGAACCTGCGCTGGCATCGCGAAAACATTTTCGGACAAGTGACGACCGAAGAGCCCGGGCCCTGGGGATAGGGTGTCGAGGTGGGCCGCTCCGGTCAGCCTTCGATGGCGTCCCAGACGGCGAGGCGGCGCATGACGTCGCGGATGCGGGCCATCAGGCGGAGGCGGTTCAGGCGCAGATCCGGGTCCTCGGCGTTGACGGTGACGGCGTCGAAGAAGGCATCGACGGGCGCGCGGAGCTTTGCGGTCGCCTCCATTGCCGCCCGGAAGTCCTCCGCGCCCAGCGCCTCGGCCGCCTCCGCCTCGGCCCGGGCCAGGGCGTCGGCCAGCGCCGTCTCC
>DATKCY010000145.1:0-7693 GCA_035512995.1 Thermohalobaculum sp.
CTGAGCGCGCAGAAGAACCGCATCGCCGCGGCGATCCTGAAGGAGATTCGCGAGCGGCTCGGCTTCCTCGTCAATGTCGGCCTCGACTACCTGACCCTCAGCCGCAACTCGGGCACGCTGTCGGGCGGCGAGAGCCAGCGCATCCGGCTCGCGAGCCAGATCGGCTCGGGGCTGACGGGCGTGCTCTACGTGCTCGACGAGCCGTCGATCGGGCTGCACCAGCGCGACAACGGGCGATTGCTCGACTCGCTGAAAGGTCTCCGCGACCAGGGCAACACGGTGATCGTCGTCGAGCACGACGAGGAGGCGATCCGCACCGCCGACCACGTGCTTGACCTCGGCCCCGGCGCGGGCGTCCACGGCGGGCACGTGATCGCCCAGGGCACGCCCGCCGACATCGCGGCGAGCGAGGCCTCCATCACCGGCCAGTACCTGACCGGCCGGCGCGAGATCCCGATCCCGGCGGTCCGGCGCGGGGGCAACGGGCGGACGCTCGTGGTCGAGGGCGCGAGCGGCAACAACCTGAAGGACGCGACCGCGACGATCCCGCTCGCCACGCTGACCTGCGTCACCGGCGTCTCCGGGTCCGGAAAATCGACGCTGACGATCGAGACGCTCTACAAGACCGCGGCCGCGCGGCTGAACGGCGCGCGCACGCAGGCGGAGCCCTGCCGCACGATCCGCGGGCTCGAGCACCTCGACAAGGTGATCGACATCGACCAGTCGCCGATCGGCCGCACGCCGCGCTCGAACCCCGCGACCTACACCGGCGCCTTCACGCCGATCCGCGACTGGTTCGCCGGGCTGCCCGAGTCGAAGGCGCGCGGCTACAAGCCCGGCCGCTTCAGCTTCAACGTCAAGGGCGGGCGCTGCGAGGCCTGCCAGGGCGACGGCGTCATCAAGATCGAGATGCACTTCCTTCCGGATGTCTACGTGACCTGCGACGCCTGCCACGGCGCCCGCTACAACCGCGAGACGCTGGAGGTGAAGTATCGCGGGCTCTCGATCGCCGAGGTGCTCGACATGACGGTCGAGGACGGGGTGAAGTTCTTCGACGCGATCCCGCAGATCCGGAAGATCCTGGAGACGCTCGAGCGGGTGGGCCTCGGCTACGTCAGGATCGGCCAGCAGGCGACGACGCTCAGTGGCGGCGAGGCGCAGCGCGTGAAGCTCGCCAAGGAGCTGTCGAAGCGGGCGACGGGGCGCACGCTCTACATCCTCGACGAGCCGACCACGGGGCTGCACTTCGAGGACGTGAAGAAGCTGCTGGAAGTGCTGCAGGAGCTGGTCGACGCCGGCAACACGGTCGTGGTGATCGAGCACAACCTCGACGTCGTCAAGACCGCCGACTGGATCGTCGACATCGGCCCCGAGGGCGGCGACGACGGCGGCGAGATCGTCGCCGAGGGCACGCCCGAGGACGTGGCGGCCGAGGAGCGGAGCTACACCGGCCACTATCTGCGCGGCATCCTCGCGGCCAAGGGGCGCATCGCGGCCGAGTAGATCGGGGCCGCGCGGCCCGGCGGCCGGAGCGGCGCCGAGTCAGGGGGGAGCGAGGCGCGCCCTGAGACGCCCCTCGCTCCGGAAACACCCGCGGGAACAGGGGCCGGGCCCCTGCCTCCGTGTCCCGATCAGCGCAGCAGCAGATCGACGATGGCGCCGGTGGCCGCCTCGATCAGCAGCTGCTCGCCGTTGGCCTCGGCGTAGTAGTAGCCGTCGTCGAGGCTACGGCCGTAGCGGTCTTGGTAGAGGCTGCGGTCGAGGATGCGGTAGCGGTCGCGCGGCAGCCGCTGGCCGACGCGGAGGTCGTCCAGCGCATCGCGATACCCCTCGTCGTAGGCATCGTCGAGCCCGTCCTGGAGCCGCAGGCTGCCGCGATGGTCGTCACGGTCGCCGCGGAACTTGGCGCTGCCGCTGCCCAGCCGGCACTCGCCCTTCATCGCGTGGCCCGGCGGACAGTGCTTGGGCTCCGCACTCGCCGCTTCGGGCATCAAGATGAACGAGATCCCGGCGATCAGGCTCGCCACAAGCATCTTCCTGCTCTTCATCGGGTATCCTTCCCGTTTCCATGCGGCGCTGCGGCCGCGTGCTCGACAGCGTCGCCTTCTCCAACGTCCCGGACAGGGAAACCCGGCGGCGGGCGTTTCGGTTCCGGCGTTCGCGGAAGGACGGCCGCGGTTTCGCCACAGGGCTTGCGACTCCCGGGCCGCTCCCGCACACTTTGCGGTGACCCTAGCGGGAGGACGGCCATGAACGTCGAACAGATCCTGAAGTCCAAGGGCAAGCATGACGTCGAGACCATCCGCGCGGACGCGACCGTCGCCGAGGCGGCCGGCGTCCTCAGCGCGAAGAAGATCGGCGCCCTCGTCGTCGCCTCCGAGCCCGGCGAGATCGGCGGCATCGTGTCCGAGCGCGACGTGGTGCGCCTGGTCGGCCGCGACGGCCCGTCGTCGCTGGAGCTGAAGGTCAGCGAGATCATGACCGAGGAGGTCGAGAGCTGCCGCCCGGGCGAGAGCGCGATGTCGGTGCTCGGGCGCATGACCGAGGGACGCTTCCGCCACATGCCGGTGCTCGAGGGCGACCGCATGATCGGCCTCGTGTCGATCGGCGACGTGGTCAAGGCGCGGATCGAGGACATCGAGCGCGAGAACGCCGCGATGGCGGAGATGCTGCGCGGCTGAGGCTGCGGGCTTTCGCTTGACCGCCGGCGCCGGGGCCGTAGTCTCCGCGGCTGAGGCGTCCGCCCTGCCGAGGAGAGGCAATGCGCACTGGGCTCTATCCCGGCACCTTCGACCCGATCACGAACGGCCACACCGAGATCATCCGGCGCGCGGCCCGGATGGTCGACCGGCTGGTGATCGGGATCGCGATCAACCGCGACAAGAGCCCGCTGTTCGACCTCGAGGAGCGGGTCGCCATGGTCGAGGCCGAGTGCGCCGACATCGCGCGCGCGACCGGCACGACGATCGAGGTGCGCCCGTTCGAGAACCTGCTCGTGCACTTCGCCGAGGAATGCGGGGCGGGGATCATCGTCCGCGGGCTGCGCGCCGTCGCCGACTTCGAGTACGAGTTCCAGATGGTCGGCATGAACCGGGCGCTGAACGACCGGATCGAGATGGTCTTCCTGATGGCCGAGCCGCAGCACCAGGCGATCGCCTCGAAGCTGGTCAAGGAGATCGCGCGGATGGGCGGCGACGTCTCGCCCTTCGTCTCGGCCGAGGTCCGCGCCGCGCTCGAGGCGAAGCTCGGCGCCCCGCGCACGGCGTCGCGCGCCGCGGGCGACGCCGTCGCCGTGCCCCCGGCCGCGTCACGCCGCTGAGGGCGCGCGCGCGCACCGTCAGGCCGTGACCGTCGCCTCGGCGGTGCCGGCGACCAGCCCGAAGCCGCGGATCAGGTTGCGCGTGGCGCCGTCCGGCAGCCCCGCGGTGAAGACGGCGAGGTCGGGCCGCGGCTCGCCCTCCGGCACCTCGGCGGGCAGGAGCGAGGCGGCGCGGCTCGCGATCGCCTCGGCCGGGTCGAGCCAGTCGACCGGCCAGGGCGCGAGCTTGCGGAAGCGGTTGGCGAGGAAGGGATAGTGCGTGCACGCCAGCACCACGATGTCGGTGCGGGCGCCGTCCGCCTCCTCGAAGCAGGGGCCGATCTCCTGCAGGATCGCCTGGTCCGGCACCTCGCGGCCGCGGAGCGACGCCTCGGCCAGCGCCGCCAGCCGCTCGGAGCCGACGAGGCGCACCCGCGCATGGGCCGCGAAGCTGCGGATCAGCGCGTCGGTGTAGGCGCGGCGCACGGTGCCGGGGGTCGCCAGCACCGAGATCAGGCCCGAGGCGGTGCGCTCGGCCGCCGGCTTGATCGCGGGGACGGTGCCGACGAAGGGCACGTGCCCGTGGTCCGCGCGCAGGTCGGCCAGCACGAGGGTCGAGGCGGTGTTGCAGGCGATGATCGCGAGGCAGGGGCGGACGCGCGCGATCAGGTCGCGAAAGAGCCGCCGGATATGCGCCCTGAGCGCCTCCTCCTCCCAGTCGCCATAGGGGAAGGCCACGTCGTCGGCGACGTAGACGAGCCGCCGCCCCGGCATCCTGACGCGGAGCTCGCGCAGCACCGAGAGGCCGCCGAGGCCGCTGTCGAACAGGAGGACGGGGGAGGGCGCGGACGCTGTCATGGCCCGCCCTCAATCGCATTCCGCACCGGCCGCTGCAACGGGGTCGCTGGACCGGCGCGCGCCGCGGCCTTACCTTCGCCGGCGCGGGCGGGGAGAGGGAGCGATGAGCCAGGCGGCATTCGAGCGCTACGTCGCGCCGGCGCGTGCGCGGCCGGGCACGGTCCGCCTTCTGCTCGGGCTCGCCCTGATCATCGTCCTCTGGCTCCTCTGGACCGCGCTGGTGATGGGGGCCGCGGTCGGGGTCGAGCTCTACCGCGGGCGCGCCTGGGCCGAGGCGGTCGACGTGCTCGGCCAGCGCTTCCTGTCCGACGGACCGGCCACGATCGCGCTGACGCTCGCGACCTTCGTCGGGATCTGGCCGGCGGCCTGGGCGGCGGTGCGCCTGCTGCACGGCCGGTCCTTCGGGACGCTGCTCGGGCCCGAGCGGCGGCTTCGCCAGGGCGAGCTCGGGGCGGGGCTGATGCTCGCCCTCCTGCTCTGGGGTGCAGGCGTCGCTATCGGCACCGCGGTCGCCGAGCCGCCGGGGCGGAGCGCGGTCGCGGTCTCGACCTGGTCGCTGTGGCTCGCGCCGCTCGCCGTCCTCGTCTTCGCGCAGGCGGCGGGCGAGGAGCTGCTATTCCGCGGCTACCTGCTGCAGCAGCTCGCGGCCCGCTGGCGCCCGGCGCTCGTCTGGGGGTTCCTGCCGGCCTTCCTGTTCGGACTCGCGCATCTCGACCCCACGCGCGATACGGTGCTGAACGTCGTCTATGTCGGGACGACCACGATGTTCGGCCTGATCGCGGCGGTGCTGGTCTGGCGCACGGGCGCGCTGTCGGCGGCGATGGGCCTGCACGCGGGCAACAATTTCGGCGCCATCGGGCTGACCGGGCTCGAGGGCGTGGCGAGCGGCAGCCAGCTCTGGGTCTATGACGGCGCCTACAAGAACGAGCTGATCCTCGTCGACCTGGTGCTGATGACGCTGATGCTGGTCTGGCTGGTCTCGCCGGCCTGCCCGCGGCGGCTGCGCGGGGACGCCCGGCCCGACGGTCCGCCGGAACCGGCGGAGTAGGCGCGCGCCGTCGGGCGTGCAGCAACAGGATCTAGACGTCGAGCTCGATCCAGACCGGGGTGTGGTCGGACGGCTTCTCGCGGTCGCGGGGGCCGCGGTCGACGCCGGCGCCGCGCAGCCGGTCGGCCGCCTGCGGCGTCAGCAGGAAGTGGTCGATGCGGATGCCGTCGTCGCGCGCCCAGGCGCCCCGCTGGTAGTCCCAGAAGGTGTAGACGCCGTCGTCCTGGTCCACCTCGCGGATCGCGTCGTGCAGGCCAAGGTTCAGGATGCGCCGGAAGGCGGCGCGGGTCTCGGGCAGGAAGAGGGCGTCCTCGGTCCACTTCCCGGGCCGGGCCGCGTCGCGCGATTCCGGGATGACGTTCCAGTCGCCCGCCATCAGCGCGACCTCCTCGGCGGCCAGCAGCCCGCGGGCGCGGTCCTCGAGCCGCGCCATCCAGGCGAGCTTGTAGTCGAACTTCGGCCCCGGCGCCGGGTTGCCGTTCGGCAGGTAGAGGTTGCAGACGCGCACGACTCCGCGCTCGCCGGGGATCACGGCCTCGATCCAGCGCGCCTGCGCGTCCCCGTCGCCGCCGGGCAGGCCGCGGCTCACGTCCTCGATCGGCCGCTTCGACAGGATCGCGACGCCGTTGAAGCCCTTCTGGCCGTGGACCGCGACGTTGTAGCCGAGGTCGCCGATCGCCTCGGCCGGGAAGTTCTCGTCCTGGGACTTCGTCTCCTGCAGCAGCACGACGTCGGGCGAGGCCTCGGCCAGCCAGTCGCTCAGGCCCGCGATCCGCGCCTTGATGCCGTTGATGTTGAAGCTCGCGATCCTCATCCGGCCCTGCTGCCGCCCGGCGGCGGGCCTGTCAAGCGGCCGTCAGCGCCAGCGCGGCGCTCGGGCCCGCGTCCTCGGTCTCCCAGACGGCGTGCCACTGGCCGCTCTCGCGGATCAGGAGCAGGTAGTTGCGCTCGCGCGTGTAGATGCCGCGGCGGCCGGGCACGGGATGGAGCGAGATCGGCCGGCCCCTGAGCGGCGCCTCGCCGAAGCGGGCGAGGAGGCCGAGCGCCCGCGCCCAGCCGCCCGGCGCCGCCGGGTGCGCGATGCCGGAGGCGACGAGCTGGTGCAGGACGCCGCCGCCCGACGTCCGCATCTCGCCCCGCGTCGCCAGGTGGATCTCGCCCGAGACGACGGTCACCGGCCGCCCGCGCTCGTCGACCTCGCGCTCGAGCAGCCTGAGCAGGCGGCGCCACTCCTCGCGGTGCCAGCGGCTCTGCCACTGGTCGCGCAGGTCGTCCTCGTACTTCTGGGCGCGGGGGACGAACTTCATCGCCGCCTCGAGCCAGCTGAGCCGCGGCCCGAGCGCCGGCACGCTCGAGACCAGGATCAGCGGCTCGCCCGGGGGCAGGGCGTCGAGCGCGGCCTCGAACGCGGCCCAGCCCTCCTGGGTCATCACGCGGTGCGGCGTGCGCCCGCTGCGCAGATCGGGCACGACCACCGGGAAGCCCGGCATGCGGAGCGTCTGGAGGAAGCCGGCCGGGCCGGCTTGCGCTGCCGGCGGGCGGCCCATCTGGAACATGCAGAACATGCGGCAGGCGGCGCGGAACAGGCCCTGGCCGACCGGGCTCTCCTGCACCGGCTCGGGATGGCTGCCCCAGCCGTCGAAGATGTCGTGGTCGTCCCAGATCATCACCGAGGGGACCTCGGCGTGCAGCCGGGTGGCCGCGGGCATCGCGTGCACCGCGAGATAGCGGTGGAACAGCCAGCGCTCGGCGGTGTCGGCCATCTCGCGCGTCAGCTCGATCTCGTGGCGCCTGCGCGTGCGCGTCTTCGCCCAGCGCGCGATCTCGGGATGGCAGAACTTGACCTGGTCGGCGTAGAGCTGGTCGCCGCCCTGGAGCAGGAGGGCGAGCGGGCTCGCCTTGTGCTCGGCGAGCAGGCGGCGCCACATCGTCGCCCGGTGCTCCTCGTCCCAGCCGTCCTCGCCCTTCTCCTGGCCGTTGCAGGACAGGAACGCGACGCGGCAGTCGCCGTCGAGCTCGGTCTGGACGGCATGGCGGGTGCCGTCGACCCAGTAGGCGGCGTCGGGGTGGACGGGCAGCGTCAGCTCCGCGCCCCAGACGGCCGCGCCGAAACGGGCATAGAACTGCTCGGGCGCGCTCGCCTCGCCGAGCGGCACCTCGATCTCGGGCGCCTCGGCGTCCTCGGGCGTCGTGGTGACGAGGCCGAGACGCACGCCGGCCTCGTCGTGGCCGCGGGCGAACAGGATCGGGCCGGGAAGGGGCAGGTGGGGGGGCTGGGACATCGCCGTCAGAAGATGGCCGGGGCGGCGGTCACATCAAGCGGCCCGGTCAGCCGCGGGCCCCCGCGAAAACCGGATCAGAGCGAGAAGCTGGTGCCGCAGCCGCAGGTGGCGGTGGCGTTCGGGTTCTCGACCGCGAAGCGCGCGCCGATCAGCTCGTCCTTGAAGTCGACAACGGCGCCGGCCAGGAACGGCAGGCTCTCGGGGTCG
>DATKCY010000146.1:0-3327 GCA_035512995.1 Thermohalobaculum sp.
GGCGCATCAGCCTGTTGCCCGTCGCGTCCTCCCGGCGCCCGCCGCGCGGCGGGTCTCATGCGGGCCGTCCAGCGACGAGCAAGCTTGGCCGTCGCGGCGGGGCACCGGAAGCGGAAGACTCGCACCATCGGACACGAACCCGCCAGAGCGGAGGGTGGCCGACTGAGCCGGCTCACCGACCTCCTCGGCATCGCTCACCCGATCCTCCAGGCGCCGATGGCCGGATCGACCACGCCGGCGCTGGCGGCGGCGGTGGCGAGCGCGGGCGCCCTCGGCGGCCTCGGCGCCGCGATGCACGCGCCGCAGGCGATGGCGGCGGAGGTCGACGCGACCCGCGCCCGCACCAACGGCGCGTTCCAGGTCAACTTCTTCACGCACGCGCCGCCGGAGGCCGCGCCCGAGGCGATCGAGCGCACGCGCGCGCTCCTCGCCCCGATCTACGCCGAGCGCGGCCTCGGCCCGGTGCCGCCGGGGGACGCGCCCCCGCCGCCGCCCTATGGCGAGGAGACGATGGAGGCGGTCCTCGCCGCGCGTCCGCCGGTCGTCAGCTTCCATTTCGGCCTGCCGGAGCCGCGGCTCATGGCGCCGCTCAAGGCGGCCGGGATCGTCGTCCTCTCGACCGCGACGACGCCGGCGGAGGCGCGCTGGCTCGAGGAGCGCGGCGTCGACGCGATCATCGCCCAGGGCTGGGAGGCCGGCGGCCACCACGGCTGGTTCCTCGACGGCGCGCTGCGGATCGGGACGATGGCGCTGGTGCCGCAGGTGGTCGACGCGGTGGCCGTGCCGGTGATCGCGGCCGGCGGGATCGCGGACGGGCGCGGCATCGCGGCCGCCCTCGCGCTCGGCGCCGAGGGCGTGCAGATGGGCACCGCCTTCCTCAGCACGGCGGAGGCCGCGACGCCGCCGGCGCACCGCCGCGCGATGGCCGGGGCGAAGGCGACCGAGGTCACGCCGGCCTTCAGCGGGCGCCCGGCGCGCGGCGTCCTCAACGACTACATCGCGCGCATGCGCCCGCACGACGACGCGCTGCCGCCCTTTCCCCTCATGCGCCAGCTGACCGCGCCGCTGGCCGCCGCCGACGCCGAAGAGGACGAGGCCGCGCACTCGCCCGTCTGGGCCGGCCAGGCGGTCGGCCTCGGCCGCGACACCGGGGCCGCGGCGCTGGTCGAGGCCCTGGTCCGCGAGACGGAGGAGGCGCTCGCCCGGCTCGCGAAGATGTGACTGCCCGGCCCACCCGCGCCGTCGTGTCCTGCGGCTGCGCCCCCGACCTCCGAAACCCTGCTCCGAAGGACCAGAAGATGACTTTTCTCAGGCCCTACAAGGACTGGCTGCTGAGCGTGCTCCGCATCATGGCCGGACTGCTCTTCCTGCAGCACGGCACGACGAAGTATCTCGGCATCCCGCAGACGGACATGACCGGCGCCTCGCCCCTCACCATGGGCGGCGCCGCCGGGCTGATCGAGCTGATCGGGGGCGCGCTGATCGTGATCGGCCTGTTCACGCGGCCCGCCGCCTTCCTCGCCTCGGGCACGATGGCGGTCGCCTATTTCATGGCGCACGCGCCGCAGAATTTTTACCCGATCCTGAACGGCGGCGAGCTCGCGGCGCTCTACTGCTTCGTCTTCCTCTACCTCGCGGGCGCCGGCGCCGGGCCGATCAGCGTCGACCGGATGATCGGGCAGCGCTGAGCGGGCGGCCTCTGGCCATCGCCGGGCGGAGGCGCTAGAGCAGTCGGCCAGGACTGCCGAGGGGACTCCGCCCGTGACCGCCCATCCGACCATCCGCCCGCGCGAGGGCGTCATGGCGATCGCGCCCTACCAGGGGGGTGCCGCGACCGTTCCCGGCGTGAACCGCGCGATCAAGCTCAGCTCGAACGAGAACCCGTTCGGACCCTCGCCGCGGGCGCGCGAGGCGTATCTGAAGGCCGCTGACGGGCTCGCGCTCTACCCCGACGGCGGCGCCCTGGCGCTTCGGCGCGCGATCGCCGCGGCGCACGGGCTGACGCCCGAGCGGATCGTCTGCGGCGCAGGCTCGGACGAGCTGATCGCGCTGCTCGCCAAGGCCTATGCCGGCCCGGGGGACGAGGTCCTCTACTCGGCGCATGGCTTCCTCATGTACCGGCTGTCGGCGCTCGCCGCCGGCGCGACGCCAGTCGCGGCGCCCGAGCGCGGGCTGACCGCGGACGTGGACGCGCTGATCGGCTGCCTCACCGAGCGCACGCGCCTCGTCTTCCTCGCGAACCCGAACAACCCGACCGGCACGATGCTGCCGGGCGACGAGCTCGCGCGCCTCGCCGATGCCCTGCCCGGGCCCGCGCTCCTCGTGATCGACGCGGCCTATGCCGAGTACGTGCGCGGCTACGACGGCGGCGCCGCGCTCGCGGGCGCGCGCGAGAACGTCGTGATGCTCCGCACCTTCTCGAAGATCCACGGCCTCGCCGCGCTCCGCCTCGGCTGGGCCTTCGGCCCGCCCCACGTGATCGACGTGCTGAACCGGGTGCGCGGGCCGTTCAACGTCTCCGCGCCCGCGCTCGCGGCCGGCGCGGAAGCCGTGCGGGACCGCGACTATGTCGAGCACTCTGCGGTCACCAACGAGGTCTGGCGCGACTGGCTGACGAAGGAACTCTGCGCGGCGGGCTTCGGCGTCCAGCCCTCGGACGGCAACTTCCTCCTCGTCGACACCGGCGGCCGGGCGGAGGCGGTCGATCGCCACCTCGCGCGGCGCGGGCTGATCGTGCGGCGCATGGAGGGCTACGGCCTGCCCGGCCACCTCCGCATCACGATCGGGGACGAGGCCGCCTGCCGCGCGGTCGCGGAGGCGATGCGCGGGGCGCCGGGATGACGGCCGAGCCCTACGAGCGGCTCGCGCTGATCGGCCTCGGCCTGATCGGCTCGTCGATCGCCTGGGCCGCGCGGAGGGCCGGCGCCGCGGGCGAGATCGTCGGCTACGCCCGCACGGCCGAGACGCGGGAGACCGCCGCGCGGCTCGGCTTCTGCGACCGGGTGGCGGAGAGCGCGGCCGAGGCCGTCCGGGGCGCCGACCTCGTGATCCTCTGCGTGCCGGTCGGCGCCTTCGCCGCGGTCGCGGCCGAAATCGGGCCCGAGCTCGCCCCCGGGGCCACCGTGTCGGACGCGGGCTCGGTCAAGGGCCGGGTCATCGAGCAACTCGCCCCGCGCCTGCCCGAAGGCGTCCACCTGGTCCCGGCCCACCCGCTCGCCGGCACCGAGCATTCGGGGCCCGAGTCGGGCTTCGCCGAGCTCTTCGAGGGCCGCTGGTGCATCCTGACCCCGCTCGAGGGCGGCGACCGCGCGGCGACGGACCGGCTGG
>DATKCY010000147.1:0-4142 GCA_035512995.1 Thermohalobaculum sp.
CCTGGACCCGGAGCCGCTCCTCTACCACAACGAGCCGATCCTCCGGGACGGCCGGATCGTCGGCCACGTGACCTCGGGGAACTACGGCCACCATCTCGGCGCTGCCATCGGCCTCGGCTACGTGCCGGCGGACGGCGAGGATCCGCAGGCGCTGCCGGCCTCCGCCTGGGAGATCGACGTCGCAGGCAGGCGTGTCCCCGCGGAGGCGAGCCTGAAGCCCCTCTACGACCCCAAGGCCGAGCGCATGCGCGCCTGACCGCAGGGAACGCCGCGCCTCTACCTCCCCCCGGCCCCCCCTCCGGAGCGGGGGGGGGAAGGCCCGGCGGCGCGGCCGGCGCTCCCCTCTCCCCACGGGAGAGGGGCCGGGGGAGAAGGCCGGGCGCGGCGCCTCGCTTGGCCCTCACCCCGGCGGCAGCACCCGCCGGTAGAGGTGCCAGTTCGCGTGCCCGAGCACCGGCAGCACGATCAGGAGCCCCGCGAACACCGGGATCATGCCGAGCGCGAGGCCGACCGCGACCGCGAGGCCCCAGGCCGCCATCGGCACCGGGTTGACCATGACCGCCTGGACCGAGGTCGCGATCGCGACCGTCACGCTCCGCTCGCCGTCGACCAGCATGGGCAGCGAGATGACGCTGACGCAGAGCGCCGCGACCGCGAAGAGGAAGCCGACGGCATTGCCGATGACGAACATCGCCAGCCCCTCCCAGGTCGTGACCGCGGCGACGATGAAGGCGCCGAAGTCGTCCGGGGCGAGGTCGCCGAGCGTCGCGACCAGGATGCGCTGGGCGACCACGATCCACGCCGCGAAGAGGGTGAAGAGCAGCAGCGCCATCAACAGGATGCCGCGGAAGGCGGGGCGTCTGACGACCGAGAAGGCGTCGAGCAGGCTCACCTCCTCGCCCGCCTCGATCCGGCGGCTGAGCTCGAGCACGCCGACCGCCGCGATCGGGCCGATCAGCGCGAAGCCGGCCGCGAGCGGGTAGATCAGCCCGACCACATCGAGCTGCCAGGCGAGGTAGCTCGCGACGACGCCGATCACCGGATAGATGATGGCCAGGTAGAGGATCGCGCTCGGCCTCACCATGAAGTCGTGCCATCCCCGGCGCAGCACGTGCTGGATGTCGCCGACCTCTATCTCCTGGACCTCGCGCAGGTGCAGCGGGCGGGTCCCGCCGGTCGTGATCTCGTGGGCCATTCGTGCCTCCGTCTCGCCTCCGGTAGCAGGGCGGCGCGCTCAGCCTAGCACAGATCGCGCCGCGCGCGGTGCTCACGCCTGCGCGCGGATCGGAGAGCGGCTTGAAACCGTTGCGGGCGCGCGATACGACCGCGCCCGGACCGCAAGCCGATGCCGGAGCCGCCCGACGTGCAGGATATCGCCCCCCTCCGCGAGCGCTACCTCGCTGAAGTCGCCGACGCCGCCGACGAGGCGGCGATCGAGCGCGTGCGCGTCGGCGCGCTCGGCAAGAAGGGCGAGGTGAGCCTGATGATGCGCGAGCTCGGCCGCATGAGCCCGGAGGAGCGGCGCGAGGCCGGCCCGCGGCTGAACGCGCTCAAGGACGAGATAAACGCCGCGATCCAGGCGCGCCGCTCGGCGCTGGCCGACGAGGCGCTGGCGCGACGGCTGGCTGCCGAATGGCTGGACGTGACCCTCTCGCCCCGCCCGGGCGCGCAAGGCACGGTGCACCCGGTCGCCCAGGTCACCGAGGAGGTGATGGCGATCTTCGCCGATCTCGGCTTCTCCGTCGCCGAGGGCCCGCAGGTCGAGACCGACTGGTACAACTTCGACGCGCTCAACATCCCGCCCGAGCATCCCTCGCGCCAGGAGATGGACACCTTCTACATGGCGCGGGCGGCGGGCGACAACCGCCCGCCCCACGTGCTCCGCACCCACACCAGCCCCGTGCAGATCCGGCACATGGAGGCGCACGGCGCCCCCTGCCGGATCATCGCGCCGGGCCGCGTCTACCGCGCCGACTACGACCAGACGCACACGCCGATGTTCCACCAGGTCGAGGGCCTGGCGATCGACCGCGCGATCTCGATGGCGAACCTCAAATGGGTGCTCGAGGAATTCTGCCGCGCCTTCTTCGAGGTCGAGGACGTGGCGCTCCGCTTCCGCGCCTCGCACTTCCCGTTCACCGAGCCGTCGGCCGAGGTCGACATCCGCTGCTCGTGGGAGGGCGGCGCGCTGAAGATCGGCGAAGGCGACGACTGGATGGAGATCCTCGGCTCCGGCATGGTCCACCCGAAGGTGCTGGCCAACGCCGGCGTCGACCCGAACGCGTGGCAGGGCTTCGCCTTCGGCCTGGGGATCGACCGCATCGCGATGCTGAAATACGGCATCCCCGACCTCCGCGCCTTCTTCGACAGCGACCTGCGCTGGCTCCGCCACTACGGTTTCGGGGCCCTCGACCTGCCGACGCTGCACGGGGGGTTGAGCCGGTGAAGCGCGATGACGACTTGATCCGTTCCATGCTTCTAGAGATGGAACAGGACGATGATTGGCTGTTTGCGGAAACGATGGAAGGCGGAGCCGACGAACACCGCCGCCTATACCACAGGCGCCTGATGGCTGATGATGGCCTTTTGGTCTACCAGGACTGCGGCTCTTACAGATTGTCTGCGGAGGGACATAACTATCTGAACGCCATCAGGGATGAAGGGATCTGGAGCAAGACAAAGGGCGTCGTCGCAGAAAGCGGCGGCAATGCGACCCTCGAGATCATGAAAGCTCTCGCCGTGGGCTTTCTGAAGAAGAAGATCAAAGATCATACGGACATTGACGTATGAAGTTCACCCTATCCTGGCTGCACGATCACCTCGAGACCGAGGCGACCGCCACCGACATTGCCGAGGCGCTGACCGACCTCGGGCTCGAGGTCGAGGGGGTCGAGGACCCGGCCGAGACCCTCGGCGCCTTCACCATCGCCCGGGTGATCGAGGCCGCGCCCCACCCGGACGCCGACCGCCTGCGCCTCTGCCGCGTCGAGGCGTGGCCCGACGGGCCGGAGAAGCCTTCCCGCGAGGTGCAGGTCGTCTGCGGCGCGCCGAACGCGCGCACCGG
The DNA here is from genome assembly GCA_035512995.1 of Thermohalobaculum sp. Classification (GTDB taxonomy): domain Bacteria; phylum Pseudomonadota; class Alphaproteobacteria; order Rhodobacterales; family Rhodobacteraceae; genus Thermohalobaculum. The sequence goes on from DATKCY010000147.1 coordinate 3,065, forward strand.
CATGATCGGCGTCTTCGCCCCCGCCGGCACGCACATCCCCGGCACCGGCGTCGACCTCAAGCCCGGCGTCATCCGCGGGCAGCAGTCGAACGGCATGCTCTGCTCGGAGCGCGAGCTGATGCTCTCTGACGACCACGAGGGCATCATCGACCTCCCCGAGAACGCCCCCCTCGGCGCGCGCTACATCGACTGGGCCGGGCTCGACGATCCGGTCTTCGACGTCGCCATCACGCCGAACCGGCCCGACGCGCTGGGCGTCGCCGGCATCGCCCGCGACCTCGCCGCCCGCGGCCTCGGCCGCCTCCGCACGGCCCCGGTCGAGCCGGTCGAGGGCCGGTTCCCGAGCCCGGTCGGCGTGACCCTCGGCGACGACGTCAGGGACGGCGCCTGCCCGCTCTTCGTCGGCCGGCTGATCCGCGGCGTCGCCAACGGCCCCTCGCCCGACTGGATGCAGCGCCGCCTGCGCGCGATCGGCCTGCGTCCCATCTCGGCGCTCGTCGACATCACGAACTTTGTCACCTTCGACCGCGCGCGCCCGCTCCACGTGTTCGACGCCGACCGGATCGAGGGCGACATCCACGTGCGCCTCTCGCGCGCCGGAGAGACCATCGAGGCGCTCGACGAGCGGACCTACACGCTCGACGACACCATGACCGTGATCTGCGACGAGCGGAGCCCGGAGGGGATCGGCGGCGTCATGGGCGGCACGCCCTCGGGCGTGACCGGGGAGACGACCAGCGTCTTCGTCGAGGCGGCGCTCTTCGACCCGGTCCGCACGGCGGCGACGGGGCGCAAGCTCAAGATCAGCTCCGACGCCCGCTACCGCTTCGAGCGGGGCGTCGATCCCGAGTTCGTGCGTCCCGGCATGGAGCTCGCGACCCGCCTGATCCTCGAGATCTGCGGCGGCGAGCCGTCCGGGGTCGTGGTGGCCGGCGGGGTGCCCGACTGGCGGCGCTCCTATACGCTCGACCCCGCCCGCGTGATCAGCCTCGTCGGCATGGAGATCGGCGAGGGCGAGCAGGTCCGCATCCTCGAGGCGCTGGGCTTCGAGCCCCGGAAGACGGCCGAGACCTGGGAC
>DATKCY010000148.1:0-2158 GCA_035512995.1 Thermohalobaculum sp.
CTGGGTCGTCAACGGCACCAAGCACTTCATCTCGGGCGCCGAGCACGCCGACTTCGTCATCGTCTTCGTCGCGACCGGCGAGGACCAGACGCCCAAGGGCCCGAAGAAGCGGATCACCACCTTTCTCGTCGACCGCGGCACCCCGGGCTTCGAGATCGCGCCCGGCTATGCCTCCGTCAGCCATCGCGGATACAAGAACATGATCCTGCGGTTCGACAACTGCCGCCTGCCCGCCGGCCAGGTGCTGGGCGCCGTCGACGGTGGCTTCGAGGTCATGAACGAGTGGCTCCACGCGACCCGCATCACGGTCGCGACCATGTCGGTCGGCCGCGCCCGGCGCGTCTTCGACCTGGCGCTGGCCTTCGCTGCCGAGCGCGAGCAGTTCGGCCAGCCGATCGGCCGCTTCCAGGGCATCAGCTTCAAGCTCGCCGACATGGTGACCGAGATCGACGCCGCCGACTACCTGACGCTGGCCTCCGCCTGGCGGCTCGACCAGGGCCTGCCCGCGAACCGCGAGATCGCCTCCGCCAAGCTCTACGCGACCGAGATGCTGGCCCGCGTGACCGACGAGGCGCTCCAGATCCACGGCGGCATGGGGCTGATGGACGACCTGCCGATCGAGCGCTTCTGGCGCGACGCTCGCGTCGAGCGCATCTGGGACGGCACGAGCGAGATCCAGCGCCACATCATCGGCCGCGAGCTCCTTCGTCCCCTCGGCTCATGACAAAGGCGGATGTTCGTGCGGGAACTGCTTCCGGCCAGATTTCGCGCCCATGACCACCCTCGCCCGCCTGCTCCACCCGCGCCATGTCGCCGTTTTCGGCGGCGGCTGGGCCGCGAACGTGGTCGAGCAGTGCCGGAAGATGGGTTTTAAGGGCGCCGTCTGGCCGGTGCATCCGACGCGCGAGACGCTGGGCGGCGTGCCCTGCTACCGCTCGATCGCCGACCTGCCGGAGGCGCCGGACGCCGCTTTCATTGGCGTCAACCGCCACGCGACGCTCGACGTCGTGGCCGAGCTCGCGCGCGTCGGCGCCGGCGGCGCGGTCTGCTTCGCGAGCGGGTTCGCCGAGGCCGAGGACGGGCGCGAGGCCGGTGCCGCGCTGCAGGCGCGGCTGGTGGCGGCGGCGGGCGACATGGCCGTGCTCGGGCCGAACTGCTACGGCCTCATCAACTATCTCGACGGCGCGCTCCTCTGGCCCGACCAGCACGGCGGCACGCGGGCCGAGCGCGGCGTCGCGATCCTGGGACAGTCGTCCAACATGCTGATCAACATGACGATGCAGGCCCGCGCCCTGCCGATCGCCTACTGCATCGCCGCCGGCAACCAGGCGCAGCAGGACCTCGCCTCGATCGCCCTCGCCCTCGTCCGCGATCCGCGCGTCTCCGCCATCGGCCTGCACATCGAGGGGGTGCGCGACGTGCGCGGCGTCGAGGCGCTGGCGGCGGCGGCGCGGGACGCCGGAAAACCCGTCGTCGCGCTGAAGGTGGGACGGTCGGCGTCGGCGCAGGCGGCGACGATCTCGCACACCGCCTCGATCTCGGGCGGCGACGCCGCGGGGCGGGCCTTCCTCCGCCGCCTCGGCATCGCGCTCGTCGACACGCTGCCGGAGTTCCTCGAGACGCTGAAGTTCCTGCACGCCGTCGGCCCGCTCCCCGGCCGCGCGATCGCCTCGGTCAGCTGCTCGGGCGGCGAAGCCAGCCTCATCGCCGACCTCGCCGAGGGCCGGGCGCTGAGCTTCCGCCCCTTCACGCCCGAAGAGAAGGCGGGCATCGCCGCGGCCCTCGGACCCCAGGTCACGGTCGCGAACCCGCTCGACTACCACACCTTCGTCTGGGGCGACGCCGCGGCGATGGAGAGGGCGTTCACGGCCGTCACGACGGCGGGCCACGACCTCACGATCTTCATCCTCGACTTTCCGCGCCCCGACCGTTGCGACGACGCAAGCTGGCAGCCCGCGGTCGAGGCGATCTGCGCGGCCGCGCGCGCCGGAGGCCGCGCCGTCGCCGTTGCCGCCACCCTCCCCGAGGCGATGCCGGAGGCACGCGCCGCGGCGCTGCTCGCGGCCGGCATCGCGCCCATGGGCGGGCTCGCCGAGACGCTGACGGCCGCCGAGGCCGCAGCGCACGTGGCCGAGTGCCGGGCGCTCCCGCCGCCGCC
>DATKCY010000149.1:0-3932 GCA_035512995.1 Thermohalobaculum sp.
CTTCGTCAGCGGCGTCCAGCGGAGCGGCACGACCGCGCTCGGCGAGCTCCTGAACGCGCATCCGCGCATCGCGCTCGGCATCGAGCGCTACAAGTTCGTCTACGGACGCGCGCCCGACGAGGTCGGCCCGCGGCTCTTCGAGGCCGGGCGCTTCTTCGACGTGAAGGAGACGGAGACCAACCTGCGGGCGCCCTCGCACTACCTGCGCCTGCGGCGGAAGTTCGACGCCGCGACCCTCGTCGGCGACAAGCTGCCGGGCCTGCAGCACCGTCTGCCGCTGCTGGCGGAGCGCTTCCCGGGCGCGCGCGTGCTCTTCCTCGTGCGCGACCCCGCCGCCGTCGCCGCGTCGTGGCAGCAGCGCGCCGGCGACCGGCAGGACCACTGGCCGGCGGAAAACGGCGCCGAGCGCGCGGTGGCCGAGTGGAACCGCAGCATGCGCGCCGTCTGCGACTGGCGCTCGGACCGGCTGAGGCTGATCCCCGTCTCCTTCGAGGGCCTCTTCTCGGGCAGCCTGCTGCACCTCCGGCGGCTCCTCGCGGCGATCGGGGTGGACGAGACGCCCGAGATCCTGCGCGCCTTCGCCGAGGCGACGGCGGGCTGGGCCGACCGTGCCGCGCGCCGGCCGAGATTGACCGAGGCAGAGGCCGGGCACGTGCTCGAACACGCGCGCGTCGAGCTCATGGACATGCTGGAGGAGCAGGCGGGCGGGCGCGCCCCGGCCGTCCGCGCCGGTGCGCACGGGCCTGCGGCCCGGATCGAGCCCGGGACCTACGACTTCGCGGACTTCGGGTGCAGCAACGGCAAGTCGATCGCGGAGGCGCGGAAGCAGTTCGGCGGCACGCGCGGGATCGGCATCGACATCAGCGCCGAGAAGGTCAGGAGCGCGCGCGCCGGCGGCTTCGAGGTGATGCAGGGCGACCTGACGCGGCTCGAGGTCCCGGACCGGGCCTTCCGCTTCGTCACCATGTCGCATTTCCTCGAGCACCTGCCCTCGCCCGCGCTCGCCGCGCGATGCATCGAGACGGCGGTGCGGACGTCGCGCGAGTTCGTGTTCATCCGGCAGCCCTGGTTCGCCACGGACGGCTATCTCGCGACGCTCGGGCTCAAGCAGTACTGGTCCGACTGGCGCGGGCACACGAACCGCATGGACCCGCTCGACTTCTACCTCGCCTTCAGGGACCTGCCCGAGGCGTGGCGCTGGCGGGTCTACGGCCGCTACCGGATCGCGGACTCGGGCCACGAGTCGCTGATCCCGATCGGGGCGCCCACGAACCAGCACCAGTACGACCCCGCCCGCCACGGGCCGAAGCCGGAGGCCCGGTTCGACCGCCCGGTCTACAAGGAGACGGTGGCCCTTCTCTGCGGCCCCGGGGTCGACTTCCACGCGGTCGAGAAGCGGCTCTCCTATGTCGAGCCGCTGGTCACCTCGGACGCCCTGAGCGAGAGCGAGGCGCTCCGCACGGGGCTGGCGGACCTCTCGGCCGGGGTGACGGCGTTCGCCGCGGACGTCGAGGCGTTCGTGGCCGAGCTCGACGCCTTCCTGCGCGAGAGCGGACCGGGCAGCCGGCAGGCGTCCAGCGGGTGAGCACACGTCGCCAGGCCCTTCTCGGACTGCTCGGCGGTGTCGCGGCAGGATCGGCCGCGGCCCAGACCCCGGGCGCCGACGCAGGGCGCGCGCCGGAGCAGGTCGCGCGCCTCCCGGCCACCGGCGACATCGCGACGCACGGTTTCGCAGAGCCGGTGCGGCTCGTCGCGACGGAAGGCCACGCCTGGCCCGGCGACGGCGGCGGCGGGCTCTACGAGCGGGCGGCGTTCGAGCCGGCCCATGCCGGCCGCGTCCGCTCGGCCGACGGGGTCTGGTGGGAGCTCGTGTCCGACCGGCTGAACGTCCGGCAGTTCGGCGCCAGGGGCGACGGCCTCACCGACGACACCGCGGCGATCCAGGCCGGGATCGCGCGGGTCGAGGAGCGGGGCGGCGGCACGCTGGGCCTGCCCGCCGGCCGCTACGTCGTCTCCGCGCCGCTCAGGATCGCCGAGGGCGGCGTGCACCTCGAGGGCGAGGGACCGGCGCGCACGATCCTGACCAAGCGGCAGAGCACCCGGTTCGTCATCGCCGAGGGACGCTGGGACACCGATGGCGTCCCCCTCGCCGCCGACGCGCTGCAGGGGGAGAGCGCGCTCGCGCTCCCGCCCGGCGCGGGCGCGGGCGTGGCGGCCGACAGCTGGACCGTGCTGGTCTCGGAGGCGCCGGCCGAGGGCGGCCCGAGCGTGCGCAACCTGCAGGCGGAGTTCGTGCACGTCCACGCCGTCGCGGGCGACCGGCTGACGCTCTCCGCGCCGCTCCGCCACGACTACCTGACCGTCGAGGCGGCCGAGCTCCGCACGGTCGCGTTCATCGACGGCCTCCGCCTCTCCGGCATCGGCTTCGACGGCAACGGGCACATCGAGGGCGCCAACCCGAACGAGGACAATGCCGTCGAGCTCGACTGGTGCCTCCGTCCCGTCATCGAGGACTGTGCCGCGTGGGAGCTGCCGAACGTCTTCGTTAAGCTCGAGAACTGCCTCGAGGCGCGCCTGACGGGCCTTCGCGCGCGCGACCTGTTGAGCGGCGGCATCCTCGGCGCCGAGCGCAACTACGGCTACGCGATCGTCGAGGTCTCGCTGAACGAGGGGCTGATCGCGGACCAGATCCACGGCGAGCGCGTGCGCCATGTCTACACCACCGCGGCGAACGGCGTGCAGTACGGGGTCCCGACCGGCTCGCGCATCACCAACGGCGTCGCCATCCGCTGCCGCGGCTCGGGCTGGGACACCCACCCGGAGGGCGCGGACATCGGCTTCGTCAACTGCGTCGTGCTCGGCTCGCTCGGCAGCGGCTTCCAGCTCCGCAGCGTCGGCGCCGGCATCTCCGGCTGCTCGGCGCGCGACTGCCTGGGCGCCGCGCTCAATCTCAGCCGCGATTCGATGCGCTGCCGCGTCTCCGGGCTCGACGCGCACCAGACCAATCTGGGCGTCTTCAACGACCGCGACTGGTTCGACCGGGGCGCGATCCACGACGACGGGCGCGGCAACGTGGTCGACGGCGCCACCGTCACGCGCTGCGGCGGGCCGGTGCTCGAGGTCGCGGGTAACGCGGACGGGGGCGTCTACCGCAACGTGCTCGGCCGCGACCCGTGCCGGGTGACGGAGACGATGCGGCGCGGTTTCGTCGCCCACCAGGACGGGCCGCGAGGCTTCGAGCTCCGCGACATGGACATCGTCGACACCGCGGGGCGGATGGCGGAGGGCTATTTCCTGACCGCCGGGACGCTGACCCGCGTCCGGCTCGTCGGCTGCGAGGCGCGGGGCTTCAGCGGCGACCAGTTCGCCATCGCGGGCGGGATCGGCGTGCAGGTCTTCTCCAGCGCCGGGGTCTTTGCCGGCGCGCTCGGCAGCCGGACGCGGCTGCGGGTCGAGGGGGGCGCGATCAGCGTCGAGGCCGCGTCCTCGGCCTTCATCGCGCTCGACACCGGCGGGGGGACAGCCGCGCTCGACACCATCGACGGCGCGGAGGAGGGCGCGCGAATCACGCTGGTCAGGGGCGACGGCGCGGTCGCGATCCGCCACGGCGCGGGCAACATCTTCCTGAGCGACGGCGCGGACGCTCTGCTGGCGGCGCCGCGCGACAACCTCACGCTGATCCGGATCGGCGGCTCCTGGGCGGAGGCCGGCCGCGGCATCGCCTGACCGCCCTTGCGCACCGGCACGACACGGGCGACGGACCGCGAGCATTGATCGCCGCACCGCGGGCGCTACCGTCGGCCACGCCCTGAAGCGGAGCCGGCATGAGCGACAGCGCGGACGCCCTGCTGGCGGCGCCGCGCGACAACCTCACTCTGATCCGGATCGGCGGCTCCTGGGCGGAGGCCGGCCGCGGCATCGCCTGACCGCCC
>DATKCY010000150.1:0-4827 GCA_035512995.1 Thermohalobaculum sp.
GCCGCGCCGCTCGGCATGCTCGAGGCCGGGGCGGACACGTTCGCGGGCCAGGTGCCGACGATCCTGAAGGCGAACTCGGCGAACTCGCTGATGCCGTCGGAGAGCGCGAAGGACCAGGCAATCACCGCGAATGTCGACGACGCGCTGAGGCTCGGCTGCACCGCGATCGGCTTCACGATCTATCCGGGCTCGAGCCAGGGCCTCGAGATGTTCGAGGAGATCGCCGACATCCGGCAGGAGGCCGCGGCGAAGGGGCTCGCGACCGTAATCTGGTCCTACCCGCGCGGCGAGACGCTGTCGAAGGACGGCGAGACGGCGATGGACGTCGCGGCCTACGCGGTGCAGATGGCCGCGCTCCTCGGCGCGCACGTGATCAAGGTCAAGATGCCGACCGACCACCTCGAGCAGAAGGAGGCCAAGAAGGTCTACCAGGGCGAGGGGGTCGCGATCGCCAGCGCGGCGGAGCGGGTCGCGCACTGCATGAAGGCGGCGTTCGACGGCCGGCGGGTCGTGGTGTTCTCGGGCGGGTCGAAGAAGGGGATCGAGGGCGTCTACGAGGATGCGAAGGCGATCCGCGACGGTGGCGGCAACGGCTCGATCATCGGGCGCAACACCTTCCAGCGCCCGCGCGACGAAGCGATCACGATGCTGACGAAGCTGGTGGACATCTACCGCGGCAAGCTCTGAGGCCGGCAGGCGTCAATCGGTGCCGCGGGGGCTGACGAGCAGGCGGGGCGTCTGCCTCGCCCGCTCCCACGTTGCAACCTTCAGCCTTTGCTGGCGCCGTCGACGCCGGGCTCTTCGAGGCACTCCACCTCGAGGTTGACCTCGCGCTTCGCTGGCTCGGTCTCGAGCTCGGCGTAGTCGCGCTCCTCCTCGACGCCACCGCTCGGCGCGGCAGCCTCGGTCTCGGACGGTTCGCAGGCGTCGCCCTCGCTGCCGTCAGCGTCAGAGTTGCAGCCGAACCAGTTCTCGGTCGGCTCGGCGCCGCCGGTGGCGGCCTCGATCTGCCCGCCCTCGCCGAGAACGGTGTTCTCGGTCATTTCCTCGACCTTTTCGGCGTTCTCCTCGGTATTGGCCATCGCGGCCTGTTCCTCGACGGACTCCTCGGCGTATTCGCCGGCCTCGTCGACCGAGGTCTTCATGGCCTTCGTCTCCGAGCCGCCCTCGCGCGCCCGGTTGGAGAGCTCCGCATTGCGCTTGTCGGCCTCGCCCTCCGTGCTCTCGGGCGTGGTCTCGCCCACGTCGGCGTCGTCCACGATCAGCTCGGGCGGCACGTTGGTGGTGTAACCCTCGGGTGCCGGGTCCTCGTCGCCCTGAGTGGCCTGGTGCTCGTCGAGGTTCTCCACCGGCACCTCTTCCGCCCGGAGGTGCTCGCCGTCCGTACTACGGCTCGCCACGTCGAGGTCGGCATTCGATTCGACCTGGGCCGACTGGCCGGGCTCGCGCACGCTCGAGGTGTCGTGGCAGGTGGCCCAGACGGGGACAGCGGTCATCGTGAGCAACGCCGCAGCGGTACCCAGAGTGAAATGCGGCTTCATGATCGGCTCCATCCGGTGGCGGCTGAATTACCAATGCGGCCTCTGCAGTTTTGGTTCCCGCCGCGCCGGGACTCTCTGTCCCCGACGGGATCGCGGGCGCCTTCCGGGGAATTTCTCGCCATGCGGCGCGCGGATCGAAGATGCCCGTTGATCCGAGGGGAGGAAGCGAGCAGCGTGCGCCCTGCCGCCGAAGCCGAGGGACCCGTCGAGAGGCCGATGAGCAGCGAGCAGCCGCCGATCTATCTTGTCACCCCCGAGGATGCCGATCCGGCGGAGCTGGTCCCTCTGCTCGAGGCCGCGCTCGACACCGGGGTGGTCGCCTGCGTGCGCCTCTCGCTCGCCTCCGGCGACGAGGAGGTCTGGAAGCGGGCGGCGGACCGGGTGCGCGCCGTCACCGAGCCGCGCGACGTGGCGCTGATCGTGCGCGATCACTTCCGGCTCGCGCGGGCCGAGGCGCTCGACGGCGTGCACCTGTCGGACGGGCGGGTGCCGCTCCGCCGGGTGCGGGGCGAGCTGGGCCCCGATCGCATCATCGGCGGCTTCGGGGGCCCCGAGCGGCATCAGGGCATGGTGCTGGCGGAGGCGGGGGCGGACTATGTGAGCCTCGGCCCGGTCGGCGACGCGGGCGCGCTCGGCGACGGCACCCTGGCCGGGCGCGAGCTCTTCGAGTGGTGGTCGGAGATGATCGAGACCCCGGTCGTGGCCGAGGGCGGCGTGACGCTGGAGCATGCGGCCGCGCTGAAGGGTCTGGCGGACTTCATCGTCCCCGACCCCGCGGTCTGGCAGGAGCCCGATTTCGCAGCGGCGGTAAAAGCCTACGCCGAAGCCTTCACCTGACGGGCGCCTTGCCCCGGGGCGTCGTTCAGACGTTCAGGAGCAGGTATTCGCGCTCCCACGGGCTGATGACCTGCATGAACTCCTCGTATTCGTGGGTCTTCACCGACTCGTAGAGGCGGCAGAACCCCTCCCCCAGCCCCTGGCGCAGCGGCTGGCAGGTGCGAAAATCCTCGAGCGCGTCCAGTATGCTGTAGGGCAGCTCGCGCGGACGGTGGTAGCTGTCGGTCACGACCTCGTCCCGCGGCTCGAGCTTTTCCGCGATGCCGAGGAGGCCCGTCATCAGCGAGGCGGCGATCGCGAGATAGGGGTTGGCGTCGGCCCCGACCACGCGGTTCTCGACCCGCCGGGCGGCGGGCTCGGAGATCGGCACGCGGAGGCCCGTGGTGCGGTTGTCGGCGCCCCAGTCGAGGTTGATCGGCGCGGTCATGTTCGGCACCAGCCGGCGATAGGAGTTCACGTAGGGTGCCAGCAGGCAGCAGGCGGCGCCGAGATAGGCCTGGTGGCCGCCGATGAAGTGGCGGAACGCATCGGTCGGGCTGCCGTCGTCATTGGAGAACAGCGGCTTGCCCGTCGCCTCGACGATCACCGACTGGTGGATGTGCATGGCGCTGCCGGGCTGGCCTTCCATCGGCTTCGCCATGAAGGTGGCGTAACAGCCGCAGCGGAGCGCGGCCTCGCGGATCAGCCGCTTGAACAGGAACACCTGGTCGGCGAGGTCGACCGGGTCGCCGTGGCGGAGGTTGACCTCGAGCTGCGCGGCCCCGGCCTCCTGGATGATCGTGTCGATCTCGAGGCCCAGCGCCTCGGCGTAGTCGTAGATGTGCTCGATGACGTCGTCGTACTCGTCGACCGCCGCGATCGAGTAGGCCTGCGCCTTCTGCGCGACGCGGCCCGAGCGGCCGACCGGCGGCTCGAGCGGGTAGTCGGGATCGGTGTTGGGCCTGGTCAGGTAGAACTCGAGCTCGGGCGCCACGATCGCGCGCCAGCCGCGCTCGGCATACTGGCCGAGCACGCGCTTCAGGACCGAGCGGGGGGCGAAGCCGACGAGCTCGCCCTCGCCGTCGCAGACGTCGTGGATGACCTGCACCGAACGGTCGTTGGCCCAGGGCACCGCGCGGGTCGTCGCGATGTCCGGGCGCAGCATCAGGTCGGCGTCGGTCGCGTAGCCCTCGAGGTCCCGAAGCCGCGGATAGCTGCCGGTGATCGTCAGGAAGAACAGCGAGGTCGGGAGGTAGATCGGCGCGTTCCGCACGAATTTCGACGACGGCATGACCTTGCCGCGGCCGATGCCGGCGAAGTCGGGGGTCACGCACTCGACCTCCTCGACCAGGTTCTGGTGCAGCCATTCCCCCAGCGCCTCCGGCGTGTCGACCTCGGGCGAGGGCGAGGAGCCGAGGCTGATCTGGGGCGTATGCCGCGTGCGCCGCACGGGCGAGGAGGTGCTGTCGTTCATCCGGTGCCTGTCACGGCTGCTGCGGCCCGGGGCGGATCATGCGCCAGGCGCGGCCGGCGGAGCAAGCGGCGGGCTCGTGGCGGGGGGGGCGCCGAGGCGGCGGTCATGCGTCCACGACCCCTCCCCCTGCGAGGGGGAGGGGGAGGGTCTTCGCGGGTCCCCGCCGAGCCGCGGGCGCCCCTCAGCGGTGAGGAAGATCCCCCGCGACGGTCCTGTGCGTCTGGTCGGCGAGCGCCTTGCGGTCGGGGAAGTCGCGCGGGCGAACGGGGTCGTGGAAGGTGATCTCGACGATGCCGCCGTGGCTGCGGCAGAAGACCTGCCAGACATGCGGGCCGAATGGCATCGCGCCCCACCAGCCGTAGAAGGCTGCGGGCAGGCCGCTGCCGGGGGCCACGCGATAGCGGACCGTGACGGGCTGGACAGACAGGTCGGCCCCCTGCCCCTCCGCCTCGAAGAAGGCGGAGAACAGCGACGACTTGAACGGCAGCACGCGCTGGCCGTCGGTCGAGGTCGCCTCGGGGAAGAAGCAGAGCCGCTCCTCGGCCTCGATGCGCTGGCGCAGCATCCGCTCCTGGCGCTTGGCCTCGGTCCGGCGGCGCTCGATGAAGACGGTGCCGCAGACGTGGGCGACGAAGCCGATCGCCGGCCAGCGCTGGACGTCCTTCTTCGACACGAAATAGATAAGCCCGTTCCGGCGGAGCGCGGGGATGTCGAGCCAGGAGGAGTGGTTCGCGACGAGCGCGCCGCTGTCGACCGGCCGGCCGTGCACGCGCGCCCGGAGGCCGCAGAGCCGGAGCGTCGCGCGCGACCAGAGCGTGGCGATCGAGAAGTGGAAGGCGGGCCGGCTGCCGAGGCCCGAATGCACCGCGCGGCCGACCAGGAAGAGCGGCACGAGCACCGCCGTCATGCCGAGGAAGGCGGCGAGCCGCGCGATCCCGCGCGCTTTCTCGCGGAGCGACGGCGGTCCGAGCGCGGGCGGGTCGGCCCCGTACCAGG
>DATKCY010000151.1:0-6434 GCA_035512995.1 Thermohalobaculum sp.
TCCCCCCTGCCCCCCCTCCGAAGCGGAGGGGGGAAGGCCCGGCCGCGCGGCCGGGCGCCCCCCTCTCCCTTGGGAGAGGGGCCGGGGGAGAGGGCTGGCCGCGCGGCGGGGGATGTCGTCAGTGATCCGCGGGCGCACCCGGCGCCGCCTGCCCCTCGAGCGCGACGTTCACGCAGGCCGGCTTGCCCGAGGCGATCGCGCGCTCGAGCGCTCCGTCGAGGTCGCCGGCCTTCGTCACGTGCTCGCCGTGCCCTCCGAGGGCGGTGACCGCGAGATCGTAGCGGGCGTCGCTGAGCTCGCAGCCGATCAGCCGGTCGGGACCGAAGGCGCGGAGCTGGATCTGGTGCTCGGCGTTCCAGCGCTGGTCGTTGCCGACGACCATGACGAAGGGCACGCCCTCGCGCGCCGCCGTCTCGAACTCGGGCAGGTGGAAGCCGGCGGTGCCGTCGCCGACCAGGCAGACCACCAGCGCATCGGGCCGCGCCAGCCCGGCGGCGAACGCGTAGCAGGGCCCGGCGCCGATTGCGCCCGACGGGCCGTTGACGATCCGCTCGGTACCGCTCACGCAGGCCTGCGCCCACGGGCCGAACTCGCCGCCGTCACAGACGACGACGGACGCCGGGGCCGCGTCGAGCCGGCGCTGCACCGCGGCCGTGACCTCGGCGGGCGTGATCCCGCCCTGCCCCGCCCCGGCCCGGACGCGGGCGGCGAGCCTGCGGGCGACCTCGGCGCGCCAGGGGCCGTTGCCGTCGCCGCCCTCGCCCTGGCCGATCAGCGCCTCGGCGACGGCGCGCGGGTCGGCGTCGAGCGTGAAGGCGAGGCGCGAGCCGAGATTGCGGTGCGCCCGGTCGCGCTCGCCCCGCTCCGCGTCGACCACGATCCAGCGGCAGGCAGCGTCCGAGACGCCGGGGGCGCCGAAGCCGAGCCCGAAATCGACCGTCTTGCCGAGGCTCACGATCAGGTCGGCGCGGGCGAGGACATGCTCGAGCCCGCCGAGCGCCGGGTCGCGGAGGCCCCGCGGGCTCTCGAGCGGGACCACGGGGGCGTCGGCCGCCTCCGAAAGCTGGTCGAGGAGCGGGCCGGCGCGGGTCGCGCTGAGCGCCGGGCCGGTCACGATCAGCGGCGCCTCGGCGGTGCGGATCGCGTCGGCGATGGCCGCGACCTCGCCCGGCTCGGCGGCCCGGACGTCGGCGCCGACGGCGCGGTCGCTCGGCAGCGCCGCGTCGCCGGCATCGTCCTCCAGCACGTCCGCCGGCAGCGCCAGATGAACCGGGCCGGGCCGGCCGGAGAGCGCCGCGCGGAGCGCCCGCGCCACGTCCTCGCCGAGCCCGGCCGCAGCCCCCGCGCGGAACGAGAGCTTGGTCAGCGGCGCCGTCACCGCCGTCTGCGCCAGCTCCTGGAACGCCCCCTGCCCGTCCCGCGCCCGCGGCGAGTCGCCCGCCAGCAGCAGCACCGGGCTCTCGGATGCGCGCGCCGTGAAGAGCGGGCCGACGGCGTTCATCGCGCCGGGCCCGGCGGTCACCAGCGCCACCCCGACCTCGCCCGTCAGCTGCCCCCAGGCGTCGGCCATGAACACGGCCGCGCCCTCGTCGCGGGTGTGCACGATCGCGATGCCGGCCTCGAGGCAGGCGTCGTAGACCGGCATGATCTGGTTGCCCGACAGGCTGAAGATGCGGCCGACGCCGGCCTTCCTCAGCGTCCCGGCCAGAAGATCGGCGCCGCGCACGGGCCTATTCCTCGTTGCCCGGGTTCGCCTGCTGCGCCTGCAGCTCGCGCCGCGTCCTCAGGCGCGCGCGGGTCAGCGCGATGATCGTGAGCAGGGTCAGTGCCCAGAAGAACCAGGTGATGTAGCCGCGCACGAGGATCTCGGGGGAGCCGCCCGACATCAGCATCGACTGGCGGAAATTGTTCTCGAGCAGCGGCCCCAGGATGAACGCGATCAGGAACGGCGCCGGCGGCATGTCGTAGCGCAACATGACAAAGCCGAGCCAGCCCACCGCGAACATGACGCCGACGTCGAAGATCGAGTTGTTGACCGCGTAGCTGCCGTAGACGCAGAGCACGAGCACGAGCGGGAACAGCACGCCGCGCGGGATGTCGGCCACGTACCTGAAGATGCGGATCGCGACGCCGCCGATGAAGAACAGCGCGACCGAGCTGATGATGAGCCCGATGAACAGCCCGTAGATGATGTCGATGTTCGCCACGAACATCATCGGCCCGGGCTGGAGGCCATGGATCATGAAAGCGCCGATGATGATCGCCGTGATGACGTCGCCCGGCACGCCGAGCGCGAGCAGCGGGATCAGCGTCGCGCCCGCGACGCCGTTGTTGCCGGCCTCGGAGGCCGCGACGCCCTCGATCTCGCCCTTGCCGAAGTTCGCCTGGTTCGGCGACTTCCGCCGCGCCTCGCTGTAGGACAGGAAGGCCGCCGGCGCCGCGCCGATGCCGGGGATCGAGCCCAGGATCACGCCGATGAAGCTGCCGCGCAGGATCGTCCTGAAGCAGCGCCGGTACTCGGCGAACGACACCTTGTTCTGGCCGAGCTTGCGCACGCCCCCCTCGTGCGCGCGGGGGTCCCAGACCATCGACAGGATCTCGGGGATCGCGAAGAGGCCGATCAGCACGGCGATGAAGTTGAGCCCGCCCATCAGGTTCGGGTCGTTGAAGGTGAAGCGGTTGGTCCCGTAGACGAGGTCGAGCCCGACGGTGGCGAGCAAGAGCCCGAGCATGGCCGAGAGGATGCCGGTCAGCAGCTTGTCGCCCGAGACGCTGGCGATGATCGTCAGCGAGAACAGGATCAGCGTGAAGAACTCGGGCGGCCCGAAGCTCAGCGCGAACGAGGCGAGCCAGCCCGCGAACAGGATCAGCGCCATGTTCGAGATCAGGTCGGCGGTGCACGACGCGTAGAGCGCCATGGTCAGCGCCCGGCCCGCCTCGCCCTTCTCGGCCATCGGGTAGCCGTCCATGACCGTCGCGCTCGAGGCCGGCGTGCCCGGCGTCTTGATCAGGATCGCGGGAATCGAGCCGCCGAAGATCCCGCCCTTGTAGACGCCGAGCAGGAGCAGGATGCCCGTCACCGGCTGCATCGCGAAGGTGAACGGCAGCGTCAGCGCCACCGCCATCGTCGCCGACATGCCGGGAATCGCGCCCGCGACGACGCCGATCGCGACGCCGACGATCAGCGCGAGGATCGCTTCGAAGTCCGAGACGACGGCGAGGCCCGCCGCGAAGTTGTCGAATAGGTCGAGGTTCACGGCAGCCTCACGAAATCGCCCTGTGGGATCGAAACCGAAGCGACGTGGTTGAAGAAGGCGTAGAGCGCCAGCGGCACGACGACGGCGGCCGCGAGCGCCGGGTACGGGTGGCGGGTCTTCACGAGGAAGGCGACGATCGCGAAGACGATCATCGACGCCCAGACCATGCCGATCACGTCGATCGCCCAAGCGTAGACGACCATCGTGAGCGCCATCAGGGCGAGCCGGTTGATGCCGCCCTCCTTGTTAAATATCGTCGTCTCCTGCTCGGGGAACCGGGGCGCGCCGGGCGCCGAGATGAGCAGGCCGATGCCGATCAGGATCAGCGCGCCGGCCAGGATCTGCGGCCAGAACACCGGCGACAGAACGATCTTCGGGACGTTGCTGGGGCTGCTGATGCCGTAGGGGATGCCGACGACCAGCAGGAAGATCCCGATGGCGACCGACGCGGCCCCGACCTGGAACTCCGTCTTGGCGAACATGGCGCCTCCTCCCCCTCCGCAGAAGCCGCGGCCGCGCCCAACCGGGGAGCGCGGCCGCCGTTGTCAGCTCTCAGACCGGGGCGTCCGCCTCAGCCCTCGACGCGCATGCCGAGCTCGTCGACAAGCTGGCGGAACACCTCGTACTGATCCTGGATGAACGTTTTCGACTCCTCGGGGTCCATCAGGCGAATGACCGAGCCGCGCGCCTCCATCTGGTCGCGGAAATTCTGGTCCTCGGTGGCCTCCTTCATCCACTCGCGCCACTTGGCCTTGACCTCCTCGGGCAGACCGGCGGGCCCGCCGATGCCGGTCCAGCCGACGAGCTTCTCGAGCTCCGGATGGCCGAGCTCGGTCGCGGTCGGCGCGTCGAAGCCCTCGACCGGCTCGGCCGTCGTGACCACCAGCGGCCGGAGCTGCTCGTTCTTGACGAAGCTCGCGAGCGCCGACGTGTTCGTGCAGATGAAGGTCACGGTGCCGTTCAGCACGGCCGTCGCCGCGGCGCCCCCGCCCTCGAGCGGGATGTGGATCAGCTGCGTCGTCGGGTCCTCGATTCCGAACTCGTGCATCGCCATGGCGCCCGCGAGGTGCAGCAGCGAGCCGACGCCGGACGAGCTGTAGCTGACGCCGCCCTCCTTGGCCTTCGCGACCAGATCCTCCATAGACTGGATGTCGGAGTCCTCGGCGACGGCGCAGGCGACCGGGTTGATCTCGTAGACGCCGACGAAGTCGAAGTCGTCGAGCGTGTAGGGCAGCGTCGCCTTCATCGCCGGGTTCACCGTGTGCGAGCCGACGCGGGCGAAAATCATGGTGTAGCCGTCCGGATCGGCGTTCTTGACCGCGACCGAGCCCGTGGCGCCGCCGGCGCCGGTGCGGTTCGTCATGACGACCGACTCCGGCACGACGTTGCCGAGCGGCTCGGCGATCGTGCGGGCCGAGATGTCGGTCGCGCCGCCCGGCCCGTACGGGATGACCATGTTGATCGAGCGGTCCGGATATTCCGCCAGCGCAGCAGGCGCCGAGACGGAGAGGACGGCGGCTGCGGCCGCGCCCGTGATCGCAAACTTCATGTGGTTGCCTCCCATTGTTTCGTCTTCTATTCCTTGCGCACCGTGGCGCACGCGGCAAGGGGTGTCCCCCTCAGATTGACGCAGGGTATGAGTAAGATTTAGTTTCGCAAAGGAAAATTCCTTCAGGCGGACCGTAAGCGCAGATTTCGGAAACTTCATGTCGATACGCAATTTGAAGACGCTGATCGCGGTCGCCGAGCATGGCACCTTCACGGCCGCCGCCGAGTCGGTGTTCGTCACCCACGCGGCCGTCAGCCAGCAGATGAAGGCGCTCGAGGAGGAGTGGCAGGTCGAGGTGTTCGACCGCTCGCGCCGGACGCCGCGGCTGACGCCCACGGGCCTCGCGCTGGTCGCGAAGGCGCGCGAGATCGTCGAGGCGTACGAGGGCATCGTGCCCTCGGTCCTCGGCGACGCGGGCATCCGCGGCGAGCTCAGGCTCGGCGCGGTTCCGACGACGCTGACGAGCCTCGTGCCGTTCGGCGTGGCGAGCCTCAAGGCCGACCACCCGGAGCTGCACGTGCGCGTCGTCTCCGGCCTCACGCTCGCCCTGACGGCGCAGCTCGAACGCGGCATGCTCGACGCCGCCATCGTCACCCTGCCCCCGATCATCCCGAAGAGGCTCGAGTGGCAGCGGCTCGCGCGCGAGCCGCTCGAGCTTCTCGCCGCGCGCGAGGCCGGGAGCGACGATCCGATCGAGCTGCTCCGGACCCGGCCCTACATCCGCTTCACGCGCGGCGCCGTGGTCGGCTCGATGATCGAGAGCTGGCTGCAGCGCCAGGGCCTGACCGTCGCCGAGAGCATGGAGCTCGAGACGCTCGAGGCCGTCGAGAGCATGGTGCACGCCAACCTCGGCGTGTCGATCGTGCCCCGGCAGTGCGTGCCGTCGCCGAGCGCGCTGCCGCTGAAACGGCTGCCGCTGGTCCCCGACACCCCCTGCCGCGAGCTCGGCCTGCTGTCGCGGACCGATACCGTCAAGGCCAGCATCGTGAACATGCTCCTGAAGAAGCTGAAGGAGACGGTCGAGCGGCGGGGGCAGCCGGGCGCCGCTGCCGCCACGGCCGCGGCGACGGGCCGGGTGCGTCCGGCCAGCGTGCCGGGGCCGACCGGACCGTGACGGCGGAGGCGCCGCCCGTCACGATCGCCCGGATCGAGGCGCAGGTCTTCCGCGTGCCCCTCGAGCGGCCGGTCGCGACCTCGTTCGGCACGATGCGCGACCGCCCGGCCGTCTTCGTCCGCGTGGACGACGCCGAGGGCGCGTTCGGCTGGGGCGAGGTGTTCGCGAACTGGCCCGCGGCGGGGGCCGAACACCGGGCGCGCCTGCTGATGGAGGACCTCGGCGACCTCGTCCTCGGCAGCGAGGCGCGGGCGCCGTCGGACCTCTTCCACGCGCTCGACGGGAAGACGCGGATCCGGGCGCTGCAATGCGGCGAGCGGGGGCCGTTCGCCCAGGTGATCGCGGGGCTCGACATCGCCCTCCACGACCTCTTCGCGCGGCGCGCGGGCGTGCCGCTCGCCCGCTTCCTCGACCCCTCGGCGGCCGCGACGGTCGCCGCCTATGCCAGCGGCATCCATGTCGCGGCGGCGCCCCGGGCGATCGGCGAGGCCCGCGCGGCCGGGCACCGGGCGTG
>DATKCY010000152.1:0-4855 GCA_035512995.1 Thermohalobaculum sp.
GCGAAGACGAGCAGCCAGGTGATGTTCCAGACGGTGGCGCTGCCGGCCTCCTCGTCGAGGTAGGCGCGCGCACGGGTTCGCAGCCGCCCGAAGGCGGTGAAGAGGCAATGAGACATGGCATCCTCGCTCGGCGTGACATCGAAGACACGAGACGAGAACGCGACGCGAGTTTTGGTCCTACGGAAGGGAAAAAGTCCACCACACCCGCCGCCCAGCAGCCATAGGGGGCGGCTGAAGTCAAACGAAAACTGTTGCTGTCTGTATGTTTACAACTCTGACCTGAAGTGTTCCTGCAACCTTTTCGCCTATCGGTAGTTCCGCAGAGAGTCTTAGCGCCCCTTCGGGACAGTTTCCCCTGTCCCGGATTCCCTCCATTTGGCTCGCGCGCGAAGGCGCAGCAGGTACGCGACAGGCACCCGGCGACAGCCCAAGATCGGCGTTAAGCTGCCGCTCTCACTCTGCGCTCCACGAAGTCCGCTCCGGGCTCGAAGCCGTCCTCTGCGCAAGCGCACCGGCGTCGTGCTGCGGGGCTGTCGTCGGCGCGCAATGCACGCCCGCCCCCACGCCCCTGTTGCGCCCGCCGCCCATATCGCTATTCCTTCCTCCCGCACCGGCCGGCGGTGCGAGACGGGACGCCAATCCGCGCGCGCAGGAATCGCGCAGGAATCTTGCGCTTCATCGGCGGCCGGATGATGCTGCGGAAGTGACCGCGGCGCGCTCACCACGAAATTCACAGGGAGACATATCCATGAACATCTCAAAGGCAGTGGCCGCAGGGCTCGGGACGCTCGCGCTCGCGGGCGGCGTCGCCGGCCAGGCGATGGCCGAGGACCTGCGCTGGAAGATGCCGATCGCGTTCGCGTCCAACCTGCCGGGCCTCGGCTCGCCGGCGCCCTGGGTGGCCGAGAAGATCTCGACCGCCTCGGACGGCACGCTGCAGATCCGCGTCTACGAGCCGGGCAAGCTCGTGCCGCCGTTCGACATCCTGCAGGCGGTCTCGGACGGCAAGGTCGAGGCCGGCTACACCTGGATCGGCTACGACCAGGGCAAGGTGCCGGCCGTGCCGCTCTTCGCCGCGGTGCCCTTCGGCCTCAAGCCCTGGGGCTTCACCGGCTGGTACTACTTCGGCGGCGGCCACGACATGCTGCAGGAGGTCTACGACAACAAGGGCTTCAACGTGCACGCCGAGCTCTGCGGCATCATCGGCCCCGAGACGGCGGGCTGGTACAGCGAGCCGATCGAGTCGCTCGAGGACTACCAGGGCCTGAAGATCCGCTTCGCCGGCCTCGGCGGCAAGGTGCTCGAGAAGCTCGGCGCCTCGGTCACGATGCTGCCGGGCGGCGAGCTCTACCAGGCGCTCGAGAAGGGCACGATCGACGCGACCGAGTTCTCGATGCCGGCGATCGACCAGATCCTCGGCTTCGACCAGATCGTGAAGAACAACATCTTCCCGGGCTGGCACCAGACCTTCACGGCCCAGTACATGCTGATCAACCAGGATCAGTGGGACAAGGCGACCGACGCGCAGAAGGCGCTCGTCGAGGCGGCCTGCGCCGGCGCGACCATGCGCGGCCTGGCCGAGGGCGAGTACAAGAACCCCGAGGTCCTGGCCGGGTTCGTGAAGGCCGGCGTCAACGCCGCTCAGCTCCCGGACGACATCCTCATGGAGCTGCGCGACGTGTCGGTCGAGGTGCTCGACGAGGAGGCTGCGGCGGACGAGGACTTCAAGCGCGTCTACGAGAGCCAGAAGGCGTTCATGGTCGACTACCGGATCTGGGACGAGCGCGCCTACGTGCCCTCCCACATCTCGCTGGTCGAGGAGAGCGCCGCCGACGGCGGCGAGGGCGAGGCGACCGAGGCGAACGACTGACGGACGCCGCGGGCTGCCCGAGGGCGGCCCCACCCGACAAGGGACCGCGCCCGCCGAGGGCGCGGTCCCCGAGCCCGGAGACGTCCTCCGGCGCGTCCCAGGGAGGAACACCAGCATGGCCGAGCCGGAGGGACCGGGAAGCGACCGCCACGCGCACCTCTCCCGGGCCGAGGAGCTCCTCATCCACCATGTCGAGCTGCCGCAGACGGCGATCAGCCAGGCGCTCGACGCAGGCCTGATCCTGCTCGGCAAGGCGGCGTCGTGGCTCTGGCTCGCGGTCGTCGGCATCATCATCTACGCGGTCGTCGGCCGCTACGCCTTCGGCTCGGGCTCGGTCACGCTCGAGGAATGGCAGTGGCACATCGCCGGCGCGGCCTGGCTGATCGGCCTCTCCTACACTCTCGCGACCGACGACCATGTCCGGGTCGACGTGCTGCACGAGCGCTTCTCGCTCCGCACCAAGGGCTGGATCGAGCTCTTCGGCATCCTGTTCCTGCTGCTGCCGTTCCTCGGCTCCGCCCTCTGGGAGGCGATCCCGTACTTCCACAGCTCCTACCTCCAGGACGAGACCAGCCAGGCGCCGGCGGGCCTGCCGAACCGCTGGATCCTCAAGGGCGTGCTGGCGCTGAGCTTCCTGCTCCTCATCGTCGCCGCCCTCTCGCGGCTCATGCGCGTGACCGCGCTGCTCTTCGGGCTGCCGCGCCCCCGCCGCATGGGCGAGGCCGGAAACGGCGGAGCGCCGCGCTGATGTCGCTCGAGCAGATCTTCGTCATCGGCATGTTCGCGACCTTCGGGCTGCTGCTCATGACCGGGTTCCCGGTGGCATGGGTGCTGGGCGGCACGGCCGTCATCTGGACCGTGATCGGCCTCGTCGCGGTCGAGAACTTCGGCGCCGACCTCTGGTTCGACTACGGCTCGTCGCTCGGCCTGGTGCCGGAGCGGTCGTGGAACCTGGTCGAGTCGGACACGCTGGTGGCGCTGCCGATGTTCATCTTCATGGGCATCATGCTCGACCAGTCGGGCATCGCCGAGCGGCTGATGAACAACATGGTCAAGCTGTTCGGCGCCGTGCGCGGCGGCTACGCCGTCACCGTCATCGTGATCGGCGTGCTGCTGGCCGCGACCACCGGCATCATCGGCGCCTCGGTCGTCCTCCTCGGCATGCTGTCGCTGCCGGTGATGATGGCGAACAACTACGACAAGGGCTTCGCCGTCGGCACCGCCTGCGCGACCGGCACGCTCGGCATCCTGATCCCGCCCTCGATCATGCTGGTCCTCATGGCCGACCGGCTGGCGGTGCCCGAGGCGTCGGTCGGCGACCTCTTCATGGGCGCGTTCTTCCCGGGCCTGATGCTCGGCGCGATGTACGTCGCCTACGCGTTGATCCGCCCGGCGATCAACCCGCGCATCGCCCCCGTGCCGGCGGACCTGCCGACCGTCGATGCCGGCGTGCTCTGGGATGTCGTCAAGGCCGTTGTCCCGACGGCGGCGCTGATCCTCGGCGTGCTGGGGTCGATCTTCGCCGGCATCGCGACCCCGACCGAGGCGTCCGGCGTCGGCGCGCTCGGGGCGATGCTGCTCGCGCTGTTCAACTGGCGGCTCTCGCCGGCAGTGCTGAGCGATTCGCTCTACCAGACGACCCGGACGACCGCGTTCATCTTCGCCATCTTCCTCGGCGCCACCGCCTTCTCGGTCGTGCTGCGCGGCCTCGGCGGCGACCGGGTGATCGAGGATGCGCTGCTCGGCCTGCCGTTCGAGCCGACCGGCATCGTCATCGCGATCCTCGTCGGCGTCTTCCTGCTCGGCTTCTTCCTCGACTGGGTCGAGATCACGCTGATCATCCTGCCGCTGGTCGCGCCCGTCGTGCAGAACCTGGGCTTCGACCTCGTCTGGTTCACGATCCTGTTCGCGGTCTGCCTGCAGACCTCGTTCCTGACGCCCCCCGTGGGCTTCGCGCTCTTCTACATCAAGGGCGTCTGCCCGCCCGAGATCAAGGTGACCGACATCTATCGCGGGGTGGTGCCCTACATCATCCTGCAGCTCGTGGCGCTGGCGCTCGTCTTCCTGTTCCCGGCGATCGCGACCTGGCTGCCGAGCGTCGCCTTCGGCTGAGGGGCGCGCGCCCGAGATTGAACCGGGGTCCGGCCCGCCCCACAATCCGGCGGACCCGGACCGGCCGCCAGGAGCCAGCGCATGCATCCGACCGTCGAACAGGTGACCGAGCGCATCCGCGAGCGGAGCGCGCCCCGCCGCCGCGCCTACATGGACCGCGTCGCGCGGGCGGCGGAGGCCGGGCCGCACCGCGCGGCCCTCTCCTGCTCGAACCTCGCGCACGTGGCCGCGGCCTGCCCGGCGGGCGACAAGGCGGCGCTGGCCGAGACCCCGGCGGGCAACATCGGCATCGTCACCGCCTACAACGACATGCTGTCGGCGCATCAGCCCTTCGAGCGGTTCCCGGAGCTGATCCGCGAGGCCGCCCGCGCGGCCGGCGGCACGGCGCAGGTCGCGGGCGGGGTGCCGGCGATGTGCGACGGCGTCACGCAGGGCCAGCCGGGCATGGAGCTCAGCCTGTTCTCGCGCGACGTGATCGCGCTCTCGGCCGGGGTCGCGCTCAGCCACAACGCCTTCGACGCCGCGATCTTCCTCGGCGTCTGCGACAAGATCGTGCCGGGCCTCGTGATCGCGGCGGCCACCTTCGGCCACATCCCCGCGGTCTTCGCCCCCGCCGGCCCGATGCCGAGCGGCCTGCCGAACGACGAGAAGGCGCGCGTCCGCCAGCAATACGCCGCGGGCGAGATCGGGCGCGAGGAGCTGCTGGCCGCCGAGATGGCGAGCTACCACAGCCCCGGCACCTGCACCTTCTACGGCACCGCCAACACCAACCAGATGCTGATGGAGTTCATGGGCCTGCACCTGCCCGGCGCCAGCTTCGTCAACCCCGGCACGCCGCTCCGCGACGCGCTGACGGTCGAGGCGACGCGCCGG
>DATKCY010000153.1:0-35778 GCA_035512995.1 Thermohalobaculum sp.
CTCGTGGCACGCCCGGCCCGGCGTCCGAAGACCGCCCGACCCTCGCCTCTTCAATGATGCGGACCCCGCGGTCGCGGCGGCCCCGTCGAAGGCCATGTGGTGTTTTTGCAACTGGCCGGCAAGAGCGCGGCGGCCGGGAAATGTGGCGGCGGCGGCCCGGGCTTCTTGCGGCCGACGCTCCGCCCTGCGATCAGGAGGCACGGCAGAGGCGGAGGCGCGAATGAGCGGAGCGAGCGAGGGCCCGGGCGTCGCGCCGAACCCCGATGAGGCAGCCGTGGACGAGCGCCTGATCGTGGCGCTGGACCTCGACGACGCCGCATCGGCGCGGGCGATGGTCGAGCGGCTGGGCGGGACGGTCGGCTTCTACAAGGTCGGACTCGGCCTCCTCGGCCGCGGCGGCCTCGACCTCGCGCGCGACCTCCGCGAGGCGGGGAAGCGGGTGTTCCTCGACCTCAAGCTCTTCGACATCGGCGCGACAGTCGCGGGTGCGGTCGCGGGCCTCGCGCCCCTCGCCCCCGACTTCCTGACCGTCCACGGCGACCCGGCCGTGGTGCGGGCTGCGGTCGCGGGTCGCGGCGAGGCGACGACCCGCATCCTCGCCGTCCCCTTCCTGACCTCGGCCGACCGCGGCGATCTCGACGACATGCTGATCCGCGAGGGCGCGATGGAGGACCTCGTGGTCGAGCGCGCCCGCCGGGCGCTCGCCGCCGGCGCCGACGGCGTGATCGCGAGCCCGCACGAGGCCGCCGCAATCCGCGCCCTGCCCGACGCCGCGAAAAAACTGATCGTGACCCCGGGCGTCCGCCCCGCCGGCACGGCCGCCGGCGACCAGAAGCGGATTGCGACCCCCGCGGCCGCGCTCGCCGCCGGCGCCGACCACATCGTCGTCGGCCGCCCGGTCTGGGCCGCGCCCGACCCGGTCGCGGCCGCAAGGGGAATCCTCGCGGAGATCGGCTAGCCCTTGTTGCGGATCAGGAAGAAGAGGACCCCGCCGGGCTCGTCGCGGGTCTCGATCAGCGCGTGGCCCTGCTCGGCGCAGAAGTGGGGCACGTCGATGCGGGCCGCCGGATCGTCGGCGCGCACTGCGAGAACCGCACCCGGAGCCAGCGCCGACAGGCGCTTGCGCGCCTTCAGCACCGGCAGCGGGCAGAGCAGGCCGCAGGTGTCGATCTCGTCGGCGACGGCGGGTTCGGAGGTCATCCCCCTCAGCTAAAGCGCCGGACCGGCGCCCGCAAGCGACAGCCTGCCGCTTGACCGCGCGCCCGCGCTGCGCAATCGGGGACGCATGAGACCGAGCATGAGACCGAGATTGACGATGGCGTCGCTGCTCGCCCTTCTGCTCGCCCTGCCGGCGGAGCAGCCGGCGGCGCAGCAGGACGAGCCCGGGGACGGGGAAGCGCCGGAGGCGGAGGCGGCCGAGGTGCCGTCGGGCCCGGTCGTGCGCCGGGCGCCGCCGCCGGCCGACCTGCCCGTCCCCGACGCGCTGCCGCCCGAGCCGGAGGAAGCGCGCCCGGGCGACCGCCCGGTGCTCGAGGTGCTGGACGCCAGCGTCTTCGAGGGCGTCTTCGCGCCCTACACCGTGCAGGACGGCCGCGCGATCCCGGAGCCGCTGACCGGCAGCCCGGGCGACCCGGTGCGCGGGCGGCGGCTCTATCACAACTTCAGCCGCACGGGCTGCTCGCGCTGCCACGGCACGGCCGAGGCGCCGCGCCGGCCCGACGCCGAGCGCACGGCGCCGCCGCTCGACCGCGTGGCCGACCGGCTGACGCCCGCGCGCATCCGCCTCTGGATCGTCGCGCCCGAGACCATCCGCCCGGCGACGACGATGCCGGCCTTCCACAAGCCCGGCCAGCGCACCGACGTCGAGGATCCGCTCTACGGCGGCCCGCGGCTGACGGCGGCGGAGGTCGAGGACCTCGTCGCCTATCTCAGCCAGTCGAGCCTCGGGGAGGCCAGATAGCGCGGGCCGTTGCGGAAACGTGAGCGCGTGTCAGCCGCTCCGGGGGGTTACACGGGAACGCTTCTGCGTTAGATCGGCCCCAGCGAGGGCGGGGACCACATGGAGATCGGCATCGTCTGGGCGTTCCTCGGCGGGCTCATCAGCTTTCTGAGCCCCTGCGTGCTCCCGCTCGCGCCCCCCTATCTCGCCTATATCGGCGGCGCGACGATCGAGGAGCTGGCCGACGAGCACGGCCGCGGGGTGGAGCCGGCGGTCGCCCGGCGCGTCTTCATCGCCGCCTGCTTCTTCGTCGCCGGGCTCGCCACGGTCTTCGTGGCCCTGGGCATGAGCGCCTCGATCATCGGACAGCTGCTCCTGCAGTGGAAGGGCGTGCTGGGCCAGGTCGCGGGCGTCGTGATCATCGTCCTCGGCGCCCACTTCCTCGGCCTGGTCCGCATCCCGCTCCTGTTCCGCGAGGCGC
The DNA here is from genome assembly GCA_035512995.1 of Thermohalobaculum sp. Taxonomy (GTDB): domain Bacteria; phylum Pseudomonadota; class Alphaproteobacteria; order Rhodobacterales; family Rhodobacteraceae; genus Thermohalobaculum. The sequence continues at coordinate 2,421 of DATKCY010000153.1, forward strand.
GCTTCCGCGGGCCGGCGCAGGCGGGCACGTATGGCGCGAGCTACGTGATCGGCCTCGCCTTCGCGTTCGGCTGGACGCCCTGCATCGGCCCGATCCTGGCCGTGATCCTGACGCTGGCGGCACAGCAGGAGACGCTCGCGCAGGGGACCGGGCTGCTCGCGGTCTACGCGCTCGGCCTCGGCGTCCCGTTCCTCGTGGCCGCGGCCTTCGTCGGCCCGTTCCTGCGCTGGTCGCGCGGCTTCCGCAAGCACATGGGCGCCGTCGAGAAGGCGATGGGCGGCCTTCTCGTCGTCGTCGGCCTGATGATGCTGACGGGCGAGTTCGAGCGCATGGCCTACTGGCTGCTCGACACCTTCCCGATCCTCGCGACGATCGGCTGAGGGGGCGCTTGTCAAAGGCCGCCCTCTCGGGCAAGAGGGCCGTCCCATGCCGCAGGCCCTCGACTATCACGGTGTCAAAGCCGCCTTCGCGCGCCTGGCCGAGGCCCGGCCCGAGCCGCGGGGCGAGCTCGAGCACGTCAACGCCTTCACGCTGCTCGTCGCCGTCGTGCTGTCGGCGCAGGCGACCGACAAGGGGGTGAACAGGGCGACGGGGCCGCTGTTCGAGACGGTCAGGACGCCCCGGGCGATGCTCGACCTCGGCGAGGAGGGGCTGATCGCGCACATCCGCACGATCGGCCTCTTCCGCAACAAGGCGAAGAACCTCCTCAGGCTCAGCCGCATCCTGGTCGAGGACTACGGCGGCGAGGTGCCGTCGAGCCGGGCGGCGCTCGCGGCGCTCCCCGGCGTCGGGCGCAAGACCGCGAACGTGGTCCTGAACGTCTGGTGGCGCTATCCCGCGCAGGCGGTCGACACCCACGTCTTCCGGGTCGCCAACCGCACCGGCATCGCGCCGGGCAAGGACCCGCTGGCGGTCGAGCGCGCCGTCGAGGACCGGGTGCCGGCCGAGTACGCGCAGAACGCGCACCACTGGCTGATCCTGCACGGCCGCTACACCTGCACCGCGAAGAAGCCCGCCTGCCCTGCCTGCGTCATCAACGAGATATGCCTCTGGGAGGGCAAGACGCTGTGAGGAAACGCTACGACGCCGTCGGCATCGGCAACGCCATCGTCGACGTGCTCGGCCGCGTCGACGACGCCTTCCTCGAGGCGAACGGGGTCGAGAAGGGCGTGATGACGCTGATCGACACCCGGCGCGCGGCCGCGCTCTACGACGCGATGGGCCCGGCGCGCGAGGTCTCGGGGGGCTCGGCCGCGAACACGATCGCAGGCCTCGGCATGCTGGGTGCGCGCGCGGCTTACGTCGGCAAGGTGCGCGACGACCAGCTCGGGCGCATCTTCGCGCACGATATCCGGGCGATCGGCGTCGACTTCGAGACGCCGATGGCGCCCGCCGAGGGCGGCGAGGAGGAGACCGGCCGCTGCCTCGTCCTCGTGACCCCCGACGGCGAGCGCTCGATGAACACCTATCTCGGCGTCTCGGCGCATCTCGCGCCCTCCGACATCGACCGCGACCTGGTCGCGGACGCGGCCTGGCTGTTCCTCGAGGGCTACCGGTTCGACGGCCCGGACAGCCAGCAGGCGATGCGGGCCGCGGTCAGGGCCGCCAGGGACGCGGGCGGCCGGGTCGCGCTGACGCTCAGCGATCCCTTCTGCGTCGAGCGGCACCTCGACGCGTTCCGCGCGATGGTGCGCGACGACGTGGACCTGCTCTGCGCCAACGAGGCCGAGCTCCGCGCGCTCTACCGCACCGACGACCTGGAGCGATGCATGGAGACGGCGGCGGGCGAGGTGGCGCAGGTCGCCTGCACCGTCGGCCCGGATGGCGCGTGGATGCTCGAGGGCGAAGGCAGGACCCACGTCCCGGCCGTCCCGGCCGAGCGCGTGGACGCGACCGGCGCCGGGGATCTCTTCGCCGCGGGCCTGCTCGCGGGGCTCGCCGCCGGCCGCGACCTCGTCACCGCGGGGCGCATGGGCTGCGTCGCCGCCGCCGAGATCATCGGCCACATCGGCGCCCGCCCCGAGCGGGACCTCCGGACCCTGATGCGGGACGCGGGCTTCTAGCACCAGCGCCCCCGGGCTTCGCGGAACCGCAGCTCCAGGCTCGAAACGAAATGAGGGAGAGGGAGGACACGATGATCGAGGTGACCCGGACGGACGCGGGCGACCCGCTGGGCTTCGACGTCCGGGTCGAGGACGGCCACGGCGCGTCGAGCCACGCCGTCACCATGAGCCGCGCCCAGCACGCGCGGCTGGCGGAGCGCCACCCGCCGGAGGCGGTGGTCGAGGCGGTCTTCCGCTTCCTGCTCGACCGCGAGCCGAAGGAGTCGATCCTCGGCCGCTTCGACGTCTCGATCGTCTCCCGCTATTTTCCCGAGTTCGAGGAGAAGATCGGCGGCTACCTCGACTGACCGCCGGCAGCATGGGTGGCAATCGATGCTCGGCGCGATCGCAGGCGACATCGTGGGCTCGCGCTTCGAGGGCGGCCCGCCGCCGCCGCCCGGGTTCGCGCTGTTCCACCCCGACTGCCGCTTCACCGACGACACGGTCTGCACCCTCGCGGTCGCCGAGGCGCTGATGTCCGGCCGCGACTTCGCCAGCGAGCTCCGCGCCTTCGTCCGCCGGCACCCCGGGCGCGGCTATGGCGGCATGTTCCGGGCGTGGGCGCTTTCCGACGCCGCGCCCGCCTACGGGAGCTGGGGCAACGGCGCGCCGATGCGGGTCGCCGCCGTCGGCTGGCTGGCCGCCGACGAGGCCGAGGTCGCGGCGCTCGCGGCCGCGCAGGCCCAAGTCAGCCACGACCACCCGGACGCGGTGGCGGGGGCGCAGGCGGTGGCGCTCGCGATCCTGCTCTTCCGCCGGGGGGCGCCGCCGGCCGAGGTCGGCCGCCGCATCGCCGCCGACTTCGGCTACGACCTCGACCCGGCGGCGGCGCTGGCCGGCGGCGGCTTCGATATCTCGGCCGCGGGGACCGTGCCGCCGGCGCTCGCGGCAGCCCTCGGCGCCGCGGACTGGGAGGGCGCGGTCCGCACCGCGGTCGGCCTCGGCGGCGACGCCGACACGCTCGCCTGCATCGCGGGCGCCGTCGCCGAGGCGGCGCACGGGCTGCCGGAGACCGTGGCCGAGGCGGCGCACCGGCATCTGACGACCGACCTCCAGGCGGTTCTCACCCGCTTCGCCGCGGAAACGCGGCGCGCCTGAGCCATATCGCGCATCCGCGGGCCGCGTCGCCGGCCGGCCTGTGCTACTCTCGCACCGCGGGGCGGAGCTTTTGGGCCTTCCGGAGCGGGGACCGGCATCATACCTTTGCGGCGGCGCGAAAAGCCCCATCTTCGCAACGGACAGCGCTCGAACCGCGGAGCAGGTGCCAACGACGAGAGAAGGGATCGGATGCGACGACAATTTGCCGCCGCCCTGACCCTTTCCGCTCTCGCCGCCGCTCCGGGCAGCGCCGGCGTGGTGGAGGACTGCCTGCAGTCGGCCGATGCCGGGCTGCAGGTCGCGGCCTGCACCGAGGCGATCGACTCCGGCCGGTGGGAAGGCGAGGGCCTCGCCTGGGCCTACGGCAACCGGGGCAACGCCCACGTGGCGCTGCGCGATCCCGCGAAGGCGCTGTCGGACTACTCCACCGCCATCGACCTCGACCCGGACTTCGCGCTCAGCTGGCACAACCGCGGGCTCGTCTTCGCGGCGCTCGGCGACCAGGAGCGGGCGCTCGACGACTTCACCGAGGCGGTGCAGGTCGACCCCGGGCTCGCCACCGCCTGGGGCAGCCGCGGCGTCGCGCTGCGCGAGCTCGGCCGCCACGAGGAGGCGCTCGACGACCTGAACCGGGCGATCGAGCTCGACCCGGAGACAGCGCGCCACTACCAGAACCGCGCGAACGTGCGCTGCACGCTCGGCCAGGTCGACGGCGCGGTCGAGGACCGGCTGACGGCGATCCGGCGCGGCCATTTCAGCGCCGAGCTCGTGCAGCGGGTGCTCGCCGGCAAGGGCTACTACAGCGGCCCGGTGGACGGCTCCTTCGGCCGCGGCTCGGTCGAGGCGCTCCGCGCGTGGACCGAGGCCGGCTGCAAGTGACCGGCCCGGACGGGGCGATCCCGGTGGCCCGGCGCACGCTGCTCGTGACCGGCTGCTCGAGCGGGATCGGTCACCACGCCGCCCACGGCCTCGGCCAGCGCGGCTGGCGCGTGCTGGCGACCTGCCGGAAGCGCGAGGACTGCGAGAGGCTCCGCGCGGAGGGGCTCGAGAGCTTCCCCCTCGACCTCGCCGATCCCACCTCGATCGAGGCCGGCTTCGGCCGGGCGATGGAGCGGACCGGCGGGCGCCTCGACGCGCTCTTCAACAACGGCGCCTACGCGATGCCCGGCGCGGTCGAGGACGTGCCGGTCGAGGCGATGCGCGCGATCTTCGAGACCAATTTCTTCGGCTGGCACGACCTCACGCGCCGGGCGCTCCGCGTCATGCGCGGCCAGGCGCAGGGCGGCCGCGTCGTCTTCAACTCCTCCGTGCTCGGCTTCACCGGCTTGCGCTTGCGCGCGCCCTATGTCTCGACCAAGTTCGCGCTCGAGGGCTACGCCGACGTGCTCCGCCTCGAGCTCATGGACAGCCCGATCCGCGTGATCCTGCTCGAGCCCGGCCCCGTCACCAGCCGCATCCGCCAGAACGCCCGAGAACACTACGAACGCTGGATCGACCGCGACAGCCCGGTCTGGGGCGCGTTCTACCGCGACACGCTCGAGCCCCGGCTCTACGACGACAGCGGCACGAAGGACCGCTTCGAGCTCGGGCCGGAGGCGACGACGGCCAAGCTGATCCACGCGCTCGAGAGCTCGGCCCCCCGCGACCGGTACTATGTGACGACGCCGACCTATATGGCAGCGTACCTGAAACGGCTGCTGCCCGGGCGGCTGATGGACCGGCTGCTGATGCAGGGCTGAGGAGAGGCGATGTCGGGCTTCCTGTTCTTCGTGGCCGCCGGGGCCTGCCTCGCCGTGCTCGGCGTGCTCGCGGTCGGCATCGGCGGGTTCGGCTCGGGGAAAGCCAGCCCGCAGTTCTCGCAGCGGATGATGCGCCTCAGGATCATCGCGCAGGCGGTCGCCCTCGCGCTCGTGCTGCTGGCCATCTGGGCCGCGCAGAGCGGCAACTGAACGCTTGATCCGCGCCGCAGGCCGCCCAAGCTAAGGGAACGGAGCTTGGGCATCGGAGAGACGGCGATGGTGGTCCTGAACCGCATCTACACGCGGACCGGCGACAAGGGCGAGACCGCGCTCGGCGACGGCACGCGGGTGCCGAAGCACAGCCTCCGCGTCGAGGCCTACGGCACGGTCGACGAGGTGAACGCGACGGTCGGCCTCGCGCGGCTCAGCGCCGACGGCGAGACCGACGCGGCGCTGGCGCGGATCCAGAACGACCTGTTCGACCTCGGCGCCGATCTCTGCCGGCCCGAGCCCACCGAGGACCACAAGGCCGACTATGCGCCGCTCCGCATCGCCCAGTCCCAGGTCGACCGGCTCGAGGCCGAGATCGACGCGATGAACGGAAGGCTCGAGCCGCTCCGCAGCTTCGTGCTGCCGGGCGGCAGCGCGCTCGCGGCCGCGCTGCATCTCGCCCGCACCGTGTCGCGCCGGGCCGAGCGGCTGGTGGTCCGCCTCGCCGAGGCCGAGACGCTGAACCCGCCGGCGGCTATCTACCTCAACCGGCTGTCCGACTGGTTCTTCGTCGCATCCCGGATCGCCAATGACGATGGACGGGCCGATGTCCTCTGGGTGCCGGGCGCGAACCGCTGAGGCGCTCCGCCGGGGGGCGCCCCTGCTGCTCGCGCTCGCGCTGGCGGCCGCGGCGCCCGCCGCCCGTGCCGAGGGGCCGGGCGTCGGCGGCATCTGCGACCTGATCGAGCAGTCCGCCGGCCGCCACGGCCTGCCCGCCCCCTATCTCGCCCGGCTGATCTGGAAGGAGAGCCGCTTCGACCTCCGTGCGGTCAGCCCCAAGGGCGCGCAGGGCATCGCCCAGTTCATGCCCGGGACGGCGCGGATCGAGGGGCTGGCCGACCCGTTCGACCCGGCGCAGGCGATCCTCGCCTCCGCCAGCCACCTCGCCGACCTGCGCGCCGAGTTCGGCAATCTCGGCCTCGCCGCCGCCGCCTACAACAGCGGCCGCGCCCGCGTCGCCGGCTGGCTCGCCGGGCGCGGCGGCCTGCCCTTCGAGACGCTCGACTACGTGCAGGCGATCACCTTCCGCCCGGCCGACTGGTTCCGCGAGAAGGGCCGCGAGGTCGAGCCGCGCCCGCTCGAGGACGGCCGCCCGTTCGCCGAGGCCTGCCGCGACCTGCCGGTCATGAAGACCCGCGCGCTCGCGAGCGCGCCGATGAAGCCCTGGGGCGCCCAGGTCGCGGGCGCGGTGACGGCCGACGCCGCGCGCCGCGCCTTCGACCGCGTGGCGGCGAAGCACGGCCGCCTGCTGGCGGGCGCCGAGCCCATCGTGCTCCGCGGCCAGCGCGGACGCGGCGCCCCGTTCAGCGCCCGCGTCGGCGCCGACAGCCGCGACGAGGCCCAGCAGCTCTGCCGCCGGCTCGCCCGCGAGGGCGGCGCCTGCGTCGTCGTCCGCAACTGAGAGCGGCGCGCGGCGCGCCTTATGTGGAACTTCTTCTTTCTGACCGAAGAAAGTTCGGTCGCCGCGCGGCCCGAGTTCGGGCGAGTTCGGCCCGGCCCGGATCGGGCGCGCCCGGCCCCCGTCTCGGCCCTTGACCGCGCTCCCGCCGCCACACTAAGCCCGCGGGCGAGAGGCGCGGCCTCTGGCGATTCCCCCGACCCGATCGCGTCGCAACCAGCCGACGCCCTGCCGGCCGGAGACGCCAGACCTCGCGCCGGGGCGGATGGCAGCGCCGGGACGCCGGCGAAGGAGTGGAGAGCGCACACGATGAAGGTCCTGGTGCCGGTCAAGCGCGTCATCGACTACAACGTCAAGGTCCGCGTGAAGGCGGACCGCTCGGGCGTCGATCTCGCGAACGTCAAGATGTCGATGAACCCCTTCGACGAGATCGCCGTCGAGGAGGCGATCCGCATGAAGGAGGCGGGCAAGGCCGAGGAGGTCATCGCCGTCTCGATCGGCACCTCGAAGTCGCAGGAGACGCTCAGGACCGCGCTCGCCATGGGCGCCGACCGCGCGATCCTGGTCGAGGCCGCCGACGACGTCGCCACCGACATCGAGCCGCTGGCGGTCGCCAAGATCCTCGCGAAGATCGTCGAGGAAGAGAAGCCGGAGATCGTGCTCTGCGGCAAGCAGGCGATCGACAACGACCTGAACGCGGCGCCGCAGATGCTGGCAGCGCTCCTCGGCTGGTCCCAGGCGACCTATGCCAACCGGATCGAGCTCGAGGACGGCGCGGCCACGGTCCGGCGCGAGGTCGACGGCGGGCTGCAAACGATCAAGGTCAAGCTGCCGGCGGTGATGTCGACCGACCTGCGCCTGAACGAGCCGCGCTACGCCTCGCTGCCGAACATCATGAAGGCGAAGAAGAAGCCGCTCGAGACGAAGACTCCGCAAGACTACGGCGTCGACATCACGCCGCGCCTCAAGGTCGAGGAGGTGACCGAGCCGCCGGCGCGCAAGGCGGGCGTCAGGGTCGAGAGCGTCGACGAGCTGGTCGACAAGCTGAAGAACGAAGCGGGGGTGATCTGATGGCCGTGCTCCTTCTCGCCGAGGTGCTGAAGGGCGAGCTCGCCCTCGACACGACCGCGAAGGCCGTGACCGCCGCGAAGGCGCTGGGCGACGTGACCGTGCTCTGCGCATCCGAGAGCTGCGGCGAAGCCGCCGAGCAGGTGGCCAAGCTCGAGGGCGTGAGCAGGGTGCTCTGCGCCGACCACGCCGCCTACGGCAACTCGCTCGCCGAGCCTGTCGCCCAGCTGATCGTCGGGCTCGCGGACGACTACAGCCACATCGCGGCGCCGGCCTCGGTCAGCGCCAAGAACATCCTGCCCCGCGTCGCCGCGCTCCTCGACGTCATGGTGATCACCGACGTGCAGGAGATCGTCGACGAGAACACGTTCATCCGGCCGATCTATGCCGGCAACGCGATCCAGAAGGTGAGCTCCTCGGACGCGACCAAGGTGTTCTCGATCCGCACGACCGCCTTCGACGCGGCCGAGCAGACGGGCGGGGCCGAGGTCGAGAAGATCGACGCGGCGGAGGACCCGGGCCTCAGCGAATGGGTCGAGGACCGGGTGGTCGAGAGCGGGCGCCCCGAGCTCACGTCCGCCAAGATCGTCGTCTCCGGCGGCCGCGGCGTCGGCTCGAAGGAGAACTTCGAGATCGTGGCCAGGCTCGCCGACAAGCTCGGCGCGGCCGTCGGCGCCAGCCGCGCCGCGGTCGATTCGGGATATGCCCCGAACGACTGGCAGGTCGGCCAGACCGGCAAGGTCGTGGCGCCGACGCTCTACATCGCCATCGGCATCTCCGGCGCGATCCAGCACCTCGCCGGCATGAAGGACTCGAAGGTCATCGTCGCGATCAACAAGGACGACGAGGCCCCGATCTTCCAGGTCGCCGACTACGGCCTCGTCGCCGACCTGTTCGAGGCGGTCCCGGAGCTCGAGAAGAAGCTCGGCTGACCAGCCAGGCTGCTGCGACATTCCGCCGGACCGCTTGCCAAGGTCCCGGCGCGCGCGATACTCCCCATGCTGCGGCGCGGCATGGGAGCCGCGAGGTCGAAGCGAGGCACGGGATGGACAGCACGACGATCCGCAGCGTGGGCGTGGTCGGCGCCGGGCAGATGGGGGCGGGCATCGCGCAGGTGTTCGCCTGCGCGGGCTACGACGTCCTGCTGAACGACATCTCGGCCGAGCAGCTCGAGCGCGCCACGGCGGGGATCGCCCGGAACCTCGAGCGGATGGTCGAGAAGGAGAAGCTCTCGGCCGACGACCGCGACGCGGCGCTGGGCCGGATCGCCACGACCGACGAGCTCACGAAGCTCGGGCCCTGCGACCTGATCATCGAGGCCGCGATCGAGGACGAGGCGGTCAAGCGCAAGATCTTCCAGGACCTCGTGCCGCATCTGGCGCCGCAGACGATCCTGACCTCGAACACCTCCTCGATCTCGATCACCCGCCTCGCCTCGGTGACCGACCGGCCCGGGCGGTTCATGGGGTTCCACTTCATGAACCCGGTCCCGGTCATGCAGCTCGTCGAGCTGATCCGCGGCATCGCGACCGACGAGGAGACGTTCGGCACGCTCAAGGGCGTGGTCGAGACGATCGGCAAGACCGCGACCAACTCCGAGGACTTCCCCGCCTTCATCGTGAACCGCATCCTGCTGCCGATGATCAACGAGGCGGTCTACACGCTCTACGAGGGCGTCGGCACGGTCCAGGGCATCGACACGGCGATGAAGCTCGGCACCAAGCACCCGATGGGGCCGCTCGAGCTCGCCGACTTCATCGGCCTCGACACCTGCCTCGCGATCATGAACGTGCTGCACGAGGGGCTGGCGGACACGAAATACCGCCCCTGCCCGCTGCTCGTGAAGTATGTCGAGGCCGGCTGGCTCGGCCGCAAGACGGGCCGCGGCTTCTACGACTACCGGGGCGAGACGCCGGTCCCGACCCGCTGAGGCCTCGCGCGGCGCGCCGAGGCGAGCGCAGGCTCGAGCGGATGGAGGCGCGCGTGCCGCTGACGCTCGGGCGACCATTCTCCTGCAGGCAAGAGTTTCTTCGCCCGGCCGTGGCTTCTTCTCCACGGCGGATGCGTTAGGTCCTCGTCACTGCCCGCTCCGGGCACGGAACGACAGCAATGACGAGGACGACGATGCGCCTTTCCCCGATCGCTCCGGCCGCCCTGGCCGCCCTCCTCGCCGCCCAGCCGGCCGCGGCGGAGCCCTACGCCATCGACCGCAGCCACGCCAATATCGGCTTCTCGGTCGACCACCTCGGGTTCTCCACGATCCAGGGGCACTTCCAGGAATTCGACGCCGAGATCGACTTCGACCCGGAGGCGGTCGAGGAGACCGAGCTCCGCTTCACCATCGACCCGGCCAGCATCTACACCGGCTGGGAGAAGCGCGACGCGCACCTGCGGAGCGACGACTTCTTCGCGGTCGAGCAGCACCCGGAGATCGTGTTCGTCTCGAAGGAGGTGCGGCCGACCGGGGAGGACACGGCCGAGATCGTGGGCGACCTGACGATCAGGGACATCACCCGCGAGGTCGTGTTCGACGCCGAGCTCAACAAGGTCGGACCCTCGCCGTTCGACCCGGAGCAGACCATCGCCGGCTTCACCGCGACCACGGTTCTCGACCGCACCGGCTTCGGTCTCGGCTACGCTGCGCCGGACGTGGCCGCCGAGGTCCCGATTCGGATCGACCTCGAGATGAGCCCCGCCGGCTAGACCGAGCCACCGAAGGGAGGGCGCGCGTGATCCGGGCGCTGGAAATCGTCGGGCGCCTCGCCCCGCTGATTCTCGCGGGCGCGGCGATGGCCGCCCCGCAGGACTACGTGGTCGTGCCCGAGCTGTCCTCGGTCAGCTTCCACTTCACCGAGGGCGGGGTCGCGCGCGCGGGCGAGTTCGAGCGCTTCACCGGCACCGGCACGTTCGACGCCGAGGCGCCGCGCGAGGCCGCGCTCGCCTTCGAGGTCGAGAGCGGCAGCATCGAGCTCGGCAACGCGATCGTCGAGGAGTTCGCCCGTGCCGGCGAGTGGTTCGACAGCAGCAATCACGCGAGCATCACCTTCCGCCTGACGGCGCTCGAGCCGATCGCGGGCGAACGCTACCTGGCGGAGGGGGTGCTCGGCATCAAGGGCCGCGAGCGGCCGATCAGCGCGCCCGTCCGGCTCAGCTTCGGCGACGGCGAGGTCGAGGCCGAGGGCGACCTGCGGGTCGACCGCGAGGCCTACCGCCTCGGCACCGGAGCGTCGCAGGCCTTCGTCGACATCGGCGACGAGGTGTCGGTCCGCTTCGAGCTGGTCGCGCGCCCGGTGGAGTGAGGGAGCACCGATGAGCCTCTTCAATTCGGACCGGAGCTGGGGCTGGCCGGCGCGGCTGCTGCACTGGCTGAGCGCCGCCGTGATCCTGTTCATGCTCGGCCTCGGCTTCTACATGGCCAACTTCGTGCAGTCGATGATCACCCAGCTCGAGCTCACCCAGCTGCACAAGAGCATCGGCTTCGTCGCCTTCGTGCTGGCGGTGATCCGCATCGGCTGGCGCCTCGCGAACCCGGCCCCGGCGCTGCCCCGGCACATGAGCCCGCTGGAGCGGCGCCTCGCGCACGGCAGCCATTTCCTGCTCTACGTGCTGATCGTGGTCATGCCGGTGTCGGGCTGGCTGATGGCCTCGGCCTCGCCGCTGAACGACGCCGACGCCTATCCGGTGCAGATCAGGAACATGGTGTTCGGGCTCTTCGAGCTGCCCGACCCCTGGCAGCCGGGCGACGAGGCGTTGAGCGAGGCGCTCTGGACCGTCCATTTCGGCGCGGGCGTGCTCCTGAGCGTGCTGGTGCTGGGCCACATCGCCGCGGCGGTCAAGCACCAGTCGATCGACCGCGACGGCCTGATCCGCCGCATGATCCTCGGCTGACGCGTCCCCTTTCCGCCGCCGCGCCGGAGGCTCAGGCGACCGCGGCGACCGTACCGCCCGTCAGCCGCTCGAGCTCGTCGGCGGTGGTCGGGAACACCGCCCGCGGCGTGCCGGCGGCGGCCCAGAGGACGGGGTGCCCGCGAAGATCGCGGTCGATCACGACCCGCATGCGCGCCCTGTGGCCGAGCGGGGGCACGCCGCCGATGGCGAACCCCGTCGCCTCGCGCACGAAGGCGGCGTCGGCGCGGTCGAGCCGCAGGCCGAGCCGCTCGCCGAGCGCGGCCTCGTCCACGCGGTTGGCGCCCGAGGTCAGCACCAGAACCGGCGCCTCGCCCGCGCGGAACACCAGCGACTTCACGATCGCGCCGACCGCCACGCCGCAGGCACGCGCCGCGTCATCGGCCGTGCGGGTCGAGGCCGGCATCTCGCGCACCCGGGCCTCCGAGCCGGCAGCGCAAAGCGCCTCCTGCACCCGCGCCGCCGCCGGCGGCAGGTCGCTCATCCCTCGGGCGCGGCGTCGGCGCCGGCCTGATCCATCGCCGGTCCGGTCAGCATGGCGACCAGCCGCTCGATCAGGCGCACGGCCTCCGGGCTGCTCCAGTCGGCGTCGCCGACCAGGCGGGCGACCTCGCGCCCCTCGGGGTCCAGGATGACCGTCGCCGGCAGGCCCAGCACGCCCGCCTGGCGCGAGACGGCGCGGCTGCGGTCGTGGTGGATGCCGAGGTTCTCGATCCGGGCGCCCCGGAAGAAGTCCGCGATCTGGCCCGGGCTCCGGTCGATCGAGATCGGCAGGACCGCGAGGCCACTGCCCTCCATCCTCCCCGCCAGCCGGTCGAGCGACGGCATCTCGGCCTTGCAGGGCGGGCACCAGGTCGCCCAGAAGTTCATCACCACGACCTCGCCCGAGTAGTCGTCGAGCCCGACCGGGTTGCCGTGCTCGTCGGCCCAGCGCTCGGTGATCGGCGGGCGGGGAGTGTCATGGATGACCAGCGTCTCGAGCCCGCCCTCGCTGAGCGCCTCGAGCTCGGCGCGGTCCGCGGCGTCGAGCCCCGCGGCGGCGCCCGGGTTTGCGAATGCCACGAATGCGCCGTATAGCAGGGCCGCTGCGGCCAGGCTGGCGATCCGACGGGTCATGGGCGCGCTCCTCGAATGGGTCGGGACGGGCTCGATGGCGGAAGATAGGCGGACGGCGGCGGCAAATCAGCCCCCCGCGAAGGCCCCGGCGGACACGGATGCGCGAGCGGCCAATGCCATGTGGGGCGGGCGGTTCGCGGCCGGCCCCGACGCGGTGATGGAAGAGATCAACGCCTCGATCGGCTTCGACCGTCGGCTCGCGGCCGAGGACATCGCCGGCTCGCGCGCCCACGCCGCCATGCTGGCCGAGACCGGGATCGTGAGCCCGGAGGACGCCCGCGCGATCGACGAGGGGCTCGCCGCGGTGCTCGGCGAGATCGAGAGCGGGCGCTTCCGCTTCTCCCGCGCGCTCGAGGACATCCACATGAACGTCGAGGCTCGGCTGGCCGAGATCGTGGGCCCCGCCGCCGGGCGCCTGCACACCGCGCGGTCGCGGAACGACCAGGTCGCGACCGACCTCAGGCTCTGGGTCCGCACCCGGCTCGACGAGGCCGATACCGGGCTGACGGCGCTGATGCGCGCCCTCGTCGGGCAGGCCGAGGCGGGCGCCGACGTGGTCATGCCGGGGTTCACGCACCTCCAGACCGCGCAGCCGGTGACCTGGGGGCACCACATGCTCGCCTATGTCGAGATGTTCGCGCGCGACCGCGGCCGGATGCAGGACGCCCGCGCGCGCATGAACGAGTGCCCGCTCGGCGCCGCGGCGCTGGCGGGCACCTCGTTTCCGATCGACCGGGCGATGACGGCGCGGGCGCTCGGCTTCGACCGCCCGGCCGCGAACTCGCTCGACGCCGTGTCGGACCGCGACTTCGTGCTCGAATACCTCGCCGCCGCGACGATCGCCGCGACGCATCTCTCGCGCATGGCCGAGGAGCTGGTGATCTGGTCGTCCGTCCAGTTCGGCTTCGTGCGGCTCGCCGAGGGGTTCACGACCGGCTCCTCGATCATGCCGCAGAAGAAGAACCCCGACGCCGCCGAGCTGGTGCGCGCCAAGGTCGGCCGCATCGCGGGCGCGCTGGTCGCGCTGGTGACCGTGATGAAGGGCCTGCCGCTCGCCTATTCCAAGGACATGCAGGAGGACAAGGAGCCGCTGTTCGATGCCGCCGACGCGCTGGCGCTGGCGCTCGCGGCGATGGAGGGCATGGTCCGCACGATGGCGCCGGTGCCCGAGCGCCTGCGCGCCGCGGCGTCCGCCGGCCATGCCACCGCCACCGATCTGGCCGACTGGCTCGTGCGCACGCTCGGCCTGCCGTTCCGCGAGGCGCACCACGTGACCGGCCGGATCGTGCGGCTGGCCGAGGAGCGGGGGGCGGAGCTGGCGGAGCTGCCGCTCGACGCGCTCCGCGAGGTCGAGCCCGGGATCGACGCGCGCGTCCAGGACGTGCTGTCGGTCGAGGCGTCGGTCGCCAGCCGCACGAGCCTCGGCGGCACGGCGCCCGCGCGCGTGCGCGAGCAGGCGGCGCGCTGGCGGGAGGCTCTGGGATGAGCGCGCTCCGCCCGTGGCTCCTCGTCCTCGCGGTCGCCCTCCTCGCCCTGCCCGGCTGCGGCCGCAAGGGCGAGCCGGAGCGGCCGGAGGGCGCGCCGGCGCCCGAGCCGCCCGTCCTCGAGCGCCGGCAGGGCGACGACTCGCTGCTCGAGCCGATGCCGCCCGACGCGACCCCCGGCCCCCGCCTCGAGGAGCGGGTGGACGAGATGCTGGACGGCTGAGCCGCGATGGACTGGTTCAACTACCGCGACGGCACGCTCCATGCCGAGGACGTCGCCGTCTCCCGCATCGCCGAGGCGGTCGGCACGCCCTTCTACGTCTACTCGACGGCGACGCTGACGCGCCATATCGGCGTCTTCCACGACGCGCTCGAGGACCTCGACCACGAGATCTGCTACGCGCTCAAGGCGAACTCGAACCTCGCCGTGCTGCAGACGCTCGCCGGGCTCGGCGTCGGCGCCGACGTCGTCTCGGGGGGCGAGCTCTTCCGGGCGCTGAGGGCGGGCATCCCGGGGGAGAAGATCGTGTTCTCCGGCGTCGGCAAGACGGCCGACGAGATCCGGATGGCGCTCGATGCCGGCATCGGGCAGTTCAACGTCGAGAGCGAGCCCGAGCTGCTCCGCCTCGCCGCGCTGGCAGAGGCGGCGGGACGGACGGCGCGGATCGCGATCCGGATCAACCCGGACGTCGAGGCGGGCACCCACGCGAAGATCTCGACCGGGCGCTTCGAGAACAAGTTCGGCGTGCCGATCCACCGCGCGGCCGAGATGTACCGGACCGCATCCGCGATGCGGGGGGTCGAGCCGGTCGGCCTCGCCGTCCATATCGGCTCCCAGCTGACAGCGCTGGCGCCGTTCGAGGCGGCGTTCGAAAAGATCGCCGACCTCGCCCGCCAGCTCCAGGCCGAGGGTTTCTCCGTCACCCGGCTCGACCTCGGCGGCGGGCTCGGCATCCCCTACCAGAAGGCCGACAGGACCCCCCCGCTGCCGTTCGACTACGGCGCGCTCATCAAGCGGACCGTCGGCAACCTGGGCGCACGGGTCATCATCGAGCCCGGCCGCCTGGTCGTCGGCAATGCCGGAATCGTGATCGCGTCGGTCATCCACCACAAGGCCGGCGAGGGGCGCGACTTCCTGATCGTCGACGCCGCGATGAACGACCTGATCCGCCCGGCGATGTACGACGCCTGGCACGAGATCTGGCCGGTGGTCGAGCCGGCGCCGGACGCCCCCGTCGCGCCGATCGACGTGGTGGGCCCGGTCTGCGAGACCGGCGACACCTTCGCGCGCGCCCGCGACCTGCCGCGGATGGACGAGGGCGACCTGCTCGCCTTCCGCGGCGCCGGCGCCTACGGCGCGGTCATGGCGTCCGAGTACAACGCCCGCCCGCTGATCCCCGAGGTGCTGGTCAACGGCGAGGCGTTTGCAGTGGTGCGCCCCCGCCCCACATACGAGGAGATGCTGGCGCGCGAGTGCCTGCCGCCCTGGCTGGACAGTCCTGCCCGTTCCTGAGAGACTCCGGGCGGACAGCAGCGGGGCGGCGCGCGAGAGCCGCCGGGGGCGCGAGGGCGCCGGCACGCTGGGAAGCAACCGGACCACCGGCATGGCGAAGTTGACGTTTCGGGGCAGGACCAGACCGTTCGGGTGGCAGACGCGCCGGACGATCCGGCTGACCCGCTGGGCGATGGTGGCGGAGCGTGCCGCGCGCGCCTTCTGGCCCGTGGTCACAATCCTCGCCTTCGTCGGCGCGGCAGCCCTCTTCGGCCTCTTCCAGTGGCTCGACCCGCTCGCGCACCGGATCGCGCTGGCGCTCGCCGGGCTC
This sequence comes from Thermohalobaculum sp., assembly GCA_035512995.1. Lineage (GTDB taxonomy): Bacteria > Pseudomonadota > Alphaproteobacteria > Rhodobacterales > Rhodobacteraceae > Thermohalobaculum. Next base: position 18,426 of record DATKCY010000153.1, read on the forward strand.
GCACTTCTCGGCGCCCTCAGCGTCGGCCTGTTCCGCATGCGGCTGCCCGATCAGACCGAGGCGGCGCGGCGGCTCGACCGGGGCGACCGCTCGCAGCCGCTCTCGACCCTGACCGACACGCTCGCCGTCGGCCGCGACCACGGCCGCGCCGAGACCATCTGGCACGCCCACCTCCTCAGGGCCGAGCGGGCGGCGGCGGCGCTCCGCCCGGCGCGGCCCGACCTGAACCTGGCGCCGTTCGACACCTGGGCGCTCCGGCTCGTCGCGCTAACGCTGCTCGTCGGCGCCTTCATCGGTGCCGGCGCCCACTGGTCCGAGCGGCTCTGGTCCGTGGCCCAGCCGGGGCGCGCCGAAGCCGGCGCCGTCGCCTCCTACGACGCCGAGCCCGCGGCCGAGGCCTGGGTGACGCCGCCGCCCTATACCGGCCGCGACACCGTCTACCTGACCGGGCTCGCAGCGGGCGCCAAGGTGCCGGAGCTGCCCGAGCGCTCGGAGCTGACGATCCGCGTGACCGACTTCGAGGGCACGCCGGTGCTCGAGGGCGGGGCGCTGGCCGGGGTCGAGGACTTCACCAGCTATGGCGGCGGCCTCGCCGAGGCGCGCGCCGTGCTGCACGAATCCGGCACGCTCCGCGTGCTCGCCGACGGCGACGTGCTCGCCGACTGGACGCTGCCGGTGACGCCCGACGCGCCGCCCGCGATCGCGCTGACCCGCGAGCCGCAGCGCGCGGCGACCGGCGCGCTCGACCTCGGCTTCAGCACGACCGACGACTACGGCGTGGTCGGCGCCTGGGCCGAGATCGTGCCGGCCGGCGGCCTGAACCCGGAGCGGAGCCTGGTCGGGGAGCCCATCACCTTCGCCCTGCCGCTGCCGATCTCGGGCGACGCGACCGAGATCGAGGACAGCGCCATGCGCGACCTGACCGAGCATCCGCTCGCGGGCGCCGAGGTCGTCATGGCGCTCCATGCCGAGGACGGCGCCGAACAGGTCGGGCGGTCGGAGGAGGTCCGCTTCGTCCTGCCCGAGCGGCGCTTCCTGAACCCGCTCGCCCGGGCGCTGGTCGAGCAGCGGCGCGCCCTGGCGCTCGACTTCGACCGGGGCGAGCGCGTGCTCGACGTGCTGCAGGCCGTGACCCGCCTGCCGGAGGAGATCTTCGACGGCAACACCGGCGCCTACATGGGCACCCGCACCGCGATCCGGCGCCTCGCCTACGGCGTGTTCGACGAGCAGGTCGCGGCGGTCGCGCCCGAGGTGACGGAGCTTCTGTGGCTCGCCGCCATCGCGCTCGAGGAAGGCGACCTGTCGGACGCGCTGGCGCAGCTCCGCCAGGCCGAGCAGCGGCTGCGCGAGGCGCTCGAGAGCGGCACCGACCAGGAGGTCGCCGAGGCGCTCGAGGCGATGCGCCAGGCGATGGACAACTACCTCCAGCAGCTCGCCCAGCAGATGATGCAGAACCCGCCCCAGCCGGGCCAGCAGCAGCCGCAGCCGAGCCAGCAGCTGAGCCAGCAGGACCTGCAGGAGATGCTGGACCAGATCCAGCGGAACGCCGAATCGGGCTTGCGCGACCAGGCGCGCGACATGCTGTCCGAGCTCAGCCGGATGCTCGAGAACCTGCAGGCCGGGACGCCGCAGATGCAGCAGGGTCCGGGCCAGGGGAGCCAGGCGATGCAGGAGCTGCAGGAGCTGATCCAGCGCCAGCGCGACCTCGCCGACCAGACCTTCGACAGCCTGCGCGAGGGCCAGCAGGGACAGCAGAACGGCGGCCAGACGCAGCAGGGCGGCCAACCGGGCCAGAGCCAAGGCCAGGGCCAGCAGCCCGGCCAGCAGGGTGAGGGCGGCGAGGGCAACCAGCTCGGCCCGAACGGCCAGCCGATGCCCGGACAGCAGGGCCAGGGAGACCTCGCCGCGCAGCAGCGCGCGCTGCGGGAGGCGCTCGACGGGCTGGCGCGCCAGCTCCCGGGCGGCCAGGGCAGCGAGCTCCAGGACGCGCTCCGGGGCGCCGGGCGCGAGATGGGCGAGGCGACCGACGACCTGGACCGCGGCGCCAACGCCGACGCGGTGCAGGACCAGATGGAGGCGCTCGACCGGCTGAACGAAGGCGCCAACGCACTGGCCCAGCAGATGCAGAACGGCCAGGGCGACACCGCCGCGACGGGCCAGGGCCGCGGCGACCGCGGCCTGCCCCGGGACGAGTTCGACCCGTTCGACCGGCCCTCGGGAAGCAACGGCGCCCTCGACGGCGAGGACACGAAGGTGCCCGACCGCTCGGCCCTCGACCGTGCGCGCGAGGTGCTCGAGGAGCTGCGCCGCCGCTCGGCCGAGCCGCACCGGCCGGAACTCGAGCTCGACTATTTCGACCGGCTGATCGAGCCGTTCTGAGCCGCACGCGCCGCCGCGCCGATGTCCGATCCGATCCTCGTCCTCTCGGACGGCAAGCCCGGCCACGACAGCCAGACCGCCGGCATGGTCGAGGCGCTGGAGCGCGTGACCGGCGCCCCTGTCGAGCGGCTGGACCTGCGTCTTCGGGTCAAGGGCCTTCGCGTCGGCCTGCATGCGGCGCTCGCCGCCGCCGCGCGCCTGCCGCCCGGCCGCCGCGGCGCCGCCGCGCGCACGGCGCTCGGCTTCGGCTATCGTCTCGACCGCCCGTGGCCCCGCCGGGCGGCTGCGGTCGTCTCGACCGGCGGCGACACGCTCTACGCCAACGCGCTCCTCGCCCTCGCGACCGGCGCGCCGAACCTGTTCGCGGGGTCGCTCCGCGGTGTCTGGCACGGCCATTTCACGCGGATCGTGACCAACCGCAGCGCGGGCGCGACCCGGGCGCTCCCGAACGCCATCGTGCTCGAGGTCGCCCCGGTCGCGAAGCGCGGCGGCCAGGAGCGCCAGCCGGGGCCGTTCACGGTGGCGGTCCTGGTCGGCGGCGACGGAAGCGGCTACCGCTTCGGCCGCGAGGACTGGCAGGCGCTGGCGGCCCGCCTGGCGGAGATCGACCGCACCGGCGCCCGCATCCTGCTCACCACCTCGCGCCGCACCGGGCCCGTGGGCGAGGCGATCCTGGCGGAGGCCGCCGCCGGCTGCGCGGGCCTCGACCGCGCCGTCTTCTACGGCCGCGCGCCGGAGCCGGTGATGCCCGACTACCTGGCCCGCGCCGACGCCTTCGTGGTCACGCCCGAGAGCGCCAGCATGGTCACCGAGGCGGTGCTGACCGGTCGGCCGGTGCTGCTGGCGGGGCCGCCGCCAAAGCGGCCCGAGCCGCGGCACGAGCGCTTCCTCGCGCAGCTCGAGCAGGACCGCCGGATCGCGCGCCTCGCGCCGGGGGAGGGTTTCCTCACCCCCGACATGCTCGCGAGCGGCTTCCGCCCGATCGAGGCGCACCCGGTCGACGAGCTCGCGGCGGCGCTCGCGCCGCTCTGGCGGGCGCCGTGACCCGCAGCCTGCACGTGATCGCGAGCCGGCGGACGGGCGGCGCGGAGGGCTTCTTCTGCCGCCTTGTCGAGCGGCTAGTGGTCAGACTCCGACAGCCCGCACCCGGGCTGTCGGGCCTGACCACTCGCGAATCCGTGATGGCTCAACTTAAACGAAAGGCCCGGCTGAGGCCGGACCCTTCCGTTCCGGTTGAACCACCAGCACTCTGCGACTCGGACCCGGAGCACCCATGAAGCACGCGATCTTCGCCTTCACGACGCCTAATCTCGGGGACGAGGTGCAGGCGCTGGCCCAGGGGCTCGTGCTGCCGTCGGTCGACGCCTATGTCGATCGCGACCGGCTCGACCGCGTCCGGCTGGCCGAGCCGCACGGCGTCATCATGAACTCGTGGTTCGCGGTCAGGCGGCACCGCGCGACCCCGTCCTCGTCGCTCCGGCCCCACTACTTCGGACAGTGCGTCGGGCGGCCCGAGCTCGTCAACGAGGCCTGGCTGGCCGAATGGCGGCGGCACCAGCCGATCGGCTGCCGCGACACCCACTCGGTCGGCCTGCTGGCGGCGCAGGGCATCGAGGCCCGCTTCACCGGCTGCCTCACGACCTTCATGGGCCGCTTCGTCGCGCCCCCTCGCCGCCGCGAGGGCATCGTCCTCGTCGACGTCCCCGAGGCGATGGAGCGGCACATCCCCGAGCCCGTCCGCCGCCGCGCGCGGCGCATCACCAACGTGCCACCCGCGCGGGGCGCGGGCCCGAAGGCGCGGCTCCTGCAGGCGGCCCGGCTCTGCGACGTGATCCGGGGCGCCGAGGCGGTCGTGACGCGGCGGCTGCACACGGCGCTGCCCTGCGTCGGCTTCGGCACACCGGTGACGGTCTATCTGAAGGACGCGCCCACGAACCGCGCCCGCTTCTCCGGCGCCGACGGCTTCCTCCCGATCGTGCTGCACGACGGCGAGCGGGTGCCGGAGGGCCGGCCGACATGGATCGAGCCGCGCCCGGTCGCGGTGCCGGAGGACATGGAGCAGCCGTTCCGGGAGCTCTGCCGGCACTTCGGCACGCAGGAGGCGCCGCGGTTCGAGAGCGTCACCGCCTTTGCCGAGACCCTGCCCGACCTGCCGCGAGAGCCCGCCGGCCTCCGCGCCCGGCTCCGCCGCGCGTTCGGCCTGTGAGCCTGACGCTCCGTCAGGCGCCGCGGGCGAGCGAGCCGCGGTGGCGCTCGGAGATCCGCGCCTCCTTCTCCTCGAGCCGCTTCTGCCGGCGCACCTTCTCCTGCCGGATCGAGGTCAGCATGGCGCCGAAGAGCGTGAGGACGACGAAGACGAACCCGCCGAACTGCTCCCCGATCCAGGTATCGGGCCGGAGAATGCCCTCGGCGCCCGGAAAGTAGTACCAGACGCCCAGCAGGACCGCCGCGGTCGTGAACGACAGCAGCACCACCAGCGGCCGCATCGCCAGCGCCATCGGCGCCAGCGCGGCGAGCCCGGTCCAGAACGCGCCCGCCACCAGCGCCGGCACCAGCGCCATCGCCTCCGGATCGCTGAATTGCGCCGCCGCGAGCAGCGCCAGGATCACGGCCAGAACACCGTTCAGAATGCGCATGCCTTCCCCCCTTGCCGCCGGCCAGATGCCGGCCGCCCATGCCCCGAGGCATTCTGCGACCATTTGCATCATCCGACAAGGGATACTGCGCGGGCGGCGCGCGCCACCCGCGACCGCCGGATCGGGCGTCCCGTCGCCGTCGGCCCCGGCCGCGGGGCGCGGGCGTCACTTCCGGCCGAACCGGGCGCCGCAGTCGCCGGGGCGGCCGCCTTCGGTCAGCGCCTCCCGCCTGCAGCTCGGGCAGTACCAGGCGCGCTTGCCCTCGCTGTCGCGTTCGGGAATCCGCGACCAGGCGCAGGCCGACGGCCGGCCGCCGAACCGCGCGGCGAGCAGCCGCCAGTTCAGCGCGACGATGCCGACCAGCAGCACCACGAGGAACAGGAGATAGGGGTCCATCGGTCCGCGCCTCCCGGTCAATCGGTGAAAAGGTACCCGATGTCCGGCCGACCGCGCGCGCCGCGCGCGCAGAGCTTTGCACCGGCTTCTTCACGGGATATAGACGGCTTGGATGTGATGAGGCTACCCTGACGGGTACCCGCGGGAGTGAGACGACATGGGCCTCGCCGGATCGCACTGGACCGAGACCGGACTCGGCGTTCCCGCCGGGGCGGATTATCTCGCGGCCCTCGCGGCATCGGCGAGCGGCGAGGTGATCGAGGCCGGGGTCGCCCTTCCCGGCGGCGCCGACAGGGGCTGGCTCATCGACGATGCGCCCCCGCTTGTCGATTCGTTCCTGTCGCTGGACGCGGACACGCTCTTCTTCGAGGGCGACGACACGCCCGTCGGGTTCGCTGAACCGGCGGAGGAGGCGGATGACGCTCGGCCGGCCGGCGGCGACTCATCCGGCGCCGTTGCCGCGGAAGCCGAAGACCTCGCCGGCGATCTCGACCTGCCGGGCGATGCCGGAAGCGACGCGCCTGCCGTCCTTCCCGACTGGCTCGAGCCTGACTTCGAGTTCCTTTCGATCGGCGAGGCGGACGGTGAGGCGGACGCCGAGGCCGACGGCGTGGCTGGCGACGCGCAGGCCGGGGCGCAGGCCGGCGCCGGGACGGATCCCGCGCTCGCCTTCGAGGACGTCGACCTGCCCGGCGACGTCATCCCGCCGCCCGAGGAGCCGGAGTTCGTGCTGCCGGTCGGGGACGTCATCCCCGCGCCCGAGGGCGGCGAGACGGGCCCGTTCACGGGCGACGACGGCAGCGTCGTCGCGCTCGAGGACCTGCCCGACGCGTTCGAGTTCCTCCTGCTCTGATCGAAGGCGGGCGCCCGCGCCTCCTCCCGGCTTCGCGCGCACCCGCGCGTCAGAGGGTCAGGGGGATCGCGAGGACGGAGATGCAGACGGCCCGCCCGCCGGAAAACCGGGCCGGGCCGGGCTCGCCGGGCACTCTCCAGAACGCTCCGAGGAAGGCGATGGTGGGCGCGGCTGGGATTGAACCAGCGACCCCTACGATGTCAACGTAGTGCTCTCCCGCTGAGCTACGCGCCCGTCGCCGGTCGAGCGTATAGTGCCGGGCCGCGGCCCGCGCAACCCCCGCCGCACGGGCGGCGCGCGGTCGAAAGGCTGGTGTTTCGCCCCGGCTCCGTCCATATGCTTCGCACCATGAGCAACCCTCCCTTCCTGCTGCTCCGCCCGCCCGGTCCCGCGACCAACGTGATCTTCAGCTCGCCGCATTCGGGGCGCGACTACCCGGAGGCGCTGGTCCGCCGCTCGCGGCTGACGCGGCGCCAGCTCCGGGCGTCGGAGGACGTGCTGGTCGACCGCCTGTTCGCCGCGGCGCCGGCGCACGGAGCGCCGCTCCTCGCCGCGACCGCGCCCCGGGCCTGGCTCGACCTCAACCGGGCGCCGGACGAGCTCGACCCGGCGCTGATCGAGGGCGTGCAGGCGCGCGGGCTGAACCAGCGGGTCGCCGCCGGCCTCGGCGTCGTGCCGCGGGTCGTGGCCGAGGGCGCGGAAATCTATTCCGGCAAGATCGCGCGCGAGGAGGCCGAGGAGCGGATCCGGGACGTGCACGTGCCCTTTCACGCGGCGCTCGAGGGCCTGATCGAGGAGGCGCGCGCCCGCTTCGGCACCGCGGTCCTCTACGACTGCCACTCGATGCCGTCCGAGGCGCTTCGCGCCGCGCCGCGCGTGCGCGGGCGCAGCCCGGACATCGTGCTCGGCGACCGCTTCGGCGCCACGGCGAGCCGGGCGCTGGTGGCCCGCACGCAGGAGGCGTTCGTGGCGGCCGGCCTGACCGTCACCCGGAACGCGCCCTTCGCCGGCGGCTACGTGACCCAGCGCTACGGGCGGCCCGCCCGCGGCGTCAGCGCGATCCAGATCGAGATCGACCGCGGCCTCTATCTCGACCGGAAGCGCCTGGAGCCGAACGAGGATTTCCCCGAGCTCTGCCGCCTCATCGGCCAGGTCGTCGCCGACCTCGTCCGTCCGCTGGCCGAGGAGCCCCCGCTCGCCGCCGAATGACCCGCTGCGCGGGTGGGCCAAAAAAAAAATGGGCCGGGTTGCCCCGGCCCGAGTCTAAGGGAGGAAACGCCCATCTCTGGGCGAGTCGAAGGATAGGTGTGCACCGCAGCACAATCAATGGTGCACTCGCAACAACGCCGCTTTGCATGCACGTATAAGGGGCAGAAACCGGACTCGGCACCGCCGGAAGCCCCGGAATGCACAGAGATCGAGCATTCCGGCGGCGTCAGCCGCTTTTCCGCACCGAAAGGGACTCCCGCGCCCGGTGTTCGCCCGGTCCTGTTGCCGGCGGATCGTGGCCCCGTCTCCCGCCTCACCGCAGCGCCCGTCCCGTGACGATGGCGTCGGTGCCGAAACGGGCGCGGATCGTGTCGCTGGCGCGCTCGGCGCGCTCGCGGGGGTCCTCGGCGGGGCCGAACAGGCCGGGGTCGCCCGTCCCCCCGGCGGCGCTCAGATGGCTGAGGCCGACGCCGATCAGGCGGAAGGGGGCGGCCTCCATCATCCGCAGCAGCAGCGGCTCGGCCGCCGCGTCGATCGTGGTCGCGAGCTGGGTCGGCCGGGCGAGCGCCACCTGGCGGCTGAGCGGCCGGAACGCCGCGGTCTTGAGCTTGAGCGTCACCGTGCCGCCGGCCAGCCCTGCGGCCTTGGCGCGGTCCGAGGTGCGCACCGCGAGCCGCCACAGATGGCCGCGCAGGCGCTCGGTGTCCGACAGGTCGTCGTCGAACGTCGTCTCGGACGAGATGCTCTTCGGCGTGCCGTTCGGCGAGACCGTGCGCGGGTCGATCCCGCGCGAGAGGTCGTGGAGCCGCTGCCCGAGCCGTCCGTAGCGCCGCATCAGCTCCGCCCGGTCGAGTCCGCGGAGGTCGGCGATGCGCCTCAGCCCGTCCCGCTCGAGCCGCTGGCCCAGCGCCGGGCCGACGCCCCAGATCGCCCCGACCGGCCGGGGGCCGAGGAACGCTTCCGTCTCCGCCCGGCCGATCACGGAGAACCCGCGCGGCTTGTCGAGGTCGGACGCCATCTTCGCCAGGAACTTGTTGTGGCTGAGGCCGATCGAGATGGTGATCCCGACCTCGCGCTCGATCCGGGCGGCCAGGCGCGCCAGCGACAGCGCCGGCGGCGCCCCGAACAGCCGCTCGGTGCCGACGAGGTCCAGGAACGCCTCGTCGAGCGACAAAGGCTCGACCAGCGGCGTCAGCTCCAGCATCATCGCACGGACATCCCGGCCGACCCGGGCGTAGAGCTCCATGCGCGGCTTCAGCACCACCGCCTCGGGGCAAAGCTTCAGCGCCCTGAACATCGGCATCGCCGAGCGGACGCCGGCGATCCGCGCGATGTAGCAGCAGGTCGTCACGACCCCGCGCCTGCCGCCGCCGACGATCAGCGGCCGGTCGGCAAGCGCGGGGTCCTCGCGCTTCTCCACGGCCGCGTAGAAGGCGTCGCAGTCCATGTGCGCGATGCCGAGGCGGCCGAGCTCCTCGTGGCGGACGAGGCGGGGCCGGGCGCAGGCCGGACAGCGCCGGCCGGGGTCCCGGTCGAACCAGCTCAGGCAATCGCGGCAGAGGGCCTGCATGGGCGGCAAGACTAGCAGAGCGCGGGCCTTCGGCGTAGCGCGCGCTTCAGCCCGCCCGGCGGCGCCGGCCGGCGGGCCGAAGGCCGCCCTGCCGCGCGGTCCCGCCCGTCATCCGGCAAAGGCGGCGCACGGATCCTCGCGCTCGGCGGGCCGGGAGAACCAGACGAAGTCGTAGGGCAACCCGCGGCCGTCGGGGCCGGCGTCGTCCGCGAGCGCGGCCGCATCCTCGCCGACCTCGATCTGGCCGAGCGCCAGGACGCGGGCCTCCGGCGCCATCCGCGCCAGGTAGGCCGGCACCCCGCGGTCGGTCCGGGCGTGGCCGTTGCCGGTGATCAGCACCGCGGGCGCGCCGGCCTCGAGCGCCGCGAGGGCGGCGGCGGCGAAGCGGGCGTCGCGCAGCCGCTGCGCCTCGACCATGCCGGGCAGCATCTCCTCGGGCAGCGCGTCGCAGTGGCTGACGCGCATCTCCTCCACCGCCTCGGCCTGCGCCGGCCCCGGCAGCGGCTCCGCCAGGCCGGCCCGTTCGGCGCCGGCGCCGAAGGCCGCGGCCGCGCCGTCCCTGACCGCGGCCGAAAGGGCATCGCGCGCCACGCCGGCGCCGACCAGCCGCGCGCCGTACGCCGCCTCGAACACCGGCCGATAGAGCGTCCAGTCGGGCCAGCCCGATTCCGCCCAGTCGAGCGCCTCGGGCAGGGCCGCGGCCCACGCGGCGGCATCGCGCGCCTCCTCCGCCAGCGCCGCGAGCGGCTCCGTGCGCTCCGCCGGCACCATCTCGAAGGCCACGCCCGCCGGGTCCAGCCGTGCCATGAGCCACGCCTGCCGGCGGTGCTGCCCGGCGTTGTCGTGGACCTCGCCCAGCACGACGACGTCCGCCTCCGCGAGGCGGGCGGCAAGCGCGGGCGCGTTCAGCCGCTCGCCGCTCGCCACGTCCAGGATGACGCCGTCCAGCGGGTGCGCCGGCGGCGGCTCCTCGGCGCCCGGGAAAGCCGGCGCCGCCAGCACCCAGAGGCAGACGAGGGTGGATCGGTTCGGTCGCATTCCGGCTCCGCGGCAGCGTTTCACCGCCACCCTAGCGCGGCGCCCGGCCGCCGCAATCGCGCCCGGGCTTGTGATCGCGCGGCCGATCCACACATAAAACGCATGGTCGTCCACGGGAGCCGGAGCCTTCGCCATGTCGAGATCCATGATTGGCTGGCTCGCCTTCGTCGTGCTCGTCGCCGTCATCGGGATCACGTCGTGCCAGGCGCTGGCGTGACGGCGGGCGCGGACGACACCGCCGGGCGCGTGGCGGAGGCCGCCAACCCGTTCCGCGGCCGGGCCGCGATGCGGGTCGACCTCCGCGGGCTCCTGCTCTTCGTCCTGCCGGTGCCGCTCTTCTTCGCCGCCCTCGGCGACCTCGGCGCCGGCGCGGGGCTCGCGGCGCTCGCCGACCTCGCGGCCTTCTGCCTGCTCGAGCTCGGCGCCTTCTCGCTCCGCGAGGGGCAGCGGGCCGAGGCCGCTTATCGTGCGCGCGCCGTCGCCTCGCCGCCTGCCGTGCCGAGAAAGGCGCTGGCGGCGACGCTTGCGGGCGCAGGCGTCGCGCTCGCCGCCGCGACGGGATGGGGGCTCGACCTCGCGGCCTCCGCCGTCATGGGCGCGATTGCGGGGGGCAGCCACCTGCTCGCCTTCGGGCTCGACCCGATGCGCGCCAAGGGGATCGACGTCAACGGCCCGGAGGCGAAGCGGGTCGCCGGCGCGCTCGCCCGCGCCTACGAGAAGACCGCCGAGATCGAGGCGCTGGCGCATCGCCTGCGCGACCGCGGGATCGCGCGCAAGGTGGACGCGATGCTCGCCGCCGTCCGCTCGATCCTCGGCCGGATCGAGGCCGACCCGCGCGACCTGCCGCGGGCGCGCCGCTACCTCTCGGTCTACCTGACCGGCGCGCACGAGGCGACGCGCAAGTATGTCGAGCACCAGGCGGAGACGCGCGACCCGACCCTCCGCACCGACTACCTCGCGCTCCTCGACGAGCTCGAGCGGAGCTTCGCGCGCGGGCGCGAGACGCTCTTGCTCGAGGACCGGAGCGAGCTCGAGGTCGAGATCGAGGTGCTGCGCGAGCGCCTGGCCCGCGATACCTGAAAACCGGACGTCCGAGAAGCTGGGAGCCCCGACGATGCCCGACGAGAAGACGGCCCGAGCCGCCGAGGCCGAGGCGCTGAGCCCCGAGCCCCTGCCCGACCCAGCCCCGGAGATCGAGGTCACGGGCACGCTCGACCCCGCGACCAAGGAGGAGATCGACCGCCGGGTCACCGAGCTCGACATGGAGAACCCGCAGACGATCGTGAAGTTCGGCGCGGGCGCGCAGTCGCGCCTGAACTCGATCTCCGATGAGATGCTCGAGGGGGTGCGGAACAAGGAGGTCGGCCCGGTCGGCGCGACGCTTCGCGAGATGGTCACGACGCTCCGCGGCTTCGAGATCGAGGAGATCGAGCCCGGACGGCGCCGGAGCTGGTGGGAGCGGGTCTTCTCCCGCTCCCGCCCGATCGCCAACTTCATCGCGCGCTACGAGACGGTGCGCGGCCAGATCGACGAGATCACCGACCGCCTGCTCGGGCACGAGACGGTCCTGCTCAAGGACCTGAAGATGCTCGAGAAGCTCTACGGGCGGAGCCTCGACTTCTTCCACGAGCTCGGCCTCTACATCGCCGCCGGCGAGATCAAGCTCGGGCGTCTCGACGGCACCGAGATCCCGGAGCTCCGCCGCCGGGCCCAGGAGTCGGAGGGCGACGCCGCGATGCTGGCGAGCCAGCAGCTGCGCGACCTCTCCGCCGCGCGCGACGAGCTCGAGCGGCGCGTCCACGACCTGCGCCTCACGCGCCAGGTGACGATGCAGTCGCTGCCCTCGATCCGGATGGTGCAGGAGAACGACAAGTCGCTGGTCGTGAAGATCAACTCGACGATCGCGAACACCCTGCCGCTCTGGCGCAACCAGCTGGCGCAGGGGGTGGCGGTGCTGCACTCGCGCGAGGCGGCGGGCGCGCTCCGCGAGGCGACCGACCTGACCGACGAGCTCCTGCGCACGAACGCCGAGCAGATGCGGGCGGCGAACCGCGAGGTGCGCGAGGAGAGCGAGCGCTCGATCGTCTCGATCGATTCGGTGAGGCAGGCGAACGAGACGCTGCTCGCGACGATCGAGGACACGCTGAGGATCGCCGAGGAAGGCCGCGCCCGCCGCGCCGACGCCGAGGAGGAGCTCGAGCGCATGGAGGGCGCGCTCCGCGAGGCGCTGGCCGACGCCGGCGCGCGCCCGGAGGCGCGGGAGGGCAAAGCCCGTTCCGGGAAGGGCTCGGGCCGACAGGCCTGAGCGCGCCTTGCCCGCGGGGACTCGGTGCTCCGGCGCCTCGTCGCGCGCTGGCGCCACGATCAGCCGACGCGCCGCGGTCCGGAGCGGTCGTCTGATCCAACGGCCAGATGTCCCCGACCTTTCTGACGTCATTGCCCGGCCCCGGATCAGGTCCGGGGCAGGCTCTGACCGGGCGATCTCGCCAATTGCGGCCGTCTCACCGTCCGGCCGCCAGCACCTCGCTGACCAGATCGCCCGCGTCCGCATCCTCGGCCTCGGCTGCGTCGGACGAGGGCGTCGCGAGCACCCGCGACGTATGGGCCAGCCGATGCACGTTCTCCCGCACCGCGATCAGCATCGTGCGGGTCTGCCTGTCGAGCAGGGTGGCGTTGTCCTGGATGTAGCTGTCGATCGTGAATTCCAGATTCTCGAGCGGGAGATGAACCCGCCTCAGAATCTGGGTGCAGCGGTCGCTCTCGCTGCCAGGTTGATGGCCGGTCATGCCCGTTCTCTCACCGCTTTTTGCCCTGCCTCTGCCTCGCCCGGAATATCGGTGATTTGCAGTTAAGCGGAAGTAAATCGCGGGCTGCGGGGCGGGGGCCGGAGCGCCTCAGTCGGGACCGCGATACGGCTCGACATACATGAGCGCCATGTCCCAGGGGAAGAAGATCCAGGTGTCCTGGCTGACCTCGGTGATGAAGGTGTGGACCAGCGGCCGACCCTTGGGCTTGGCGTAGACGGTCGCGACATGCGCCTTCGGGTAGCGCTCGCGCACGACCTCGAGCGTGCGGCCGGTGTCGACGAGGTCGTCGACGATCAGCACGCCCTCGCCCTCGCCGACCTCCTCGCTCGGCGCCTTCAGAACCTGCGCGTCCGACCGGGACTGGTGATCGTAGCTCTTGACCGAGATCGTGTCGACGATCCGGATGCCGAGCTCGCGCGCGACGATGCAGGCCGGCACCATGCCGCCGCGGGTGACGGCGACGAGGGCGCGCCACTCGCCCCCCGGCCCCGGCCCCTGCTTGTCGAGCCGCCACGCCAGCGCCCGGCTGTCCCGGTGGATCTGCTCCCAGGACACGTGAAAGCCCTTCTCGTGCGGCAGGCGGTCGGTCATGCGAAGGCTCCACGGTGCAAAACTGGCAGTCTGATAGCGTGGGTTGCGGCGCGGCGGGAAGAGGGATCAGCCCGCCGGCCGGGTCCGCATCTGCTCGGGCAGCCAGGTGGCGAGCTCGGGGATCAGAACCAGGATGCCGACCATCAGCACCATCAGCGCGAACATCGGCAGGGCGGTGCGGGCGATGTAGCCCATCGAATGGCGGGTCATGCCCTGGAGGACGAACAGGTTGAAGCCGATCGGCGGGGTGATCTGGGCCATCTCGACGACGACGACGACGAAGATGCCGAACCAGATCATGTCGAAGCCTGCCTCGCGGAAGGCCGGCACGTTCACCATCGGCTCGACCACCGCCATCGTCAGCACGACCGACGAGATGCCGTCGAGGAAGCAGCCGACGATGATGTAGAACACCATGAGCGCCGCGATCAGCGCGAAGACCGAGAAGTCCTGCGCCGCGATCCAGCCGGCGAGCGCGCGCGGCAGCCCCGTGAACCCCATCGAGAGCGACAGGAACGCGGCTCCCATCAGGATGAACATGACCATCGCCGAGGTGCGGACCGCGCCCATCAGCGCGTCGGCGAAGGTTGCGACGGTCAGCGACCTCTGGACCGCGGCCAGGATCAGCGCGCCGACGACGCCGAGCGCCGCGGCCTCGGTCGGCGTCGCGTAGCCCAGATACATCGAGCCGATGACGGCGACGATCAGCGCCGTGACCGGGATCAGGTAGCGCGCGGTCCAGAGCTTCTGCCCGAGCGGCATCGGCGGATCGGGCTCGGCCCGCTGGTCGGGCCGGACGAAATGCCACGCCGCGGCGTAGCCCATGAACAGGAGCGCCAGCACCAGGCCCGGGAAGATTCCGGCCATGAAGAGCTTCGAGATCGATTCGTTGATCGTGACCCCGTAGACGATGAGGACGAGCGAGGGCGGCACCATCAGGCCGAGGGTGGCCGCGCCCGCGAGCGTGCCGATCGTCATGAACTCCGGGTAGCCGCGGCGGCGGAGCTCGGGGATCGACATCTTGCCGACCGTCGTCAGCGTCGCGGCGGACGAGCCCGAGACGGCGGCGAAGATCGTGCAGCCGACGATGTTTGTGTGCAGCAGGCCGCCCGGCAGCCGCGTCATCCAGGGCGCGAGGCCGCGGAACATGTCCTCCGAGAGGCGGGTGCGGTAGAGGATCTCGCCCATCCAGATGAACAGCGGCAGCGCCGTCAGCGTCCAGCTCGACGAGGCGGCCCAGACCACCGTCGCCATGGCATCGCCGGCGGGGCGCGGGGTGAATACCTCCATTCCGACCCAGGCGACGCCGAGAAGGGCGAGCCCGACCCAGACGCCGGTGCCGAGGAGCAAAAACAGGACGAACAGGAACAGCGCCGCCTTGGCCGCGACCGCGCCGCCGAGGAGGTCGCCGAGGTCGGTGAAGCCGATCGCGGCGACGACGCCGACGACCGCCGCGGCGAACAGGCGGAGCGGCCCGAGGCCGCGGTCGCTGGTCCAGCCCTCGTCGGGCTCGACGCCGGCATGGGAGCCGGAGAGCAGGCGGACGAGGTGGTCGACGATCACGACGAGGAGGAGGACGGCGCCGGCCGACATCGCGAGCTGGGGGATCCAGAGCGGGGTCGCGTCGCGGCCCTGGCTGACGTCGCCGAGCTCGAACGACCACCGGTTGGCGCTGACCGCGTAGCGGGCGAAGAAGACGGCGACGGCCAGCGCGATGCAGAAGCACCAGACCTCGCCCCAGCGGCGCCAGCGGCCGAGCTTCAGGAGCATGAGCGACACGCGGATGTGCGCCCCCCGGTCGAGCGCGTAGCCGAGGGCGAGGAAGCTCGCCCACGCCATCGCGTAGCCGGCGTACGAGGTCCCGCCCGGGAAGGTGACGCCGAGCCAGCGCGTCGCCATCTGCGCGAGGATCAGGCCCAGCAGAAGCACCATGAAGACGGCGGCGACCGCCCCCGCGGCCCCGTAGAGCCGGTCGAGGCCGCGGCCGAGCGCGGTCGGGCGCGGCGGCCGGGAGACCGGCTCGGAGACGTCGACCGGCTGATGCACCTCCGCCTCCCCGGTCATGGGCCGAGCCGCCCATGGGACCGCCGGGGTGCCCGGGAGCGACGCCGCGACGAGGGGAGGCACGTGCCCGCGCCTCGCGCGGCGGGGTCGGGCGCGTGCCGGGGCGGACGGCAGCCGTCGCCCCGGCCCGCGCGCCTCACGAGCCGCTGTAGCCGTCGAGCACGGCCTGGCCGGCCTCGCCGGCCTCCTCGGCCCACTCGCCGGCCATGGTCTCGCCGAACGCCGAGAGGTCGGAGCGGAGCTGGTCGCTCGGGTCCCCGACCGTCATGCCCGCCTTCGCGAGCTCCTCGAGATACCAGTTCGAGAGCTCCTCGCTCTCGGCGGCGCCGCGCCCGCCCGCCGTCTTGCCGGCCTCGATCAGGCACCGCTGCTGGTCCTCGGGCAGCGCCGCGAACGCGTCCTTGTTCACGATGATCGCGTTCCGCGGCAGCCAGGCCTGCAGGTTGTAGAAGTGGCTCAGGTGCTCCCACACCTTCTGGTCGTAGCCGGTGGCGCCCGACGAGATGAAGGCCTCGGCGACGCCGGTCGCGAGCGCCTGCGAGAGCTCGGCCGCCTCGATCTGCACGGGCTGCATCTCGGCGAGCTCGGCGAGCCGCGCGGTCGCGTTGTTGTAGGCGCGGAACTTGAGGCCCGCGAGGTCCGCGGCCGAGTTGATCTCCTTGTTCACGTAGAGGCCCTGCGGCGGCCACGGCACCGTGTAGAGGAGCATCAGTCCCTGGGCGTCGAGCTCCTCCTCGAGCGCGGGACGCGCGGCGTCCATCAGCTTCTCCGACTCCTCGTAGGAGGTCGCGAGGAAGGGCACGCTGTCGAAGCCGAAGATCGCGGCCTCGTTCGCGTGCGCCGACAGGAGGCGCTCGCCGATCGGCGCCTGGCCGGTCTGCACGGCGCGCTTGATCTGGTCGCCGCCGTAGAGCGAGCCGGCGCCGTGGATGATGATCTCGAGCTCGCCGCCGGTGCACTCGGCGACGTCGGCGGCGAACTCCTTGGCGTTCTCGGTGTGGAAGTTGCTCTCGGCATAGGCCATCGGCATGTCCCAGGTCTCGGCCCGGGCGGCGCCGGCCGCGAGCGCGGCGGCGACGGCTGCGGTGGTCAGAATCATGCGCATGGTGCGTCTCCCTGTTCGTGGCGGCGCCCGGAAGCGCGGCCGCCTGTGCCGGTGACGGTTCAGCGCCGGGCAGCGGCTGTCAAGCCGGGGCGCGTGCCCGTGAGGGTTGCGCGCAGTCGGCCGCGCGGTCGTCGGGAAGCCCCGGACCGCAAGCCCCGGGACGCGCGCCCGACGCGCCGGTCGCGGCCCGCAGGGGCCGCCGGCGCGGGGCCGCCGCCCGCCGTTCCCCGAATTGTCCTTAATGCATCCTTAAGGAATGGCGTTTCCAATTCGTTACTGCGCTGAACTCCGGGCCGCGCCCGCGCCGGCTCCGGGAGCGACGAGGCACAGCCGCAGAGGACTCGCGTCCGATGTACGAGGCGTTCTACGGATTGACCACGCGGCCCTTCTCCACGGTTCCGGACGCGCACGGGATTCACTGGTCCGACGGCCATGCCGAGGCCTATGCCGTGCTCGACTACGGGCTCGCGAGCCGGGCGCCGATCACCCTCCTGACCGGCGAGGCCGGCACCGGCAAGACCACCCTGATCGGGCGGCTCCTCGCGGAGCTGCCGGAAGACCTGACCGTCGGCCTGGTGTCGAGCATGCCGCCGGGCCGGGGGCCGCTCCTCGACTGGATCATGCTGGCGCTCGGCCAGCCGCTCGGCGCGTGCTCCGGGGCCGGGGCCTTCGCCCGGTTCCGCGACCTCGTGATGCAGCACCGGG
>DATKCY010000154.1:0-16988 GCA_035512995.1 Thermohalobaculum sp.
GCGCGCGCGCTATCGCCCTCGCGGTGCGCGCGCCGGCTCCGCGGCCGCGCCCGAGCGGGAGTGCGGCCATGCTTCTCATGATCCTCGGCCTCGTCCTCTGGTCGGCGGCGCATCTGGTCAAGCCGATGGCGCCGGCCTGGCGCCGCGGCCTCGCCGAGCGCTACGGCGAGGGCCCGGTCAAGGGCGCGATGGCGGTGCTGATCCTGCTCTCGCTCGTGCTGATGGTCATCGGCTACCAGCGCGCGGCATTCATCCCCGTCTGGAACCCGCCCCCATGGACCGTCCACCTCAACAACCTGCTGATGCTGCTGGCGGTCGTGCTGTTCGCCGGCACCGCGCCGAAGAGCCCGGTCCGCCGCTTCACGCGGCACCCGATGCTGAACGGCGTGAAGACCTGGGCGGTCGCGCACCTGGCCGTCAACGGCGACCTCGCCTCGATCATCCTGTTCGGCGGCCTGCTCGCCTGGGGGGTGGTCGCGATGGTCGCGATCAATCGGCGCGACGGCAAGCCGCCGCAGGAATACGAGTGGAGCGGCGCCCGCTGGGCGCGGACGCTCGCGATCTCGCTCGTCGTCTTCGCCGTGATCGCGGCGGTGCACACCTGGGTCGGCGTCTGGCCGTTCCCGCGATGAGCCGCTTCACCGCGTACCGCCTGCTGACGGGCGAGGACGACGCCGCCTTCTGCCACAAGGTCACGAAGGCCCTGGCCGACGGCTGGCAGCTCTACGGCAGCCCGTCCTACGCGCACGATCCGGCGACGGGCGCCATGCGCTGCGCCCAGGCCGTCACGCGCGACGTCGACGGCACCTACGACCCGGAAGCGAGGCTCGGCGCGCTCTGAGCGGCAGGCCCCGGCCGCCACGGCGCCCGACGCCCGGCGGCGGAGTTTGCAAGCGCGCGTGCCCGACTATGTTGCCCAGTGCCGCTGGCGCCGGGTGCGACGACGAGGGGAGTTTCCCAGACATGACCGACACCGAAGACCGTCTCTCCGAGGCGCTGCAGGAGGAGTACGACGCCGTCCTGGCCCGGTGGCTGCGGACGCAGAGCGACGAGGGGCTGCGGCGCACCGACCTGGTGCCGGCGGAGGAGAGCGAGCAGCAGAGCAAGGCGCTGCTCGGCGAGCTCGTCCGCGCCATGCGCGAGGCGCCGACGGACGGCATCCCGGACCTGCAGAGCCCGCACTGGGACAGCGTCCGGACGAGCATCGAGAGCCTCAGCGACGCGCGCATCGAGCGCGGCGTGAACCCGCTCGAGATGTCCCAGTTCATCGCCGCCATGAAGCCCGGCATCTTCGAGGCGCTGAAGAAGCGGCTCGGCAGCGACGCGGACGCGCTGGTGGCCGAGATCTGGCGCGCCAGCAAGATCGTCGACACCCTGGCGCTGCACGCGATGGAGGTGTTCGTCCACCGGCGCGAGCAGGTGATCGAGCAGCAGCGCGACGAGATGAGCGAGGTCTCGGCGCCCGTCGTCAAGCTCTGGGACCGGATCGTGACCGTGCCGCTGATCGGCACGCTCGACAGCTATCGCAGCCAGACCGTGATGGAGAACCTGCTCGAGGCGCTGGTCGAGCGCGAGGCCGAGGTCGCGGTGATCGACATAACCGGCGTCTCGACCGTCGACACGCTGGTGGCGCAGCACCTGCTCAAGACCGCCGCCGCCGTGCGGCTGATGGGGGCCGAGTGCGTGATCTGCGGCGTGAGCCCGAAGATCGCGCAGACGATCGTGCACCTCGGCGTCGAGATGCCGAACGTGATCACCCGGGTCGATCTGCAGAGCGGGCTCTCCTATGCCTTCGAGCGGATCGGCCTGTCGGTCAACGCCCGCTGACCGGGGGGGCAGGGCATGGAGCAGGTTCACGGCGCCGCGGTCGTCACCGTCACCGGGTGCATCATCGTCGCCATCCAGGACGACCTCGACGACCGGGCCGTGCTGGCGCTGCAGGACCGGCTGGTCGACGAGATCGCGCGCACCGGCGCGCACGGGGTCATCATCGACATCTCGGCGCTCGAGATCGTCGACACCTTCGCCGGCCGGATGCTCGGCAACATGGCCGAGATGTCGCGCCTGATGAACGCCCGCACGATCGTCGCCGGGATGCGCCCCGCGGTCGCGATGACCCTCGTCGAGCTCGGCCTCGAGCTCGACGGCGTCGAGACCGCGCTCAACGCCGACAAGGCGATGATGCTGCTGGATCATGGCCGGCGTGGCGGATGACGGGAGCAGGACATGGGCCGTTCCGCTCGTCTCGCCGCAGGACGTCGCCCGCGCCCGGCGCGCGGCGAACGAGGCGATGTCGGCGAACGGGGCCAGCGTGATCAAGCGCACCCGCTTCGTGACCGCGGTCTCGGAGATCGCGCGCAACGCGGTCGTCCACGGCGGCGGCGGAAACATCCGCTTCACGCTGGGCCGGGCCTCGGGCGAACCGGTGCTGATCGCCGAGTGCACCGACCGGGGGCCGGGCATCGACGACCTGGAGCAGGCGCTGAGGGACGGCTACACCAGCGGCGGCGGCCTCGGCCACGGCCTCGGCGGCGCCCGGCGGCTCGTCGACCGGTTCGACATCCGCTCGTCGGTCCGGCTCGGCACCACCGTCCGCCTGGAGACCCGGCTCAGATGATGCTTTTCCCGGTCACCGATGCGAGCCAGGTCGGCACGGTGCGGCGCCGGGCGCTCCGGCTTGCGCGCGAGCGGGGCCTCGGCGAGGACGCGCGCGACCGCCTGGCCCTCGTCGTGACCGAGATCGGCACGAACCTGATGCGCCACGCGACGGAGGGCGAACTGATACTCGCGCCGACCGAGCGCGACGAGCCGCCGGGAGTGACGGTCGTCGGCACCGACACCGGGCCGGGCCTCGCCTCGGTCGAGAAGGCGCTCGAGGACGGGTACACCACGGCGGGGAAAGGCCGCAGCCTCGGCGGCGGCCTCGGCGCGATCAGGCGCCTGAGCGACCGCTTCGACATCCACAGCGATGCCGGCGGCACGACCGTCACCTCGACGGTGGTCGCGGACGACGGCGCCGAGGACCCGGACCTCCGCGCCGCCGGCGTCATCGTGCCGAAGCCCGGCACCGAGCGCGGCGGCGATGCCTGGGCCTTCCGGCGCGGCGCCGAGCGGAGCCTGGTCGTTCTCCTCGACGTGCTCGGCCACGGAGCGAATGCGGCCGCGGTGGCCGAGCGGGCGACCGCCGCCTTTCATGACGCCGACAACACGGAGCTCGAGCGGGTCGAGCCCCTGCTCTCGGAGTCGCTGGCGGGCGAGCGGGGCGCCGCGATGGTGCTGGCCGAGATCTCCCACGGCGAAGGCACGCTGCGGGCGCTCGGGATCGGCAACATCCGGGGCGAGGTCATCCGCGGCAGCGAGCGTTCCGGCATCGTCTCGGCCGCCGGCATCGCGGGGCAGGCGACGCGGCGCAAGGCGGTGCTGTCCTACCCCTGGGCGCCGGGTGCGCTCCTCGTTCTCTGGACCGACGGGCTGCAGGAGCGCGGGCGCGGCAGCGAGCCGCCGAGCCTGTTGCAGCGCGAGCCGATGACGATCGCCGCGACGCTCTACCGGCGGCGGCGACGCGGCAGCGACGACAGCGGCGTGGTCGTCGTGCGGGCGCGGTAGGGCATGGCCGTCGTCACCACCGTCCGGCTCGAGCGCGACGGCGACGTCAGTCATGCGCGCCGCGCCGCGCGCACGGCGGTCGCGGCCGCCGGCGGCAGCCTGAACGACCAGACCCGGTTCGCGACGGCCGTGTCCGAGATCGCGCGCAACGCGCTGCAATACGGCCGGGACGGCGAGGTCGAGCTCGCGGTGCGCGCGGCGGGGCGGCGGACGGCGCTGATCGCGACGGTCCGGGACACGGGGCCCGGGATCGGCGAGATCGACGCGGTGCTCCGCGGCACCTACACCTCGGCGCACGGGCTCGGCCTCGGCATCCGCGGCGCGCGGCGCATCACCGACCGCTTCGACCTCGCGACCGGGGCCGGCGGCACCCGGGTCGAGCTCGGCGTGCTGTTCGACGGCACCGAGGAGCCGGCGGCGCTCGCGCGCCGCATCGCCGATGCGCTGGGAGAGGCGGCGCGGCGGAACCCGATCGACGAGCTGACCGAGCAGAACCGCGCGCTCCGCGATGCGCTGGCGCGCCAGGCCTTCCTGCAGCGCGAGCTGCACCACCGCACCAAGAACAACCTCGCGATCATCCACTCCTACGCGGCGATGCAGGCGCGGCAGGTGGAATCGGAGGAAGCGCGCCAGGCGCTCGCCGCGCTCGCCGGCCGGGTCCATGCGCTGGGGCTGGTGCACAGCTTCCTGCACCACTCCGACGGCATCGGCGAGATCGAGCTCAGGGCCTATCTGAGCGAGCTCGCGGGCAGCCTCGGCAGCGCCTTCTCCGACAAGTCCGCGACGATCGAGTGCGATATCGAGGAGATCTCGCTCGACCCCGATCTGGCGGTCGAGGTCGGGATCCTCGTGAACGAGCTCGTGACCAACGCGATGAAGCACGCGACGCCGCCCGACGGGGCGCCCCTCGTGATCCGGATCGAGGCCCGGCGCGAGAACGACGTCCTGGTCCTTCGCGTCGTCGACAACGGAGCCGAGGTCGATGATCCGGAGACGATGATGACCTCGCGCTCGCTCGGCTGGCGGGTCATCCGCGCGGCGGCGCAGAAGCTCGGCGGCTCGATCGCGATCGACGACGCGGGCGGTCTGGCCGTGACCGTCACCTGTCCGATCCAGGGGGGGAGGCATGACCGCGGAACGCCCAGCGGCGCATCGCCCAGAAGCTGAGCGCCGGCACGACGGCGAGCGCGGCGAGGAGGGCGACCCAGTAGGGCCGGCCGAGCGGCCCGGTGACCGCGCCGACGATCGCCTGGCTGAGCGCGAAGCCGGCCAGCGCCGCGGCGACGAAGCGCAGGAAGGCGTCGCCGCCGGCCGGCGCCTCGGGAAAGGTCAGGCGCGCCTGGGCCGCGAAGTTCACGACGACGGCCGCCGCGAATGCCACGCCGTTGGCCCAGAGCGGCGACAGGCCGAGCCCGGTGTGCAGGCCGAGGCCGACCGCCACGTGCACGGCCGTCGCGGCGGCGCCCGCGACGCCGAAGCGCCAGAGGCGGGAGAGCGGGGCAGGGCCCGCGCCGCGCCCGCTCACGGTCCCGCCCCACGGCGGGGGGAGGCGGGCGGCAAGCGCCGCCGCGAACGGGTTTCCGGCGCCGGCAACACATGGTAGGCAGGAGGAACAGCACGTGAACGGAAACGGTGGCGCCGATGACGGCCGGGCATGTTCGGGAACGGGAGGCAGCGCCGGGCGTGCTGATCGCGCGCGGCGTCTGCCGGGCGCTCGGCGCGCGCGGCTTCGCCTGCCTGACCGAGTTCACGACGCGCGAGCGGCTCAGGATGGACGTCGTCGCGCTCGGGCCCAGGGGCGAGATCTGGTGCGTCGAGGTCAAGTCGAGCCGCGCCGACTTCCGCACCGACCGCAAGTGGCAGGGCTATCTCGACTGGTGCGACGCGCTCTTCTTCGCGGTGCCGGAGAGCTTCCCGACGGAGATCCTGCCGCCGGAGCACGGCCTGATCCTGGCCGACGGCTACGACGGCGAGATCCTGCGGCAGGCACGCCCGGCGACCCTGGCGCCGTCGCGACGGAAGGCGATGGTGCTGCAGATCGCGCGGCTGGCGGCGGAGCGCCTGGCCGCGGCCGGGCAGCCCCAGGTAACGAGGCCGATCGGAATGTGACGGGGCAGGGAGCCGCCGGCGCGGCGGAGGGCAGGGGATGCTGAGCGGCATGCCGCTCTGGATCGTCGCCGCGATCTTCGCCGCCGCCGGCGTCGCCGTGGTGCTGGCAGGGGTGCGGATCACCGGCCTCGCCGACCGCATCGCCGACAAGACCGGGCTCGGCGAGGCGCTGGTCGGCGGCGTCGTCCTCGGCGCGACGACCTCGCTCTCGGGCATCGTCGTGTCGGCCACCGCGGCGCTCGACGGGCGCGCGTCGCTCGCCTTCGCGAACGGGGTCGGTGGCATAGCCGCGCAGACCGCCTTCCTGGCGCTCGCCGACGTGATCCACCGGCGCACCAATCTCGAGCACGCGTCCGCAGACATCACCAACATCTTCCAGTGCGGGCTGCTGCTGGTGATGCTCTCGCTGCCGCTTGCAGCGTTCGCCACGCCGGGCATCACGGTCCTCGCGGTGCATCCGGTGTCGATCGTGCTGATCGCCGTGTACCTGCTCGGGCTCAGGGCCACAGCGCGGGTCAAGGACGAGCCGATGTGGAAGCCGGTGCGCACGCCCGAGACGAGGGACGACACCCCGGACGAGGAGCCGGACCGGGGGCGGGGGCTTCTGACCCTCGTGCTGCGCCTCGCGGGCCTCGCGGCGGTGCTCGGCGTCGCCGGCTTCGCGCTCGCCAAGACCGGCGGCCGGCTGTCGGACGAGCTCGGGATCAGCGAGACGGCGGTCGGCGCGCTGATGACCGCGGTCGTCACCTCGATGCCGGAGCTGGTGACGACGCTCGTCGCCGTCCGGAGCGGCGCGCTGCAGCTCGCCGTCGGCGGGATCATCGGCGGCAACAGCTTCGACGTTCTGTTCCTGTCGCTGTCGGACATCTTCTACCGCGAAGGCTCCCTCTATCACGCGATCGGCAGGGGCGACCTGTTCTGGCTGACGGTGGGCCTGACGATGAGCGGGATCCTGCTGCTCGGCCTCGTCATGCGCGAACGGCGCGGGCCTGGAAACATCGGGTTCGAGAGCGTCTCGGTGCTCGGCCTCTACGCCGGCGCGGTGGGACTGCAGGTGATGCTCGGCTGACCCGGTCGGGAGCGCGCCGCCGCGTCATCGTCGGCCGCCGGGCCGTCCGTCGGTCCGGCGAAAAAGGAAACGCCCGGCCAATTGGCCGGGCGTCCCGAGGAGTGCCGGGGAAAGCGGGCCGCGGGGGCCCCCGATCCCTCGCGACGTCACGCTAGCCCCGGCCCCTGCCGCTGCCGCCGGCGCTGTTCTGGCCACCGCCGCCGTTGCCTTCGGCGCCGCCATTGCCCCCGCCATTGCTGCCGCCGTTGCCCTGGCCGCCGCCGGGATCGCCCTGGCCCTGACTGCCGGCGTTGCCGGCGTTGTTGTTGTCGCCACTGTTGCCGGGATCGGTGTCATTGGCTTCACTGTCCCCGCCCTCGGCACCGTTGCCGAGGCCGGCATCGGACCTGCCCGACTCGCCGCCGCTGCTGCCGCCGCCGGAGGTGCTGCCGCCACCGGACGTGCTGCCGCCACCGGAGGTGCTGCCGCCGCCGGAGGTGCTGCCACCGCCGGAGGTGTTGCCGCCGCCGGAGCTGCTGCCGCCGGACGTGCTGCCGCCGGACGTGCTGCCGCCGCCGGAGGTGCTGCCGCCGCTGCTGCCCCCGGAGCCGCCGCTGCTGCCGCCCGAGTCGCCGCCGGGACCGTCAGCGGATCCCCCGCCGGAACCGCCGCCGTTGCCGTCGTTCGTGGGGCCCGAGGTGGGCCCTGCGGGACCACCGGCGGCCGCCGGCGCCGCGGGCCCGGGATCGGCGACGCCGGTCCGCGCCTGGCCGACGAATTCCGGACTGAGCACGACCTCCTGCAGCATGCAGAGGCCCGCGCGGTCGGGCTCGGGGCCCGAGACGATGCGGTAGCCGGAGAGACAGCTGGGATCGGGTTCGACGGTCGATATCGCCAGGTCGGCGAACACCGGAACCGCAGCGAGAGAGGCGGCACCTCCGAGAAGGGCCGAGAGAAGCTTCGATCGATTGGACATCACACCCTCACACTCCGAAAGCAAAGCCTTGCAGGACAAATACGTATGCTGAGGATGTGTCGCAAATGATTAACCAAATTTTATCGTATTTGAGATGAATTATTTGCTTACAATTTTATATATTTACCTTCTATTAACTATAACGGTCGTGCGGTTGCGGACGCGCGCATCAATGGCGGAAACAAAATATAATCGTACTTACCTGAGACTTCCTAAAGCTCTTGGAGTTGTAGTATTAGAAATTCAGGAGTAGGCGGACGGGAAAGTCAGATGTTTAATTACAATGCGCACGAAGGGGGTGGATGTAAGAAGCCGGCACTCGGCAACAGTATTCGGTTTTACGGTGCATTCGAGAGGCGTTTTGCTCAAATTCTAGTTTTCGCCGCTGCGCTGATGCTTTTGCCTGCTGCGAATGCAGTGTCGGCTCCAGAGCCTGGAGGGGCGGAGGCCGGCCCCGGACAGGACCTCGCGCGGCTGTTCGCGCAGCTGACCCATGGCGTCGAGCGCGACGTTCCGCGGCCGCACCTGGTGCGCTACGAGACGCCGGTGACGATCGCGCTCGAGGGGCCGGGCGCGCGGCGCCACGAGCGATTCGTTGCCGACTACGCCGATCGCCTGCGCCGGAACAGCGGCATCGACATCGCGCTCGGCGGCGGTCCCGCCAACCTGCACGTCCGCTTCGTCGGTAAGGACTTTTTCTCCGTCGCGCCCGGCGTCGCCTGCCTCGTCGCCCCCGGCAACGCGCGCTGGCACGAGCTGGCGGCCGACCCGCACAGCTACGGCATCCGGGCGACCGCGCGCATGACGGCGATCGAGCACATGACCGTGTTCATCCCGGCCTCCGCGTCGGAGCACCGGACCCAGAGCTGCCTGCTCGAGGAGATCGCCCAGGCGCTCGGGCCGGCGAACGACCTGCGCCACTTCGGGGACACGATCTTCAACGACGACGACGTCCACATGTGGCCGACCGAGTTCGACTACCTGATGCTCCGGGTGCTCTACAGCCCCGAGCTGCGGACGGGCATGAGCCGGGCGGAGAGCGAGCAGGCGGCGCTTCGGGTGATCGCGCGGGTCGCCGGCCAGCCGGAGACGATGATTGCGGCGAGCCAGGACACGCAGGAGCTGAGCGCGCGCGAGACGGCGCGTCTGAAGGCGCCGGGCCCGGCCGCCGCCTTCGCCGCGGCCGGCGCCGAGCGCTGATGCAGGAAGACGCAGGGTCGAGGGTGGGGCCGGCCGGCGGAAAGAAGCACCCGTCGGCCGGTCCCTTTCTCGCGCTTCAGACGACCAGCGCCTCGGTCGCCTGCTCGCCCACCCCGAAGACGCGGCGATAGCGGGCGATCTCGTCCGACGGCCCCGTCGCCTTCAGCGGGTTGTCCGACAGCTTGACCGCCGGCCGGCCCTCCGCCGAGGCCACCTTGCAGACGAGCGAGAAGGGCGCCAGGCGATCGCCCTCGACCAGTCCGCGGAAATCGTTGGTGAGCAGCGTGCCCCAGCCGAAGGCGAGCTTGACCCGGCCGGCGAAGCGCCGGTGCAGCGCCTCGATCCGCTCGACGTCGAGCCCGTCGGAGAAGATCATCAGCTTGTCCGCCGGGTCCTGCCCGCGCGCCTGCCACCACTGCATCACCGTCTCGCCGACCGAGAACGGATCGCCCGAGTCGATCCGTACCCCGGTCCAGTCGTCGAGCCAGTCGGGCGCGCCGCTTAGGAACTGCGGCGTGCCGTAGGTGTCGGGCAGCATGATGCGGAGGTTGCCGCTGTAGTCCCGCTGCCAGTCCTCGTAGACGCGGTAGGGCGCGCTCGCGAGCTCGGCGTCGCTGTCGGCGAGCGCTGCGTAGACCATCGGCAGCTCGTGCGCGTTGGTGCCGACCGCCTCGATGTCGCGGCGCATGGCGATCAGGCAATTGGACGAGCCGGAGAAGCTCGGCAGGCCCTCGATCATCGCCTGCACGCACCAGTCCTGCCAGAGGAAGCCGTGGCGCCGGCGCGAGCCGAAGTCTGCGATCGTCGCCCGGTCGAGCCCGCGCAGCCGCTCGATCTTCTCCCAGACGCGGGTCATGGCGCGGGCGTAGAGCACCTGCAGCTCGAACCGGCCGAGGTCCTTCAGGACGGCGCGCGAGCGCAGCTCCATGATGACCGCGAGCGCCGGGATCTCCCACATCATGGTCTCGAGCCACGGCCCCTCGAACACCAGCTCGTACTGCTCGCCCCGGCGCTCGAGGTGGTAGGGGGGGAAGCGGAACGCCTCCAGCCACTCCATGAAGTCGTGGCGGAACATGAAGCGCTTGCCGTAGAAGGTGTTGCCGCGGAGCCAGGTGGATTCACCGCGCGCCAGCCTGAGCGTGCGGACATGGTCGAGTTGCTCGCGGAGCGCGCCCTCGTCGATCAGCCGGGCGAGCGGCACGTCGGACGAGCGGTTGATGAGCTGGAAGGTCACCCGCGTCTCCCGGTGGTGCCGGAAGATGCTCTGCGCCATCAGCAGCTTGTAGAAATCGATGTCGATCACCGAGCGGACGATCGGGTCGATCCGCCAGTTGTGGTCGTGCACGCGGCCGGCGATGTCGACCATGGGCGCTCCCCCCGGGGCCGGATGGGCGAGAGGGCCAGACTAGTCGATGCGCCGCCGAGGGCAAGCGCGGGCAGCGCCGCGGGCGCTCGGCTGTCCGGGTGCGTCCATCGCGGTGAAGCTCCGCGGAGCAGGCGGCGGGGAGCGCCGCGAGCGCGGGCGCGTCCTCGGCGCGGGCGGGGCGGAGCCGGAACGGCGGGGTCGCGCCGATCTGCGCCAAAGCCGCATAATAGATATTATGTTAGAAAGCTACTGAGCCGCCACAGCGCGGCGCTGCACGACGTTAACGCGCCCGCCGAACTCCTTCTCGAACTGAAAGAATTCCTTTTCGGTCATCTCCGCCTTCAGGCGCACGTCCTGCTCGCCGTCGTGGCGCTCGAGGACGTCTCCGTGGTCGTAGAGCCAGCCGATGGCGCGGCCCTCGTCGTGGCCGAAGGACAGCTCGAACACGAAGCGGCGCGGGAACAGCCGCTCCTCGATCTCGGCCAGGAGCGCGTCGCAGCCCGCGCCCGTCACCGCCGACAGCGCCACGACATCGACGCTGCGCGCGGCCGCGTTCTCGACCGCCTCGCGCGCCGGACCGTCGAGCAGGTCGATCTTGTTCCGCGCCTCGATCATCGCGTCGAGCCGGTCCTGGTCCACCCCGAGCTCGTCGAGCACGGCGTGCACGTCCGCGGCCTGCGCCTCGTTGTCCGGGTGCGCCATGTCGCGGACGTGGACGATGAGCGCCGCCTCCAGCACCTCCTCGAGCGTCGCCCGGAAAGCCGCCACCAGCTGCGTCGGCAGCTCCGAGATGAAGCCGACGGTGTCGCTGAGGATCGCGGTGCGGTCCGACGGCAGCCGGATCTCGCGCATGGTCGGGTCAAGGGTCGCGAACAGCATGTCCTCGGCCAGCACGCCCGCGCCGGTCAGCCGGTTGAACAGCGTCGACTTCCCCGCATTGGTGTAGCCGACGAGCGCGACCACCGGCTGCGGGACCTTCTTCCGCGCCGCCCGGTGCAGCGAGCGGGTCCTGACCACCTTCCCGAGCTGGCGCCGCAGCCGCGCGATCCGCTCGTCCAGCATGCGGCGGTCGGCCTCGATCTGGGTCTCGCCGGGGCCGCCGACGAAGCCGAGCGAGCCGCGCTGGCGCTCGAGATGCGTCCAGGCGCGCACGAGGCGGCTGCGCTGGTAGACCAGGTGCGCGAGCTCGACCTGCAGCTCGCCCTCGCGGGTCTCGGCCCGCTCGCCGAAGATCTCGAGGATCAGCCCGGTCCGGTCCAGCACCTTGCGCTTCCAGGCGCGCTCCAGGTTGCGCTGCTGGACCGGCGTGACCGTGCCGTTGATGACGATCAGCTCCGGGTCGCTCGCCTCGAAGCCCTGCCCCAGCTCCTCGACCTTGCCCTTGCCGAACAGCGTCGCCGGGTTCGGCGCCGGCAGCGGCACGACGGCGCCGCCCACGACCTCGATGCCGCCGAGGGCGGCCGTCAGGCTGACCGCCTCCTCGAGCGCGAGCCGGGGGTCGGAACCCGCCGCCGCGCGCAGGTCCGGGTGCAGGACCTGGACGCGCCTCAAGTGCGCCTCATGCGGTCTCGCCGCCTTCGTAGAGCGAGAACGGCTGCGCCGGCATCACGGTCGAGATCGCGTGCTTGTAGACGAGCTGCGACTGGCCGTCGCGGCGCAGCAGGACGCAGAAATTGTCGAACCAGGTGATCACCCCCTGAAGCTTCACCCCGTTGACGAGGAAGATCGTGACCGGAACCTTCTGCTTGCGGATATGGTTGAGAAAGGCGTCCTGCAGGTTCTGCTTGTTCTCGGCGGCCATGCTTTTTCTGCCTGTTCTGTGATCGGTCGGGGCGCAGTCGCGCGCATTCTCCCCCGCGCGCGCAGCGGAGTCACCAGTGATCTGGGGCGGCACGGCGGTGCTTTCCACCTCCGCCGCCGCTCAGGCCGAAAAGCTGCCAGCTGCCGGGATTGAAGAGCGCGATCAGCGCCAGCGTCTCGATCCGGCCGAGCACCATGGCGGCTGCCATGATGAAGCGCTGCGGCGTCGTCGTGGTGGCGAGCGTGCGCTCGCCCTCGAGCACCAGCGTGTAGGCCTGGCCGGTGTTCGAGAGCGTCGCGATCGCGCCGACCAGCGCCTCCTCGTAGGTGAGCCCGGTCAGCGTCAGCGCCAGCATCACCGTCATCCAGCCCATGACGTAGAGCATGATGAAGGCCCAGGCGATGAACGCCCCCTGCCGCAGGATCCCGCGCGCCTCGGCGCCGACGCCGATGACGGCCGAGGGCTGGGCCAGCCGCTCGAGCTCGCGGATGCCGTGGCGGGTCAGCGCGTAGAGCCGGATCAGCTTGATGCCGCCGGCGGCCGTCGCGGCCCCCCCGCCGATCGCGCAGAGGCCGAGCAGGATCAGGTGCGGGTTCGCGAGCCCCGACCAGTTGCGCGCCGAGTCCCAGAAGGCCGACTGGAAGCCGGTCGTCGTCAGGAACGACAGCGTGGTGAAGACCGCCCCCCAGATCGCGGTGCCCGCGTCCTGGCCCGCGTTCTCGCCGAGGTCGATCGTCAGCGCCCCGAGCCAGTGGCGGAGGAACAGCGTCAAGGACGCCAGCACGACGAGCGCGCCGAGGAGGCGGAGCTCCGGATCCTGCGCCCAGGGACCCGTCGTGCCCGCCTGGCTGGCGGCGGCGTAGATCAGCCGCGTCGCGGTCAGGAGCAGGAACGCCGCGGCGGCGAGCTCCATCCAGAAGCTCTCGGCCTCGGCGATGCCGGCCGGATAGGGCGAGACGCCGGTCGTGGAGATGATCCCCATCGCATGCACCATGCCGGCGACGCCTTCGGCCCCGAGGGCGGTGAAGATCAGCGCGAGCGCGGCGGTCAGCCCGATATAGACCGGCAGGATCGAGCGCAGCGCGCGGCTGAGGCGGTGGTGGAGCGCCGGCGCCGCGGCGCCAATCGCAATCAGCTGTCCGCCCATCCCGCCTTCGCCGTAGGCGGAGGCCGCGAACACCTCGAAGCCGCCGAGCCGGCGTGGCGCGAACACGACATAGGCCGCCGCGAGGGTCAGGAGCCCCCCTGCCCAGCCGACCATCCCTCGCCACAGATGGACCGCGTCCGGCACCCGCGTGAGATCCGCGTAGCTGGTCCCGCCGGTGGTCGTGAAGCAGAGCATCATCTCGAAATAGCTGCCGACGAGCCCGATCCCCGGCGTGATCAGGATGAGCGGCGCGGCGGCGAAGAGCGGCGCCAGCAGCCAGGTCAGCACCAGCATCACGAGCTCGCTTCGCGCCGTGGCGTCGCGCGTGTGCCCCGCCAGCACGGTCGCGAGGGCTGCCGCCGCGAAGGCGGTGAAGAGCGCCGCGTAGAGGAAGCTCCGCGCCGCGAACCATTCGCGCTCGAGCAGGCTCAGGACCGCCGGGCCCAGCATCATGAGGGCGAGCAGCCCGAGCACCAGCGAGAAGGGAGGCAGCCGGACCAGCATGGTCAGAAGAAGTCGACGCTGACGCGGAACATCTGCTCGACCTTCCTGACCGCCTCGGCGACCGCGAACATCACCAGCCGGTCGCCGACCTGGATCACGGTGTTGCCCTCGGGCATGATCAGCGCGCCCTCGCGCTCGATCGCGCCGATGATCGAGCCCGCCGGAAACTTCAGGTCGCGGATGCGCTTGCCGGCGAGCGGCGAGGTGGCCATGACCTGCGCCTCGATGACCTCGCCCTCGCCGCGCCCGATCGAGTAGACGGCGCGCACGCGCCCCCGGCGGACATGGCGCAGGATCGTCGAGACGGTGGTCGCGCGCGGGTTGATGATCGCGTCGACGCCGAGCGGCTCGGCGATCCGCTCGAAGGTCTGGTCCTTGGCGAGCGCGATCGAGATCGGGCAGCCGGCCTGCCCGGCCAGCGCGCAGGCGAGCAGGTTCGTGCGGTCGTCGTCGGTCAGCGCGAGGATCGCGTCGGCCTCCGAGATGCCCGCCTCGTCGAGCAGCTCGGCGTCGAGCGCGTCGCCGTTCAGCACGATCGTGCGCTCGAGCTGGTCGGCCGCCATCTCGGCGCGCTGGCGGTTCCTCTCGATCATCTTGGCGCGGAGCGTGCCCGACTCCTCGATCATCTTCGCCACCCGCAGCCCGACATTGCCGGCGCCCACGATCACCACCCGCTGCGCCACCCGGTTCTCCCGCCCGAAGATGCCGAAGGTGCGCGGCACGTCCTCGCGCGCGGCGATGAAGTAGACGTCGTCGCCGGCGAAGAGCTGGTCGTCGCCGGAGGTGACGAAGATCCGGCCCTCGCGCCGGACCGCGACGACGATGGCGCGGAGTGTCGAGAAGAGCTCGCTCAGCTGGCGGAGCGGCGTGTTCACCGCCGGGCTGTCCTCCTTGAGCTTCAGCCCGACGAAGCTCACGTCGCCGTCGAGGAAGGGCTCGATGTCGAAGGCGGCGGTGGCCGCGAGGCGGCGGAGCGCCACGTGCGCGATCTCGGTCTCGGGGCTGATGGTCACGTCGATCGGCATGTGCTCGCGGCGGAACAGGTCGGAGTACTCGGCCTCGAGGTAGCTCTCGGAGCGCACGCGCGCGATCTTGGTCGGCACCTCGAAGACCGAGTGCGCGACCTGGCAGGCGACCATGTTGACCTCGTCCATCGAGGTCGCGGCGATCAGCATGTCGGTGTCGCGGGCGCCGGCGCGGTTGAGCACGTCCGGGTGCGAGGCGAAGCCGACCACGCCCGTGACGTCGAGCATGTCGGCGACGCGGCGCACGAGCTCGGCATTGTTGTCGATGACCGTCACGTCGTTGCCCTCGCCCGAGAGGTGGCGGGCGATCTGGAAGCCGACCTGGCCGGCGCCGCAGACGATGACCTTCATGCAGGCGCTCCAGCAGCTGGAGGCGACGGGTGCGGGAACCCTAGTCCGTGTGGCCGGCCAGGCAAAGCGGCGCGTGCGGGATACGGCCGTTGCACCAAGGTGCGGCGGGGTCCCGACCGGTCGGCCTCCCCCCTCCCCCCATCCGAAACGGACGGGGAAGGCCCGGCGGTGCCGCCTGCGCCCCCCTCTCCCCGCGGGCGAGGGGCCGGGGGAGAGGGCAGCGCGGCCGGTCAGTTGTCGCGGATCGCCTTCAGGAAGGCGGCGCCGAAGCGGTCGAGCTTGGCGGCGCCGACGCCGTGGAGCGCGCCCAGCGCGTCCAGGCTCGCGGGGCGGCGGGTCGCCATCTCGACCAGCGTGCGATCCGGGAAGATGACGTAGGCGGGCGCGTTCGCCTCGCGCGCGAGCTCGGTGCGAAGCGATTTCAGCGCGGCGAACAGCGGCTCGTCCTGCGGTTTCAGCAGCGGGGGCGGAGCGGCGGCGCCCCTGCCCCGCTTGCCGCTTCGCGGCGCGGCCCGGTCCACCCGCAGCTCGACCGGGCCGCCCTCCTTCAGAACTGCCCGGCCCTCGGGGGTCACGGCCCAGGCGTTGTGCCGCTCGGCGTCGATGCGCGCGAACCCGAGCGCGAAGATCTGGCGGAACATCGTGCGCCACTGGCTCTTCGTCCATTCGGCGCCGACGCCGAACGTCGGCAGACGGTCGTGGCCGAAGCGGCCGACGCGGTCGTCGGCTTCGCCGCGCAGCACCTGGATCAGGTACTCGACGCCGTAACGCTCGCCCGTGCGCAAGATCGCCGACAGCGCCATCTGCACGGCCCGGGTGGCATCGAAGCGCTCGGGCGGGCTGAGGCAGACGTCGCAGGTGTTGCAGGGGCCCTGGAACCGCTCGCCGAAATAGCCGAGTAGCACCTCGCGGCGGCAGCGGGGCGACTCGGCCAGCGCCAGCAGCGTCTGCAGCCGTGCGTGGTCGCGGCGCTTCTTGTCGGCGGGCGCCGGGCTCTCGTCGATCTGGAGGCGGAGGCGCCGGATGTCGTCGATGCCGTAGAGCGTCAGCGCCTCGGCGGGCGCGCCGTCGCGGCCCGCGCGCCCGATCTCCTGGTAGTAGGCCTCGACCGACTTCGGCAGGCCGGACTGGACCACCCAGCGCACGTCCGGCTTGTCGACGCCCATGCCGAAGGCGACGGTCGCGGCCATCACCAGGCCGTCGCCGCGGGTGAACTGCCGCTGCCGCTCGGCCCGGACGGCGCCGTCGAGGCCGGCGTGATAGGAAAGCGCCTCGACCCCCTCGGCGCGGAGCTGCTCGGCCGCCTCGTCGGCCTTCCGCCGGGTCGCGCAGTAGACGATGCCCGACTGCCCCCGCCGGGCGCGCACGAAGTCGAGGAGCTGCTGCTTCGGCGCCGACTTCGGCGCGAAGGCGAGCCGCAGGTTCGGCCGGTCGAAGCTCTGCAGGAAGATGCGCGGCGGGCGCGGGAACAGCCGCTCCGCGATGTCGTCCCGCGTCGCCTCGTCGGCGGTCGCCGTGAAGGCCGCGACGGGCACGCGGAGGGCGGTCCCGAGGTGCCCGAGCCGCAGATAGTCGGGCCGGAAGTCGTGCCCCCACTGGCTGATGCAGTGCGCTTCGTCGATCACGAGCCGGGCCACGCCCGCGCGCGCGAGCCAGGCGCCAATGGACGGGTTCGCCAGCCGTTCGGGCGCCATGTAGAGGAGCCGAAGCTCCCCCTGCCTCAGCTCGGCCCGCAGCGTCTCGGTCTCCTCCGGCGTCGCCGCGGAGGAGAGCGCGCCCGCAGCGACGCCGTTCGCCCTGAGCGCCGCCACCTGGTCCTGCATCAGCGCGATCAGCGGCGAGATGACGACCGTCA
>DATKCY010000155.1:0-20296 GCA_035512995.1 Thermohalobaculum sp.
AGGTCGGCCTCGGCGTCCGCGAGACTCCGCTCGACGCCTCCATCTGTGCCCACGCGATCCTGCAGCCGGGTCTATTCGAGGTGCCCGACACGCTCGAGGACCGGCGCTTCCGGGACAACCCGCTCTGCATCGGCGATCCGCATCTGCGCTTCTACACCGGCGCGCTGCTCGAGACGGAGGAGGGGCAGCCCCTCGGCACCCTCTGCGTGCTCGACACCAGGCCCCGGCGGCTGAACGACCTGCAGAAGCAGGCGCTCGGCGTGCTGTCCCGGCAGGTCATGACGCAGCTCGAGCTTCGCCGCGCGCTGCAGAACGCCGAGCTGATGATGCAGGAGACGGTGCACCGGGTGAAGAACAGCCTGGCGATGGTCTCGGGCCTCCTCAACCTGCAGGCGCGCCGGGCGGGCTCGGACGAGGTCCGCGCCGAGGTGGAGATGGCGCGCGACCGGGTCGCCGCCGTCGCGAACCTGCACGAGCACCTCCACCTGGCGTCCGACCTGAGCTCGGTCGAGATGCCGGCCTTCCTCCGCCGCCTGCTCGGCGGGCTCGAGAGGACCGCGGGCGCGCGCGTGCGGCTGGTGAACGCGGTCGAGCCGGTGACGATCGACCCGCGCCGCGCCGCGATCGTCGGGGTGCTGGTCAACGAGCTCGTGACCAACGCGCTTCGCCACGCCTTCCCGGACGGGCGGGCGGGCACGGTCACGGTCGGCCTCGCGCGCTCCGGCGAGGGCGGGTTCCGGCTGGTCGTCGAGGACGACGGGGTCGGGATGCCCGCCGACGGAGCCGGCCGCCGCGGCCTCGGCAGCATGCTGCTCGACCGCATGGCCGGCCAGCTTCGCGCCACCCTGCATCGTGAGCGGCTGGCGCCGGGGACGCGCCTCACGCTCGACCTCGGCGCCTCGCTCCACTGACGCGCCCGCTGTAACGCTAGTCAAACCGGCGGAGGCCCGCGCCATCCGCGGCTGATCTGCCCGCACGGCAGTCAGCCGGGCGCAGTCGCGCCGGCGATCAGCTTAACCGCGAGCACCGTGAAGAAGACGGCGACGCCCGCGTTGACCCACCGGCCGGCGCGGGCGTAGGCGCGGGCGGCGGGCCGGGTCGAGAACAGCAGCGCATAGCCGGCGTGGCCGAGCGCCGCGAGGGTGACCGATCCCGCGATCATCACCGCCACCGCGTCCGCCGAGGCGTCGGCGGTCGGGAAGATCGAGATCAGCACCAGCCAGGTCGTCAGCGCCTTCGGGTTGGTCGCGAGGATGCCGAGCGTCAGCGCGAACGCCGCGCGCGGGGCGATCACCTGCGCGGCAATCTGCGGGTCCCAGCTCCAGGCGCGGCGGACATAGCGGCTGGCGAGCCAGAGCAGCAGGACGCCGCCGAGGAGCGTCAGCGCCGGCTCGGCCCAGTCGACGCGGCGGAACACCGCCGCCGCGCCGAGGAGCGCCGCCGAAGACCATCCGAGCACCCCGAGCGCGACCGCCGGCACCACCGCCAGCGCCGTCCGCCGCCCCGAGCCGAGCGCGATCGCGATGGTGTTGAAGACGTTCGGCCCCGGCGACAGGATGTTCGCCGCGAACACCGCCCAGGCGGTCGCGATCTCGGCCCAGGGCAGGTTCAAGCTCAGGCCTGCGGCACCGTCGCCTGCATGTAAGGCTTCTCTGCGAAGTCGCGGTACCAGTCGGCGAGGGCGGGGCAGGTGTCGCGCCAGGCGAGCTGGGGGAGGCGGAAGTCGACATAGCCGAGGGCGCAGCCGACCGCGACATGGGCCATCGTGGGCGCGCCCATCAGGTCGTCGGCCACCCGGGCCTCGAGGACGGCGAGGGCGCGCAGGACCTTGCCTGTCTGGCCCTCGACCCAGGGCGTGAAGCGGAGCTCCTCGGGCCGGAGCCGGCCCTCGTAGACGACGAGCAGGGCCGCGTCGAGGATGCCGTCGGCCAGCGCCTCGAGCGTCAGCACGCGGAAGAGGGCATCGCCGGCCGGATAGAGCCCGCCCTGGCCGACATGGTCGAGCCAGCGGGTGATGACCCGGCTGTCGAACAGGGCCTCGCCGCCGTCGGTCACCAGGCACGGCACCTTGCCGAGCGGGTTCGCGCCGACGGTCTCGTCGTTCGGCGCGAGCGGGCTGCCCGACCCCGGCACGAGCTCGACCGCGCCCAGCTGGCCGGTCATGTGCAGGACGACCATGACCTTGCGCACGTAAGGCGACGTCTCCGAATGGTAGAGCTTCACGGCTCCCTCCTCTCTGGCTGCTTCTCCGGCCCGCCGTTGCTGGGCGCGAACAGCCGCCCGAGCACGATCGACGTCCGCGGCAGGTAGGTGTAGCGCGAGCGCGGCTGGGCCGCGGCCCGCCGGGTCATCCTGTAGAGCGCGAAGGCGATCAGCGCCAGATGCGCCACCGCCACGAAGAGGAACAGCGCCTCGGGCCCCGCGAGCGAGATCAGCCGCGCTGTCAGCAGTGGCGACGCGATCGCGCCGAGCGAGAAGAAGAAGATCAGCGAGGCGTTGAGCTCGACGATGAAGTCCGCCTCGGCGAAGTCGTTGGCATAGGCCGCCGACACCGAGTAGAGCGGCAGCGAGGTCGCGCCGAAGAGGAAGGCGCCGATGAACGCGGCCGTCGCCATCCCGGGCTCGACCCAGAGCACGATCCAGGTTGCACTCGCGACCGCCGCCGCGGAGAGGCCGACCAGCACGAGCCGGCGGTCGACCTTGTCGGCGATCCAGCCGGTCGGGACCTGGGCCACGACGCCGCCGACCACCGCCATCGCCAGGAAGAGCGCGATCTGCCCCTGGTCGAGCCCCATCTCGACGGCGTAGACCGGCCCGATCATGCGGAAGGCGGCGCCGGTCATGCCCGCGACGACGATGCCGACCGCCGCGGACGGCGACAGGCGGAGCGCCCGGAGCGGGCGGAGCCGCGTGCTCTCGGGCACCTTCGGCGGCACCGAGCGGGTCAGCGCCAGCGGGATCAGGCAGAGGCAGGCGAAGACGGTGACGATGTTGTAGGCGGTGTAGGACGCGGGATCGAGCACCGCGATCATGCCCTGCGCGGTGATCTGGCCGACGAGGTCGACGACCCGGAAGCTGCCGTAGACCCGGCCCCGGTTCTCGTTCGTGCACTTCGCCTGCAGCCAGCTCTCGATCACCGTGTAGGCGCTGGCGATGGCGAAGCCCGTCAGCATGCGCAGGCCCGCCCAGTAGTACGGCCCCTCGAGCACCGGGTGCAGCAGCGGCCCGATCGCGCCTATGGCGGCCGCGGCGGCGAACCCGCGGGCGTGGCCGACGCTGCCGATGTAGCGGGGCGCGAGGAAGCATCCGGCGAGGAAGCCGACGAAGTGGGCCGAGCCCATGAGGCCGATCTCGGACGCGCTGTAGCCGCGGATGCCGCCCGCGAGCGCGTCGAGCGGCCCGAGCGTGCCCGAGCCGAGCTGGACCAGGAACACCGAGACGAAGAGTGCGGCAAAGGAGACGAGGGTGCCCATGCGCCCCTCTGATCGGTCGCGGGGCTCTCTGTGTGCCGGTCCCCGAGCCCCCCGTCGAGCCCGGGTCCGACCGAAGCTGTCGTTTTTCGGCCAGCGGCCCCCGTGCGGCCCGGCCCCCCCTGGGGGTGCGCGGTCGCGGCCTTTCGGATCGGGGGGATCGGTCGGCGGAGGCCCTGCGGCGGGCGGCGCGGGGCGCGCGCGGGGACGGCCGCCGGTGCCGCCCGGCCGCCCGTCCGATCCCCCTTCGTTCTGGCGCGCCGCCGGCATCCGGCCTAGGCTCCGCCGCATGGGGACCACGCCGCCCGCCGCCGCGATTCGCCTCGGGGACGCCGCGCTCGAGGCGCGGCCCGCCGGCACGCTCTACTGGCCGGCGGAGCGGCTGCTCGTGGTCGCCGACCTGCATCTCGGCCGGGCCGAGCGGATGGCGCGGCGCGGCGCGCCGCTGCTGCCGCCCTACGAGACGCGGGCGACGCTCGAGCGTCTCGAGGCGGAGATCGCGGCGACGGCACCCTGCGCGGTCGTCTGCCTCGGCGACAGCTTCGACGACCTCGAGGCGGCGGCGGGGCTGGCGGACGCGCTCGCGCCCCGGCTCGCACGGCTCGCGGCCGGGAGGCGCTGGGTCTGGGCCGCGGGGAACCACGATCCGGGCCCGGTCGGCCTGCCGGGCGAGCACGTGACATTCCTGACGCTCGGCGCGCTCCGTCTCCGCCACGTTGCGGGGGCGCTCGCGCCGGGCGAGGTCGAGGTCTCGGGCCACTACCACCCGAAGGCCAGCCTCTGCCGGCGCGGCGTGAAGATCACCCGGCGCTGCTTCCTCGTCGACCGGCGGCGCGCGATCCTGCCGGCCTTCGGCACCTATACCGGCGGGCTCGACGTGAACGACGCCGCCTGCCGCGGGCTCGTCGGGCCGGACGCGCGGGCGCTGATCGTGGGCACGCGGGTGACGCCGGTGCCGCTCGCGCGGCTCGCCGCATGAACGCGTTCGCGCCGCGCGACCCGGCCTATGCCGAGCGCGTGCGGGAAAGCTTCCGCCGCCAGGCCTTCATGACGCTTCTCGGCGCCGAGGTCGTCTCGGTCGCGCCGGGCGCGGTCGAGATCGCGCTCGCCGTCCGGCCCGAGCTCGGCCAGCAGCACGGCTACGTCCACGCCGGCGCCTGCTGGTCGATCGCCGACTCCGCGGCCGGCTTCTCGGCACAGTCGCTGATGGCGGCGGAGGACGGGGTGCTGACGGTCGAGCTCAAGGCGAACCTGCTCGCCCCGGCCGAGGGCACGCGGCTGATCGCCCGCGGCCGGGTCGAGCGCGCCGGCCGGCGGCTGACCGTCGCCCGCTCGGACGTCTTCGCCGAGCGGGACGGCGGCGAGCGGCACGTGCTGACGGCGCTCGGCACCTTCATGGCGATGCCGGGCCTCGGCGACCGCGGCTGAGACGCGCCTGCCCGAGCGTCGCGGAGGGAGGTGCGTCCGCCCTGCCGAAAGACCGCCGGTCCGGCGCGCCCTCGGGCGGCGTCAGCCCGCGGGCGGCCAGACGACCTCGCGCACGACCCGCGTGGCGCTCTCGATCAGCAGGACCGCCCCGTCGAACCGGACATAGGTCTGACCCGGCGGCGGCTCGGGCAGGTCGTAGTCCTCCCAGTCGAGCGCGACATGCGGCCGGCCTTGCGGCAGGCGCTGCCCGGGGGCGGGCACCGAGTCCGGCCGGCGCGCGGTCTCGATGCGGGGCCCGCGGATGTCCGGCGTCTCCGGTTCAGCCGCCGCCGCCGAGCCCTCGCCGAGCCCGGCCCGTCCGCCCACGGCGCCGTCAAGCTCGGGGGCGTAAAGATCGTCCTCGTAACGGTCGTAATAGTCCTTGTCGTGATGGTAGTAGTGGCCCTTGGGCAGCAGCACCCCGTTGAAGATCCGCCCGTGCCGGCGGTCGCGGCGCGTCTCGCGCGGGGGCGGCCAGCCCTCGAGCGCGCGGCGGCGGCGGTCCTCCGGAAAGGTCCCGGTCCCGCCGTTGAAGAGCTTCTCGAACTCGAAGCGCCGCTCCAGCCGCTCGTGGAACTCCCGCTCGTCGACGCGGGGGTCGAAAGGATCGAACCCGCGGTGACCGCGCCGATGCCCCCGGTGATCCCGGTGCCATCCGTCGCGCCGCCAGCCGTCGCGCGTGTCGATGCCGACGAAGACGTCGCCGATCCGTCCCTCGATCACCAGGTCCGCCGCCGGCGCCGAGCCGGGGGCGATGACCGCCGCGCCCAGGAGCCCGGCCAGGAGCGCCGCGAATGCGTGTCGATGTGCCATGCTGCGGAATATAGTCGCTTTGCCGCGCCCGCGCACCCTCCGGACCCGGCCGCCCGCGCCGCGAGGCGCCGCAGGGTCCGCGAGACGCCACGAACCGGCGATCTCCGGTTGTCTCCTGCGCCCCGCCCGGCCCATGCTGCGCTCCATGAAGACCCGACTCGCCCTTCTCCTCGCGCTCGCCCTGCCTGCGGCCGGGGCCGTCGGCGCCGACACGATCGTCCCGCCGGACGAGTTCCTCGCCTATGCCGAGGGCTACACCCTGACCTTCGAGCAGGACGGCGAGTTCGCCGGCGCCGAGCGCTTCGGCCCCGACGGGGCGGTCACCTGGCAGACCCCCGAAGGCGTCTGCCTCGACGGCCTGATGCGCGCCTATGACGAACGGCTCTGCTTCTACTACGGCGTTAGCGACGTGGTGCAGTGCTGGCACGTGCTGCGCGACGAGCAGGGGCTGAAGGTGCAGAGCCTCGGCGACGGACCCGGCGAGCCGGGCCTGACCTACCGGATCACCGGGCGCAGCCGCCAGCCGCTGAGCTGCGGCGGCCCCGAGCGCGAGACGCGGGTCGGGCCTGACGAGCCGCTCAGCCCTCCAGTCCCTCGACCAGCACGATGGTGACGGTGCCGGCGCCCTCGCGGTGCCTGCGGCCCGCCTGGTAGGTCTCGGAATTGTAGGCGTCGAGCGCGGCCTGGTAGCTCGGGAACTCGCAGACGACGTGCCGCGCGCGGCCGAGCGCGCCCTCGGCCTCGGTCGCCGCCCCGCCGCGGGCCAGGAACCTGCCGCCGTGCTCCCTGAAGGCCGGCGCCGCGGCCTCGACGTAGCGCTGCCACGCCTCCTTGTCCGTCACCTCGGCATGCGCGATCCAGTAGCCCTTCGGCATGGTCCCTCCTCCCGCTTTCTGGCGCCGCTCACCTCGCACGCCCGGTATCGCGCGGCCGAGGCGACCCTAGTTCCTGCTGCTGCCGGCCCCGCGGCCGCGGCTGCCGCCCGACTTGCCGGCGTCGGCCCTGGTCGCGGCGCCCGTGGCGCCGGCGCCATTCCCGCCCCCGGCCTCGCCCTCGGACACGGGCTCCGCGCCCGCAGGCTCCGGCTTTCCGGCCGCGTCCTCGACCGCCTGCTGCTTCTCCGACAGCTCGACCGCCTCGCGCAGGTCCCCGATGAAGTCGCCACGCGCCGAGCCCGCCGCTCCGAGGAGCAGCGCCGTCGAGGCAGCGATCAGGAATGGCCAGGCCATCGATCCTTGTCTTTCAGAAGAGCGAACCTTGCGAGGATCCGCCGTCGCTTCGGCCTCGGGCCGGCACCCGCGAGGGGGACGGCCGCGGCTCCCCCTCTCCGGCGGACGCGGACCTCCGGCCGTCGAAGAACTCTAGCTCGAGCGCAGCCCCCTCCTCCACCTGGCCGGCGCGCGTCAGCACCCGATCCCGACGGTCCCTGACGACGACGTATCCCCGCTGCAACGTCTGGCGATAGCCCAGGGTTCCGAGCAGCCGGCCTCCCTGCCCGAGCCGGGCCCGGAAATCGGCGAGCCGGCGCCTGAGCTCGGGCTCGAGCCGGCGCGCCGGCGGCGCGAGACGCTGGCGCGCGGCCCTGATCCGCTCGGCGAGCGTTCCGGGCCGCAGCCGGCTCGCCGATCCCGACAGCCGCAGCCGCGCCTGCCCCGTCCGCGCCTTCAGCGCGGTCGGCAGCCGGACGCCGCAGGTCTCGACCCGGTGGCGGTGGCGCGCCAGCGCATCCTGCGGCCGGGGCATCCGCCCGACCACGATGTCGAGCCGCTGGCGCCGCTCGCCGAGGATCTGGTCGGGCCGGGGCAGCGCGCGGGCGCAGGCCTTCAGCGCCTCGCGGGCCCGGGAGAGCCCGTGCGCCAGCGCCCGCGCGCGCCTGCCGTCGAGCTCGGCGAGCCCCGCCACCAGCTCGGCCCTGACCGGCACCGCCATCTCGGCGGCGGCGGTCGGGGTCGGCGCGCGGCAGTCGGCCGCGAAGTCGATCAGCGTCGTGTCGGTCTCGTGCCCGACCGCCGAGATCAGCGGGATCGTGCAGGCGCTGACCGCGCGGACCACGCTCTCCTCGTTGAAGCCCCAGAGGTCCTCGACCGAGCCGCCGCCGCGCGCGACGATCAGCACGTCGGGCCGCGGGACCGGCCCCTCCTCGGGCAGCGCGCAGAAGCCGCGGATCGCGGCCGCGACCTCGGGCGCGCAGGCCGCGCCCTGCACCGCGACCGGCCAGACCAGCACGCGGACCGGGAACCGGTCTCCGAGCCGGTGCAGGATGTCGCGGATCACCGCCCCCGACGGCGAGGTCACGACCCCGATCACCCGCGGCAGGAACGGCAGCCGGCATTTCCGGGCGGCGTCGAACAGCCCCTCGGCGGCCAGCGCCTTCTTCAGCCGCTCGAGCTTGGCGAGCAGCGCGCCCTCG
Source organism: Thermohalobaculum sp. (assembly GCA_035512995.1). Taxonomy (GTDB): domain Bacteria; phylum Pseudomonadota; class Alphaproteobacteria; order Rhodobacterales; family Rhodobacteraceae; genus Thermohalobaculum. Next base: position 8,161 of record DATKCY010000155.1, read on the forward strand.
CCGGCATAGGCCAGATTCTCGATCACGAGCTGGTATTTCGACTGCCCCGGAAAGGTCGTCAGGCGCCCGGTGGCGACGACCTCGTCGCCCTCCTGCGGCTGCACCTCGAGCCGGCCGCAGACGGCCTTCCAGCAGACGGCGGCGAGCACCGCCCGGTCGTCCTTCAGGTCCAGATACATGTGCCCCGAGCGCGGGCGCGAGATGCGCCCGACCTCGCCCCGGATGCGCACATGCGCGAACTCCCCCTCGATCGTGCGCTTCACCGCGCCCGAGATTTCCGAGACCGAATATTCGGGGGTGTTGATCCCCCCGCCGGCTTCATCGATAAGGCTGGACGGCATGGGCGTCCCTCGTGTCCCGGGCGCTCGAGCGAGGCGGCATGGCTTCTTTCCCTGATAGCGCGGACGGCGCGCCCGAGGCCAGCCCGGCATGAGGCTGCTGGTGCTGGGCGGCGGCGGGCGCGAGCACGCGCTGGTCTGGGCGCTGGCGAAGAGCCCCGAGGTCGAGGCGATCTTCGCGGCCCCCGGCAATGCCGGGATCGCCGCGATCGGGACATGCGTCGCGCTCGACCCCGCCGACGGCGCCGCGGTCGCCGGCTGGGCGCGGGCGAACGGCATCGGCTTCGTCGTGATCGGGCCGGAGGCGCCGCTCGCCGCGGGCGTCGCCGACCGGCTGGCCGAGGCCGGCATCCCCGCCTTCGGCCCCTCCGCCGGCGCCGCCCGGCTCGAATCGTCCAAGGCGTTCGCCAAGGCGATCTGCGACGCCTGCGGCGCGCCGACCGCGGCCTGGGCGCAGTTCGACGACCCGCAATCGGCGAAGGCGCACGTCGGCGCCCACACGATGCCGATGGTGGTCAAGGCCGACGGCCTGGCCGCGGGCAAGGGCGTGGTGATCGCCGCGACCGCGGCCGAGGCCGAGGCCGCGATCGACGACATGTTCGGCGGCGGCTTCGGCGGCGCCGGCCGGACCATCGTGATCGAGGAGTTCATGGAGGGGGAGGAGGCCTCCTTCTTCGTCCTCTCCGACGGCCGCGACGTCCTGCCGCTCGCGACCGCGCAGGACCACAAGCGCGCGTTCGACGGCGACCGCGGCCCGAACACCGGCGGCATGGGCGCCTATTCGCCCGCGCCGGTCATGACCGCGGAGATGGAGCGCCTGACGCTCGAGCGCATCGTCCGCCCGACGATCGCCGAGATGGCGGCCCGCGGCCTCCCCTATCGCGGCGTCCTCTATGCGGGGCTGATGATCGGCCCGGCCGGCCCGCGCCTCGTCGAGTACAATGTCCGCTTCGGCGATCCCGAGTGCCAGGCGCTGATGCTCCGCCTCGGCTCCGACCTTCTGCCGGCGCTCAGGGCCTGTGCGGACGGAACCCTCGGCGGGGTCACGCTCGACTGGCGGCCCGAGCCGGCGCTGACCGTCGTGCTCGCCGCCGAGGGCTATCCCGGCACGCCCATCGGCGGCGGCGAGATCCGGGGCCTCGCCGAGGCCGGGGCGGTCGAGGGCGTGACCGTCTTCCACGCCGGCACCCGCGCCGAGGACGACCGGCTGGTGCCCTCGGGCGGGCGCGTGCTGAACGTGACGGCGACGGCCCCGACGCTCCAGGAGGCGCGCGCCCGCGCCTACCGCGCCGTCGACCTGATCGACTGGCCGGGCGGCTTCTGCCGACGCGACATCGGCTGGCGCGCGCTGGAGCGGGCCTGAGCGGCGTCCCGAGCCCGCAAGGGGGCGAAAGCCCCCCGGCGCCCGCCGATGCGTCCTCCGCGAGGGGGGGAGCGCCGGCGGATGGTGCGCGCCGCGAGCGTCGGGCATTGCGCGGCAGCGTGCGCGGGGCGCGCACGTGGACGGCGCTGCGAATCTGTCCTAAAGCGCGGGTTATGACGGACCTCCGCGAGAGCACGACCCTCGGCCAGAAGACCGAGCCGCCGGCGAGCCCGGAGGAGGCGCGGCTCGACCCCGTGCCGAACCCGCATCCGGGCGAGACCTACGTCACCCGCTTCACGGCGCCGGAGTTCACCTCGCTCTGCCCGGTGACCGGCCAGCCCGATTTCGCCCACCTCGTGATCGACTTCGTGCCGGACCAGTGGCTGGTCGAATCGAAGTCGCTGAAGCTCTACCTCACCAGCTTCCGCAACCACGGCGCCTTCCACGAGGACTGCACGGTCGCGATCGGCAGGCGCATCGTCGCTGCCATCGCTCCGCGCTGGCTCAGGATCGGCGGGTACTGGTATCCGCGCGGCGGGATCCCGATCGACGTGTTCTGGCAGACGGGCGCGCCTCCGCAGGGGCTCTGGCTGCCCGACCAGGGGGTGGCGCCCTATCGCGGCCGCGGCTGACGACGGACGACAACAGAGGGGGGAGCGGCATGACCGCCGACATCATCGACGGCAAGGCCTTCGCGGCCGACGTGCGTGCGCGGGTCGCGAAGCAGGCGAAGCGCCTCCACGACGAGCACGGGCTGACGCCGGGTCTCGCCGTGGTGCTGGTCGGGGGCGACCCGGCGAGCGGCGTCTACGTGAAGAACAAGAACAAGGCGACGCGCGAGGCGGGGATGCACTCCGAGCAGCACGACCTCGACGCCGGGACGTCCGAGGCCGACCTGCTGGCGCTGGTCGAGCGGCTGAACGACGACCCGAAGATCAACGGCATCCTCGTGCAGCTCCCGCTGCCCGACCACATGGATGCGTCCAAGGTCCTGGCCGCCATCGACCCGGCCAAGGACGTCGACGGCTTCCACATCTCGAATGTCGGGCTGCTCGCCACCGGGCAGAAGGCGCTGACGCCCTGCACGCCGCTCGGCTGCCTGATGCTGCTCCGCGACCGGCTGGGCGAGCTTTCGGGCAGCGAGGCGGTCGTCGTCGGGCGCTCGAACATCGTCGGCAAGCCGATGACGCAGCTCCTGCTCCGCGATTCGTGCACCGTCACCGTCGCGCACAGCCGCACCCGCGACCTGCCCGCCGTCTGCCGGCGCGCCGACATCCTGGTCGCCGCGGTCGGCCGGCCCGAGATGGTCAAGGGCGACTGGGTCAAGCCCGGCGCGACGGTCATCGACGTCGGCATCAACCGCGTGCCGGCGCCGGAGAAGGGCGAGGGCAAGCACCGCATCGTCGGCGACGTCGCCTTCGACGAGGCGAAGGAGGTGGCGGGCGCGATCACGCCCGTGCCGGGCGGCGTCGGCCCGATGACGATCGCCTGCCTGCTCGCCAACACCCTGACCGCCTGCTGCCGCGCCAACGGCCTGCCCGAGCCGGAGGGCCTGACCGCCTGACCCCGCTGCCCGCCCGCAGCATCCCTCGACCGGGGCGTCCCGCGAGGAAGCCGTCCTGTCGAACCGGGCAACGGCGCCGACCGCCGCCCCGGTCCGGATCGGATGGCACTGGCGGCGCGGCGCGGACATCGCTATGCTGGTCCGTGGTATACCAGATTCACACCGACCGATTCACCCGGCGGAGGACCGCATGAGCCCCCTCGACACCAAGCCAGGCGTCTGGAAATCCGGCAAGGGCAAGGGCCGGCCGACGCCCAAGGGCCGCCAGCTCGAAGACCGGGCGATCGCGGAGGTCCGCGCGCTCCTCGGCGACCGCGAGCGCCGCCGCGACCTGCTGATCGAGTTCCTGCACCTGATCCAGGACGAATACGGCCACCTCTCGGCCGCCCACCTCCGCGCGCTCGGCGAGGAGCTCCGCCTGCCCCAGGCCGCCGTCTGGGAGACCGCGAGCTTCTACGCCCATTTCGACCTCGTGAAGGAGGGAGAGACCCCGCCCCCCGCCGTCACCATCCGCGTCTGCGATTCGCTCTCCTGCGAGCTCGCGGGCGCCCAGAGCCTCATGGCGGCCCTGAAGGACGGCCACGACCCGGGCGAGGTCCGCGTCCTCCGCGCCCCCTGCATGGGCCGCTGCGACACCGCGCCGACGCTCGAGATCGGCCACCGCCACGTCGACTTCGCGACGCCCGAGAAGGTGGCGAAGGTCATCGAGGGCGGCGACTTCCACCCGGAGATGCCGGACTACGTGAGCTATGACGCCTACCTCGCCAAGGGCGGCTACGAGACGCTGAAGCGCCTGCGCGACGGCGCGCGCACCCGCGACGAGGTGCAGGAGACCCTGCTCGAATCGGGGCTCAGGGGCCTCGGCGGCGCCGGGTTCCCCACGGCCAAGAAGTGGGGCTTCATGAAGGGCGCCGAGGGGCCGCGCTATGTCGCGGTCAACGGCGACGAGGGCGAGCCCGGCACGTTCAAGGACCGCTGGTTCCTCGAGCGCGAGCCGCACACCTTCCTCGAGGGCACGCTGATCGCCTGCTGGTGGGTCGAGGCCGAGCGCTGCTTCATCTACATGCGCGACGAGTACCCGGCGGTGCTGAAGCTGCTGGCAACCGAGATCGCCGCGCTCGAGGCCGCCGGCATCGTCGAGCCCGGCTACATCGAGCTCCGCCGCGGCGCCGGCGCCTATATCTGCGGCGAGGAGTCCTCGATGATCGAATCGATCGAGGGCAAGCGCGGGCTTCCGCGCCACCGCCCGCCCTACGTCGCGCAGGTCGGCATCTTCGACCGGCCGACGCTGGTCAACAATGTCGAGACGCTGTACTGGGTCGCCCGCGTCTGTCGCGAGGGTCCCGAGGTGTTGAACGCGACCGAGAAGAACGGGCGGAAGGGCCTCCGCTCCTACTCCGTCTCGGGCCGCGTGAAGGAGCCCGGCGTCAAGCTCCTGCCCGCGGGATCGACCATCCGCGACGTCATCGAGGCCTGCGGTGGCATGCTCGACGGCCACGAGCTCAAGGCCTACCAGCCCGGCGGGCCGTCCTCGGGCCTGCTCCCGGCCTCGCTCGACGACGTGCCGCTCGACTTCGACACGCTGCAGCCGCACGGCAGCTTCATCGGCTCGGCCGCGGTCGTGGTGCTGTCGGACAAGGACAGCGCCAAGGCCGCCGCGCTCAACATGCTCCGCTTCTTCGAGGACGAGAGCTGCGGCCAGTGCACCCCCTGCCGCGTCGGCTGCGAGAAGGCGGTCAAGCTGATGGAGGCCGACACCTGGGACGCGCCGCTGCTCGAGGAGCTCTGCGTCGCGATGGCCGACGCCTCTATCTGCGGCCTCGGCCAGGCGGCGCCGAACCCGATCCTGCTGACGCTCAAGCACTTCGGCGCCGAGGTCGGCGGCGGCGACGCCGCGGCCGAGCCGCCGCACGCGCCCTACGGCACCGAGGACCAGACGGGCCGCTCGGTCAGCCGCGACGTGCCCGAGGACGACCGAAGCAGGAGCTGAGGCAGCTCCACGCGCCGCAGTCCGGGCCGGGTCAAGGATCGCGCCAGCGGCCCGGCGCAGCCGGGCTTGTCCTTGACGCGGCCCGGACTGTGGCTCCACGCTCGGAGAGAAGCCCGCCTGGGCTTCTCATTGCCCCACGCGTCGCCCGCCTCACGGCCCGCCACCCGCAGCTCCGGGCCCTCCGCCCGCCACCGCGCCCCAGCATGACTCGATCGCGGCGACCAGCCGCGATTCCGCTGAGCTCGAGTCCCGTCTCGCCGGTGGACAGCGCCGCCGCCGCGCCGTAACACGCCGCCCATGGAATTCGTCGGAGAGATCGCGCGCATCCAGCAGCGGCTGGCGCTGACGCAGGAGCTGGCCGCCCGCCGGGCCGCCGTGCTCGAGACGCTGGCGCCTAGGCGGGGCGAGCGGGTGCTGGAGGTCGGCTGCGGCGCCGGGCTGCTCCTCCGCGAGATCGGGCTCGCGGTCGGGCCGCACGGGCTGGCCGCCGGGGTCGACATCTCCCCCGACCAGATCGCGGTCGCCGAGCGGGAGTGCGAGGGCGTGCCGGCCGTGATCCCGAAGGCCACCGACATCCGCGCGCTCGACTACCCGGACGAGGTGTTCGACGCCGCCGTGGCCGTGCAGGTGGTCGAGTATGTCGACGAGGTCGAGGCGGCGCTCGCCGAGCTTCGCCGCGTGCTGAAGCCCGGCGGGCGCTTCCTCTGCCTCGCGACCAACTGGGACAGCGCCTTCTGGCACGGCGCGGAGCCCGCGCTCACGCGCGCGATGATGGACGCCTGGGACGCGCACGCGCCGCACCCGAACCTGCCGGCTCGGCTCTCGCCGCTGCTGGTCGCCGCGCGCTTCCGCAACGTGCGCCAGATCCCCGTGCCGATCGTCAACCCCAGCCTGCACGAGAACAGCTTCGCCTACTGGGGCGCGCGGCTGATGGCGGCCTACGCGGTCGAGACCGGCATGGCGGCCGAGCGTGCGCAGGCCTGGCTCGACCAGCTCGATCGCGCGGAGGAGGCGGACGAGTTCTTCTTCTCCTCGGTCCCGATCCTGACGACGGCGACGGCGGCCTGAGATGCACCCGAACCCGGCCTTCCGCCACGAGCCCGCCGAGCGCGCGCTGGCGACGGCGCGCGAGCGGGGCTTCGGCGTGCTGACGGTCGCGTCGGAGGCGGGCGTGCTCGCGGCCCACGTGCCGTTCGTGCTCGACGACGCCGGCACCGCGCTCGAGGCGCACCTCGTGCGCTCGAACCCGCTCGCCCGCGCGCTCCGCGCCGGCCCGGCCGACGCGCTGCTGATCGTTTCCGGCCCCGACGCCTATGTCTCGCCCGACTGGTACGGCGACCCGGCGCAGGTGCCAACCTGGAACTACGTCGCCGTGCACCTGCGCGGCCGCCTCGCGCTCCGCCCCGACGAGACGCTGCGGCCGCATCTCGACCTCCTGTCGGCCAGGTTCGAGGAGCGGCTGCCGAAGCCGCCCTGGACCACGGCGAAGATGCCGCTGGACAAGATGGCGTCGATGATGCGCCAGATCGTGCCGGTCGCGATGACCGGGATCGCGGTCGAGAGCACGTTCAAGCTGAACCAGAACAAGCCGGCGCACGCGCGCGCCGGCGCCGCGGCGGCCATCGCCGCCGGCGGCACCCCGGGGATGGCGACGGCGGCGCTCGCCGCCCTCATGCGGGGCGTGCCGGAGGGGTGATAGCGGACTCTCATCGAGCAGGACCCGCCCCGGCTCAATGCCGCTCGTGCTCGCGCTCGAGCGAGAAGCGCTCGCGCATCTTCTCGTAGCCGCCCTCGGCGCCGTACTCGGACTGCAGCCGCAGCAGCTCGAGGTCGAGCCGGCGGAACTCCTCGATCACGTCGTCGGCGCGGTCGCCCTCGCCGAGCCGGGTCAGCGCCTCGTGCGCCAGCGCGATTCCGCTCTCGAAGGTCTCGCGCACCACCCCGTCGGCGCCCAGCGCCTCGAGCTTCAGCTCGTCGAAGCGGTCCTGCGCGCGCGCGAAGATCAGCGTGTTCGGCAGCCGCTCGCGCAGCATCTCGAGCGCGCGGGCGTTGCTGTCGTGGTCGTCGCCGCAGAGGAAGATGGCGCGCGCCCGCTCGGCCCCGGCGGTGCGCAGGATGTCGCCCCGCTTCAGGTCGCCGAAGAAGACCTTGTTGCCGAACGTGCGCGCGATCTGGATGCGCTTCGGGTCGTTGTCGATCAGCGTCAGCTCGTAGCCGCGCAGGCGCAGGATGCGCGCGATCACCTGCCCGAAGCGCCCGAAGCCGGCGATGATGACCTGCCCGCCCTTGGCCATCTCGACGTCGTCGACGTCGTCCATGCCGTCGTCCTCGGCCCGCCTGACCCACCAGTCGGCCCCGGCGACGACGAACGGCGTCATCACCATCGTGACCGTGATGATCGCGGTCAGCAGCGTCTCGGTCTGCCGCTCCCACAGGCCGCCGGACCGCCCGACGGTCAGCAGCACGAAGCCGAACTCGCCGCCCTGGCCCAGCACCGCCGCGATCCGGAGCGCGTCGCCGAACGGCGAGCCGGTCCACCGCGTCAGCGCGAAGATCATCGCCGACTTCACGAGGTAGAGCAGCGCCGCGCCGCCGAGCACGATCCACCAGCTCTCGAGCACCGCCGGCCAGGCGAGGCTCATGCCGACGCCGATGAAGAAGAGGCCGAGCAGCAGGCCGCGGAACGGCTCGATGTCGGTCTCGAGCTGGTGGCGGAACTCGCTCTCCGCCAGCAGCACGCCCGCGAGGAACGCGCCCATCGCCATCGAGAGCCCGGCGTACTGCATGAGCAGCGCCGCGCCGAGCACCACGAGCAGCGCCGCCGCCGTGAACACCTCGTCCGCGCGCGTCGCCGCGATCGCGTGGAACAGCGGCCTCAGCCCGTAGCGCCCGATGGCGATCACCAGCGCGAGGCTCAGGACCGCGATGCCGAGCGAGCTCCACTCGAACGACGCCGCGCCCGGCGACAGGAAGGCGACGATCGCCAGCAGCGGCACGATCGCGATGTCCTGGAGCAGCAGGATCGAGAAGGCGCGGTCGCCGTAGGGCGAGGTGAGCGCGGTCTTGTCGCGCAGGATCTGCACCGCGAAGGCGGTCGACGAGAGCGTGAGCGCACCCCCGCCCGCGACCGACGCCGCCGACGAGAAGTCGGCGAGGAAGCGCAGGACGAGCGCGATCACCACGCCCGCCAGCAGCACCTGGCTCAGGCCGAGCCCGAGGATCTGCTTCCTGAGCCGCCAGAGGCGCGCGGGGTTGAGCTCGAGCCCGATGACGAAGAGCAGCAGCACGACCCCGAACTCGGCGAAGTGCAGCACCTCCTCGGCGTCGTCGAAGATGCCGAGGCCGAAGGGCCCGATCAGCGACCCGGCCGCGAGATAGCCGAGCACCGAGCCGAGGCCGAGGCGCTTGAAGAGCGGCACGGCGACGACCGCGGAGGCGAGGAACACGGCCGCACCGAGCAGAAGAGGATCGACCGCCGCCGATTCCGCCGCCATCAGTCCCCACCCCGCCTCTGCCGGTCACGGCCCGCGCCGGCGCCTCGTCCCCGCCTGCTCAGTCGGGCTCGATCGGCTCGCCCTCGGCGCCGAACCGGTCGACGGCAAGCCCGATCAGCGCGCCGACCACGAACCCTTCTAGCACGAACCAGAAGGGCGACGTAAACGCGCTGTCGGCGCCGAGGACCGCGACGAGGAAACGCTGCATCTGGCCGTGCGCGAAAAAGGTCAGCACGAAGTTTGCCCAGGCGCCGACCAGCGCGCCCGTCGCCCAGCGCGGCACCCGCGCCGGCGCCTCGCTCCGCACCAGCGCGCCGATCGCGGCGCCCATCGTCGGATACCAGAACAGGATGCCCCAGCGCAGCCACGGGTCGGGGGTCTCGACCAGCACGGGCACGAGCACGAAGCCGCCGAGCCCGACCAGCACCCCGATCATCGTGCCGAGGGCGACGCACGTGACGGCGGCCGAACCCTGGATCATGACCGCACGGCTCCTCAGTCTGCTGCCGTCCCTGGGCCCGGGGCCGGACGCGCCGCGGAAAGTACCATCGGTCCGGACCCATCCTCCCTGCTCCAGATCGTCGCGGGCGGCGGCGTCGCGCCTCCGCCCTTGGCCCCCCGGGACGCGCGCACTATGAAGAGCGCAAGTCCCAACCGGAGAGCCCATGGCGCGCTACCTTGTCACCTCGGCCCTGCCCTACATCAACGGGGTCAAGCATCTGGGCAACCTCGTCGGCAGCCAGCTGCCGTCGGACGCCTATGCCCGCTACCTGCGCGCGCGCGGGCACGAGGTGCTGCTGATCTGCGCGACCGACGAGCACGGCACGCCGGCCGAGCTCGGCGCCGCCGCGGCGGGCCAGCCGGTCGCCGACTACTGCGCCGAGATGTGGGCCGTGCAGAAGCGCCTAGCCGACGGCTTCCGCCTGTCGTTCGACCATTTCGGCCGCTCGTCGTCCAAGCGCAATCACCGGCTGACCCAGCACCTGGCCGGCCGGCTGGCCGACGCCGGCCTGATCGAGGAGCGTGCGGAGCGGCAGGTCTACAGCCTCGCCGACGGCCGCTTCCTGCCCGACCGCTACATCATCGGCACCTGCCCGAACTGCGGCTACGACCGCGCCCGCGGCGACCAGTGCGAGAACTGCACCAAGCAGCTCGACCCGACCGACCTGATCGAGCCGCGCTCGGCGATTTCGGGGGCCACCGACCTCGAGGTGCGCGAGACCAAGCACCTCTATCTCCGCCAGTCGACGATGCGCGAGCGCCTGAGCGAATGGATCGATGGCAAGACCGACTGGCCGATCCTGACCACCTCGATCGCCAGGAAGTGGCTCAGGGACGGCGAGGGCCTGCAGGACCGCGGCATCACCCGTGACCTCGACTGGGGCATCCCCGTCAGGCGCGGCGACCGGCCCTGGCCCGGCATGGAAGGAAAGGTCTTCTACGTCTGGTTCGACGCGCCGATCGAGTACATCGCGGCGACCGCCGAGTGGGCCGACGCGACCGGCCAGGACGACGCCGCCTGGCTGCGCTGGTGGCGCGAGGACGAGGGCGCGGCCGACGTCCGCTACGTCCAGCTCATGGCCAAGGACAACATCCCGTTTCACACGCTCAGCTTCCCCGTGACGCTGATGGGCGCGAACTTCGACGGCGCCGAGCCGTGGAAGCTCGTCGACTACATCAAGGGCTTCAACTGGCTGACCTACGAGGGCGGCAAGTTCTCGACCAGCGAGCGGCGCGGCGTCTTCATGGACCAGGCGCTCGAGATCCTGCCCTCGGACTACTGGCGCTGGTGGCTGCTCGCGCACGCGCCCGAGGGCGCGGACAGCGACTTCACGTGGGAGGCGTTCCAGTCGGGCGTCAACAAGGACCTGGCCGACGTGCTCGGCAATTTCGTCAGCCGGGTCACCAAGTTCTGCCGCTCGAAGTTCGGCGAGGCGGTACCCGGGGGTGGGGCTGCCGGACCGGCGGAGGCGCGGCTGACGGCCGAGCTCCAGCGCCGGCTCGCCGACTACGAGCGGGCCTGGGAGGCGATGGAGTTCCGCAAGGCCGCGGCCGAGCTGCGCGCGATCTGGGTCGCCGGCAACGAGCACCTGCAGGCCGCGGCGCCCTGGGCCGCGTTCAAGACCGAGCCCGACCGCGCGGCGGCGACCGTGCGCCTCTCGCTCAACCTGATCCGGCTCTACGCGATCCTCTCGCGCCCGTTCATCCCGGACGCCTCGGACGCCATGCTCGGGGCGATGGGCTGCCCCGACGCGGCGCTCGACTGGCCGGCCGACATCGACGCGGCGCTCGCCGCCCTGCCCCCCGGCCACGCCTTCACGGTGCCCGACGTCCTCTTCGCCAAGATCACGCCCGAGGCGCGCGAGGAGATGGAGGGACGCTTCGCCGGCGAGGCGGCCTGAGCGGGCGCCGGACCGCTCCGCCCCGCCCGGCCCGCCGGCGTTGCAGCGCGGACCGCAAAGCATTCTGGCCGGTGACCGCGGCTGCGGCTACGCTGAGCCCATGTCGCACGCGACGCTCACGCAGGAGATCGAGGACTGGCTGATCGCGGAGGCGCTCCGCGATGCCGACATCATGCGGCTGTTCGAGGAGGTCTGCGCGCGGCTCAAGGCGATGGGCGTGCCGCTCGAGCGGGCGGTGCTGAACTGGCTGACGCTGCACCCCCTGTTCCGCTCGGAGCACGCCTTCTGGTTCCCGGGCCAGCACGCCCGGCTCGAGCGCCGCTACCATGCGACCGTCGGCAACGACGAGTACCTGCGGAGCCCGTTCTACCACGTGCAGCAGCAGGGGCTCACGAGCCTCAGGCGCCGGCTCGCAGGCGACGGCGCGGTGGTCGACTTCGACGTGCTGCACGACTTCGTCGGCCAGGGGTTCACCGACTACCTGCTGACCGCCACGTTCTTCCGCATCGCCGACGTGACGGCAGGGGGCGAAGGGCGCGCCGAGTCGAGCGGGCTGCTGGCGAGCTGGGCGACGAAGCGCCGGGGCGGGTTCGCCGACGACGACCTCGACGCGCTGCAGCGCATCCAGCGGGTGCTGGCGGTGGCGTGCCGCGCGGCGATCCAGCAGCGCGTGATGACCAATCTCGCGACCACCTATCTCGGGCCCACCGCCGGGGGCCGCGTCCTGGCCGGCGACATCAGACGCGGCGACGGCGAGCGCATCACCGCCGCGATCTGGTTCTCCGACCTCCGCGACTCGACCCGGCTTTCGGACTCGATGGACCCGGACAGCTACCTCGCGCTCCTCAACCGGTATTTCGAGTGCACGGCCCAGCCCGTGATCGACCAGGGCGGCGAGATCCTGAACTTCATCGGCGACGGCGTCTTCGCGATCTTCCCGGTCGACAACGGCGACGCGGCCGCCGCCGCCGCGCGGGCCGAGGCG
>DATKCY010000156.1:0-2997 GCA_035512995.1 Thermohalobaculum sp.
GGCCGACCGCCTGCTGGCCGAGATCGGCTGCCCGGCCCACAGCTATCTCTGGGGCTCGAACGGCGAGAACCCTTACGCCGCGTATCTGGCGCTCGCCGACGAGATCGTGGTGACGACCGACAGCATCTCGATGGTGCACGAGGCCTCGCTGACGGGCCGGCCGCTGCACCTCTTCGAGCTGCCCGCCAGCGGCCGGCTGCTCGCCCGCGCCGCCTATCGCATCGACCGCGGCGCGCGGGCGGCGCGCGCGCCGGTGCGCCGGCGGTACCTCGACCTGATCCGGAACGGCTGGCTCGCGCCGCCGAGGCACGTGGCTGCCTTCCACGACCGCCTGCTTTCCAGCGGCCAGGCGGCGCCGCTCGGCGCCGCGGTCGCGCCCCGGGCGGTCCGTCCCGACGCTTCAGACGCAGACCGGGCGGCCGAGGCGGTGCGCGGGCTGTTCGGCGCCGCAGCGCCCGTCCGCCACCGCTGATCGGCCAGCGCGGCTGTCACGAGCTGTCACGAGCTGTCATATTTCGTGCCGTTGTAATACTTAGCCCGGATCGCCATGATATCCGCCCACTGTTGGGGCGTGCGCGGCCCGCCGGGCGCGCACCGGGCAAGATCGAGCACCGAACGCCTGGCCCGCGAGAGGCTCGCGCGCGGCGTCCGCCACCAGACAGTCCCGGTCCGGGTCGCCGTTGGCGGCCTGCTGTATGACGAGTGGAGGGGGGTTCGGGCATGTCGACGCCAAAGGGTCGGGTCACGCCGACGGAGAGCGCGCTGGACTTCCGCCCGGCGGACTTCCCGACGCTGCCCGAGGCACTGGACTACGCCGCCGGGGGCGAGACCGGCATCGCCTTCCACGACAGCCGGGGCAAGCTGGCCGAGCTCCTTCCCTACGCGATCCTGCGCGCCCAGGCGCGGCGGCTCGCCGCCAGGCTCGTCGCGGCCGGCCTCGCGCCGGGCGAGCGCGCCGGGATCCTCGCCGAGAGCGACGGCGACTTCGTCCGCGCCTTCATGGCCTGCCAGTATGCGGGTCTGGTCCCCGCCCCCCTGCCACTGCCGACCGCGTTCGGGGGCCGCGGGGCCTACGTCCAGCACCTTCGCCGGATGCTCGTCGCGGCCGGCGCCTCGGCGGCCTTCGCGCCCGCGGCTCTGAGGGACTGGCTGGGCGAGGCGGCCGACGGTCTCGGCATCCGGCTCTGCGGCACGCTCGGCGACCTCGGCGATCTTGACGACCTGGCCGAGGACGCGGCTCTGCCGCGGGTCGGCTCCGACGACCTGGCCTACCTGCAGTTCTCCTCCGGCAGCACGCGCTTTCCCGTGGGCGTCGCGGTCACTCAAGCCGCGCTGATGGCGAACATGCAGGCGATCGCGCGCCACGGGCTCGGGATGGGCCCGGCCGACCGCTGCACCTCGTGGCTGCCGATGTATCACGACATGGGGCTGATCGGCTTCCTGCTGACGCCGCTCGCGACCCAGCGCTCGCTCGACCTGATGCCGACCTCGGGCTTCGCGCGCCGGCCGCTGACCTGGCTCCAACTCATCTCGGACAACGGCGGCACGCTGTCGTTCAGCCCGAACTTCGGCTACGAGCTCTGCCTCCGCCGCGCCCGGACGGCCGCGCCGCAGGGGCTGGACCTGTCGTCGTGGCGGGGCGCGGGCATCGGCGGCGACATGATCCGCGCGGCGGTGCTCGACGAATTCGCCGAAACCTTCGCGCCCTTCGGCTTCCGCCGCGAGGCGCTGGTGCCGAGCTACGGAATGGCCGAGACGACGCTCGCGATCAGCTTCCACGACCTCGGGCGCGCGCCCGTGGTCGACGCGGTCGACCTCGACCGGCTCGAGCGCATGGGCGAGGTCGCGCCGCCCGATCGCGGCGCCGGCCGCGCCCGCAGCTTCGTCGGCTGCGGCCGCGTGCTGCCCGGGCACGAACTCGAGGTCCGCGACGAGCGCGGCCGGCCGCTTCGCGACCTGCAGGTCGGCCGGATCCACGTCCGCGGCCCGAGCCTGATGCGCGAATATTTCGGCCGGCCGCTCGACACGCAGGCGGCGCTCTCCGGCGACGGCTGGCTCGACACCGGCGATGTCGGCTACCTGCGGGACGGAATGCTCACCGTCACCGGCCGGGCCAAGGACCTGATCATCGTCAACGGCCGCAACATCTGGCCCCAGGACCTGGAGTGGTCGGTCGAGGCGGAGGTCGGCGCGCTCCGCACCGGCGACGCCGCCGCCTTCTCCGCCGAGAGCGCCGACGGCCGCGACGAGGCGGTGGTGATGCTGGTCCAGTGCCGGAGCGCCGATCCGGCGGTCCGCCAGGCGCTCCGCGACGGGGTCGCGGCGGTCCTCCGCGCCCGCCACGGCATCGAGGGCGAGGTCGTGCTGGTCCCGCACAACAGCCTGCCGCACACCTCCTCGGGCAAACTGAGCCGCAGCCGCGCCCGGCGCATGCTCCTCGACGGCCACCTGGCCGACACGGTGACCGCCGGCGCCGCGTGAGCGATCCGCCCGGCCGGCTGGCCGCGCTGACCGGCGGCACCGGGTTCCTCGGCCGCTACATCGCGCTCGCGCTCGACCGCGCCGGCTGGCGGCTTCGCCTGCTCGTGCGGAGCGAGCCGGTGCACCCGCAGACAGCCCACCTCGAGCCCGAGATCGTGCTCGGCGATCTGCTGGACGATCGGGCGCTCCGCCGCCTCTGCCGCGGCGCCGACGCGGTCATCCACGCGGCCGGCCTGATCCGCGCCCGCGACCGCGCCGCCTTCTTCGCGGTCAACGAGGGCGGGTCGGCCCGCCTCGCCGCCGCGGCGGCGGAGGCGGCACCGGGGGCGCCGCTGATCGTCGTCTCCTCGCTCGCGGCGCGCGAGCCCGGGCTCTCCGACTACGCCGCGAGCAAGCGCGCGGGCGAGGAGGCCGTGCTGCGGGCCGCGGCGGGGCCGGTCACGGTGCTGCGCCCGCCCGTGCTCTACGGTCCCTGGGACCGCGAGACGCTGGCGCTCTTCCGCGCGGCGGCGCGGC
>DATKCY010000157.1:0-4694 GCA_035512995.1 Thermohalobaculum sp.
GCGTACCGTGCGCGCGGGCCGCGCTCGGCGCCCTCGCCGCTTGTGGTGCGGACGGCGATCCGCCGAGGATCGCGCCAGTCCCGCTCCATGTCGGCGCGTTCTGAGCCGGCGCCGCGGTGACCGCCGTCACCGGGGCGCATCCTGGCCCCACTCCCGGCGCAGGCGCCCGCGCTCGGCGCCAAGCCAGAGGAGCGAGACCAGCGCCGGGCCGGCGCGGGTCCCGCTCCTCTGGCTCGGCGCCGAGCGCGGGCGCCTGCGCCGGGAGTGGGGCCAGGATGCGCCCCGGTGACGGCGGTCACCGCGGCGCCGGCGCAGAACGCGCCGACATGGAGCGGGACTGGCGCGATCCTCGGCGGATCGCCGTCCGCACCACAAGCGGCGAGGGCGCCGAGCGCGGCCCGCGCGCACGGTACGCGTGGCGCGGCCGCCCGTGCCGTCCGCTCGCGGTCCGGCCGTTTCCGCTTGAGCGGAGGGCGGGGCCACATTAGGTCTCGGGCCCGCCGCTGCCCGGCAGGAGGGTGCCCGATGACGATCTACCGCAACGTGCCGGACGCCGTCGGGCACACGCCGCTGATCCGGCTCCGCCGGGCCTCGGAGGAGACCGGCTGCGAGATCCTCGGCAAGGCCGAGTTCATGAACCCCGGCCAGTCGGTCAAGGACCGCGCCGCGCTCTGGATCATCCGCGACGCCGAGCAGCGGGGCGCGCTCCGCCCCGGCGGCACGATCGTCGAGGGCACGGCCGGCAACACCGGCATCGGGCTCTCGGTCATCGGCGCCGCGCTCGGCTACCCCACCGTCATCGTCATCCCCGAGACGCAGTCCGACGAGAAGAAGGACATGCTGCGCCTCGCCGGCGCGCGCCTCGTCGAGGTGCCGGCGGTGCCCTACAGGGACCCGAACAACTACGTGAAGTATTCCGGCCGCCTGGCCGAGACGCTGGCGGCCGAGCTGCCGGAGGGCGCGATCTGGGCCAACCAGTTCGACAACGTCGCGAACCGGCAGGCGCACATCGACGCGACGGGCCCCGAGATCTGGGAGGACACCGGGGGCCGGGTCGACGGCTTCGCCTCCGCGGTCGGCACCGGGGGCACGCTGGCCGGCGTCGCGATGGCGCTCCGCGAGCAGAAGCCGGACGTGAAGATCGCGCTCGCCGACCCGATGGGCGCGGCGCTCTACAACTGGTACGCGCACGGCGAGCTCAAGGCCGAGGGGTCGTCGATCTCCGAGGGGATCGGCCAGGGCCGGATCACGGCGAACCTGGAAGGGCTGAGCGTCGACTTCCCGTTCCGGATCCCGGACGAGGAGGGGCTGCCGATCGTCTACCAGCTGCTGCGCGAGGAGGGGCTCTGCCTCGGGCTTTCCTCGGGCATCAACGTCGCCGGCGCGGTCCGGCTCGCGCGCGAGATGGGGCCCGGGCACACGATCGTGACCATCCTCTGCGACTACGGCACCCGCTACCAGAGCCGGCTGTTCAACCCGGCCTTCCTGCGCGAGAAGGGCTTCGACGTGCCCGCCTGGCTCGACGGCGGCGACGGCGAGCCCCTGCCGACGGCCTTCGTCGACGATTGATCGCACTTTCGCCCCCCGGACGGTTGCGATAAGGCACTCTCCATGCGCCTGATCCGCTGGCTCGGCCCGATCCTCCTGCTCGCGCTGGCGCTGGTGCTGCCGATGGTGGCGACGGCCCAGCCCACCGCCGATCGCGGGGGCGGGGCCGAGGCGGCCCGGCTTCTGGAGATCTGGGACGCCGAGGCGGCAAACATCGAGGAGCGGCTCGACGCCGAGGAGCCGCTTCCTGAGGAGGCGCTGACGGCGCTGCGCGGCCAGCTCGAGGAGCAGAAGGCGGCGATCCCGCCGGTGCTCCAGCAGGCCGAGGCCGCGGCCGAGCCGATCCGCCAGCAGCTCGAGGCGCTGGGCCCGCCGCCCGAGGAGGGCGCGCAGGAGGCCGACACGGTCGCGGTCGAGCGCCGCCGCCTCGAGCAGCAGCTCGCCCAGGCCGAGGCGCTGGTCAAGCGCCTGTCGCAGGCGGACGCGCGCGCGGGCACGCTGATCTCGGAGATCATGGCCGAGCGGCGGGCGCGGTTCACCCAGCAGCTGCTGACCCGCGGCCCGAGCGTGCTGGAGCCGGAGACCGTGGCGCAGGGGCTGGCGACGATCCGGGCGACCGCGGCCTCGGTCGTGGCGGAGGTGGCGGCGCGGCGAGCGGCGGACGCGTTCGATATGCGCGCGCTTGCCCAGAACCTGGCGCCGCTCCTGGTGCTCGTGGCCGTGGTGGGCGCGCTCGGGATGCTGCGGCGGGCCACGGTCGTGCGGCTGACCCGGATGATCGGGCCCGAGAGCGGGCAGGGGCGCAGCATCGCCATCGGCACGGCGCTGACGCTGACGCGGCTGGTGCTGCCGGCGGCGTCGCTCGGCATCGTGCTGCTCGCCGTCTACCGGAGCGAGACTCTGGGCGAGCAGGGTCTCGCCTTCCTGCACGGGATCGCCTGGGGCTTCCTGTTCTTCGTCGGCGCCTACGTGCTGAGTCTGGCCTTCTTCGCGCCGGGAGCGGCACGGCTGCGGCTGTCGCGGCTCGACGACCACGAGGCGGCGTACGCGCACTGGTGGCTCGTGGCGCTGGCGGCGGTGGTCGCGCTCGACCGCGCGCTGTTCATCAGCGGCGAAGTCATCGGCATGCCGATCGAGGCGCTGACGCTCCTGAACGCCGCGCTGCTGGTGCCGGGCGGCATCGCGCTCTGGCAGGTGATCGGCCGGATGGCGGTCTGGCAGACCGCGCCGCGCTCGACCCCGGACGAGATCGCCGCGGAGCACGAGGAAAGCCCGGACGACGAGCCGGACAGCGGCGAGGAGCGCACGGTCCTGCCGCGGGTGATGGGCTTCTTCCGCCTGTTCGGGCGGCTCGCGGCCGTGACCGCGCCGTTGCTCGCGATCCTCGGCTACTTCGCCGCCTCGCGCTTCCTGTTCCATCCGGTCGTCTTCTCGGGCGCGCTGATCTGCCTCTTCCTCATGCTCTTCTACGTCGTGCAGGCGGGCGCCGAGGGGCTGGTCGCGCGCTGGACGGCCGAGGGCCAGGTGACCGAGCGGCGAAAGGGCCAGATCCGGCTGATCCCGGTGCTGGTCGGCTTCGTGCTCACGTGCGCGGCGATCCCGCTCCTCGCGCTGATCTGGGGCGCCACGGTCACCGACCTGCTGCTCGTCTGGCGGGTCGTCCGCGACGGCCTCGAGATCGGCGAGGTGCAGATCGTGCCGGCGGACTTCGTCGCCTTCCTTCTGGTCTTCATGATCGGCTTCGCGCTGACCCGCCTGATCCAGGCGGTGCTGCGCCGCTCGGTGCTGCCGCTGACCAGCCTCGACACCGGCGGGCGTGACGCGATCCGCGCCGGCGTCGGCTATATCGGCGTCTTCCTCGCGGCGCTGGCCGCGATCTCGTTCGCGGGCGTCGACCTGTCGAACCTCGCGATCGCGCTCGGCGCGCTCTCGGTCGGCATCGGCTTCGGCCTGCAGAACGTCGTCAACAACTTCGTCAGCGGCATCATCCTGCTGATCGAGCGGCCGATCAAGACGGGCGACTGGGTCGAGCTGGTCTCCGGCATGGGCTACGTCAAGCGCATCAACGTGCGCTCGACCGAGATCGAGACCTTCGACCGCTCGGCCCTGATCGTGCCGAACTCCGAGCTGATCTCGGCGCCGGTGACGAACTGGACGCACTCGAACAACCACGGCCGGATCATCGTGCCGATCGGCGTCGCCCACGGCAGCAATCCGCGAAAGGTCGAGCGCATCCTCCTGGAGATCGCCCGGGGGCATCCGATGCTGCTGCGCCGGCCGGCGCCCTTCGTGCTGTTCCAGGGGTTCGGGCCGGATGCGCTCAAGTTCGAGATCCGGGGCATCCTGCGCGACGTCAACTGGGTGCTCAACGTCGGCTCGGACATCAACTACGAGATCGCGCGCCGCTTTTCCGAGGAGGGCATCCGGATCCCGTACGCCCAGCGCGACCTGCACGTGAGGAACCTGGACGAGATCGCCAGCGCCTTCGGGGTCAGCCCGGGCGAGGCGGCGGGGCGGCGGGCCGGGACCACGCGCCCGCGGGAACGCGCCGCCGAAGCGGCGGGCCCGGACGGGGACGAGGACGAGCACTACGGCGTCGCGCTTCTCGGCCCGGCCGACGCCAGCGGCCGCGGCCTCGTCGCCGGTTCACCCGACGACGAGGTCGAGGGCGCGCCGTGGGAGACGCTGGAAAAGGCCGGCGAGGCGCTGGACGAGCGGCGGCCGGAGGACATGGCGCGCTCCCAGCCCCGGCGCGGGACCGCGGCAGGTCCGGCCGACGGGGACGGCGCGGGCGAGGGGCGCTGAGACGGGAGGGGAGAACCATGACCGAGCCGCTGTACCGCGACGCCTATCTGCGCGAGACGCCGGCGCGCGTCCTTGCCGTGACCGACCGGGGCGGCGTCGTGCTCGACCGCACGGTGTTCTACCCGACCGGGGGCGGGCAGCCCGGCGACAGCGGCCGGCTGGTCTGGGGCGGCGGCGAGGCCGAGGTCGCGACCGCGGTCAAGGGCGAGGCGCCGGCTGAGGTCGTGCACGTGCTGGCCGAGGGCGCGGCGCCGCCGCCCGAGGGCGCGGAGGTGCGCGCCGTCATCGACTGGGACCGGCGCCACCGGCACATGCGCGTGCACACCGGCCTCCACCTCCTG
>DATKCY010000158.1:0-4393 GCA_035512995.1 Thermohalobaculum sp.
GCCGACCTCGCGGATGATGCCGGTGAACATGGAGCTTCTCCCGCTGCCGCGCCGGCCGAACGTCGGCCGAACGGAGGCGCCTCGAATGGTCGATCCGCTCGCGCATCGCCTCCCCCCTGACCCCCCTCCGAAGCGGAGGGGGGAAGGCCCGGCGGCGCGGCCGGCGCCCCCCTCTCCCCGGGGGAGAGGGGTCGGGGGAGAGGGGAAAGGCCGCGCCTGCGACCCCATCAGTCCTCGAAGTGCCCCGCCGCGGCGAAGCCGCCGCCGTGGGCCGCGTGCACGAGGTCGTTCGGGTCGGGCTCCGGCGTCTGCGCCTCGATCTTCGAGCGGAACGTCTCGGCGTTATCCTGGGGGTGGAAGCCGATATGCGCGGCCATCCAGTTGTCCCAGAGCCTCATGTCGTTGTCCGAGACGCCGTAGATCACGGTGTGCGCGACCCGCGGCGCGACCAGGCAGCGCTCGATCAGGTGCTGGCAGTCGCGGTAGCTGAGCCAGGTCGTCAGCATCCGCCGGTCGCGGGGCTCGGGAAAGCACGAGCCGATGCGGATCGACACGGTCTCGAGCCCGAATTTGTCCCAGTAGTACTGCGCGATCCCCTCGCCGAACACCTTCGAGACGCCATAGTTCGAGTCGGGGCGCGGGGTGGCGCTGGCGTCGATCACCTGCTCGCGCCGATAGAACCCGATCGCGTGGTTCGAGGAGCCCCAGACGAGGCGCTTCACGCCGTTCTTCCGGCAGCCCTCGAAGGTGTTGTAGAAGCCGATGATGTTGCCGTGCAGCACCTCGTCCCAGGTGCCCTCCACGCCCTTGCCGCCCATGTGGACGACGGCGTCGACCTCGCGCGTGAGCTCGAGCGCGGCGTCGGCGTCGGCCAGGTCGCACTGCACGACCTCCTCGTGGCCCGCCGCCTCCCCCATGTCGGCGATGTCGGACACGCGAAGCGTCTCGCAGAGCTCGGCGAGCTTCGGACGCAGCATCGTGCCGAGCCCGCCGGCCGCCCCGGTCAGAAGCAGACGCCTGAACCGTTTGCCCTCAGCCATCGCTCGCCCTCCGGTTGCTGCTCGAGGCGCCGCCCCTGCCCCCCGCCTTCCTTAGCGAGCGGGGCGGCGGGCCGCAACGCGCGGACGCCCTGCCGGACGGGACAGCGGTGACGCGGCTGACAACGTGGGCGGCGCGCGTGCGGGCGTGCCTAATCGACGGCGCGGATCAGCTTGCGCTCGAGCACGCGGAGCACCTGGGCGAGGTCGTGGCCGCGCCGGACGATGCGCCCGTCCATCGCGACGACCGAGAAGGCGCCCTGGCGCTGCGCGGTTCGCGGCGTCTTTTCGACCCGGTAGATCGGCTGCTCCGACGCCCGGCGAAAGATCGAGAACACCGCGCGTCCGCGCAGGTGGTCGATCGCGTAGTCGCGCCACTCTCCGGCGGCGACCATGCGGCCGTAGATGCTGAGGATCAGCCCGAGCTCCCGGCGGGTCCACCGCTCGACGTCCGGATCTGCGCCGCCCGGTCCGGACAGAAACGTGTCGAAGCTCATGGCGGCGAGCATTGCACCCCGCCCGTTGCTTGGCAAGCGCGGATCGGCGCTTCAGAAACCGCCCCGAGGTGGCCGTCGGAGCGCCGGAATCCCGGCCCACATTCGCCCCTTTGGGCGCCTAGCGTTGCTCCCGCCTTCGGGCAGCCCGGTACCGGCGCGCATTGGCCCCACCCCATCGCCCGGTACCGGGTCTTCACTCCCTCTGCCACTGGTCTCGGGCGGCACACTCGGCTACACCGCCGCGAATCCATGCAGCGGGGACGATCAATGCGCGACTTCCACCTGCCCGGCCGCTCGACCGCCTATGCGCGGGGCGGCATGGCTGCGACCTCCCATCCGGCCGGCGCCAAGGCCGCGGTCGACCTGCTCGAGGCCGGCGGCAACGCCGTCGACGCGGCGATCGCCGGCGCCGTCGCGCTCGGCTTCTGCGAGCCCGCGATGACCGGGCTCGGCGGCGACATGTTCGCGCTCGTGGCCCGCGAGGGCACCGGGGCGGTCGTCGGCGTCAACGGCTCGGGCCGCGCGCCCGCCGGGGCCGACGCCGCCCGGCTCCGCGCGCGGGGACTGACCGAGATCGACGAGGGGGCCGCGGATGGGGTGGTCGTTCCGGCCGCGGTCGCAGGGTTCGAATTGCTGGCGCGCGATCACGGGGTGAAGGGGCTCGACGCCGCCCTGCAGCCCGCCATCCGGCTGGCCGAGGAGGGCGTGCCGACCGCGCCGCGCGCAGCCTTCGACTGGGAATTGGCGGCAGGGCGACTTACGGGCGCCGCGCGGCGCCACCTGACCCTCGACGGCCGGGCGCCGCGTCCGGGCGACGTCATGCGCTATCCGGGCCAGGCCGAGGTGCTGCGCCGGATCGCCCGGGACGGCGCCCGCGCCTTCTATGAAGGCGAGGTTGCCGAGGACATGGTGGCGGGACTGTCGGCGCTCGGCGGCGCCCACACGCTCGACGACTTCGCCCGCTGCCGCGCCGACTATGTCGATCCGATCGCCGCGCCCTACCGCGACCACGAGATCGTGGAGCTGCCGCCGAACGGGCACGGCGCGACCGCGCTCCTGCTCGCCCGCATCCTCGAGCACTTCGACCTCGCGGCGCTCGACCCGCTCGGGCCGGAGCGTGCGCATCTCGAGATCGAGGCCGCGAAGCTCGCCTACGCCGCGCGCGACGAGGCCGTCGCCGACCCCGAGCACATGACGGTCCCGGTCGAGGAGCTGATCTCGGCCGAGCGGGCGGACGCCTTCGCCGCCCGGATCGACCGCGAGCGCGCGATGGAGGTGCCGCGCGGCCTCATGGGCGCTCCGCACAGGGACACGATCTACATCACCGTGGTCGACCGGGACCGGACCGCCGTGTCGCTGATCTACTCGATCTTCTCGAGCTTCGGCTCGGCGATCTGCTCCGAGAAGTTCGGCATCAACTTCAACAACCGGGCGACCGGGTTCGTGCTCACCGAAGGCCACCCGAACGAGCTCGGGCCGGCCAAGCGCCCGCTCCACACGATCATCCCCGGACTCCTGCGCAAGGAGGGGCGCACGGTCATGCCCTTCGGCGTGATGGGCGGGCAGTACCAGCCGACCGGCCACGCCCGCCTCCTGACCAATATCCTCGACTACGGCATGGACGTGCAGCAGGCGATCGACGCGCCGCGGCTGTTCCACGATGGCCGGCTGGTGGAGATGGAGCGCGGATACCCGGCCGAGGTCCGCCCGGCGCTCGAGGCCATGGGCCATCGGACGGCGGAGCGGCACGTGCCCCTCGGCGGCGCGCAGGCGATCCTGATCGACCGCGACCGGGGCGTGCTGATCGGCGGCTCGGACCCGCGCAAGGACGGCATCGCTCTCGGCTTCTGAGCCGGTTTGCCGTCGGGAGGCGTCCGCCCGCTGTGGGGGGGGAGGCCACGCCCTGCGAGGGGCGCCGCCGGGGCCCGCCCGCACGGCGCGTCAGTGGCAGTAGGAGGGGTCGATCCGGTAGTCGGCGCCGTCGTGGGCCGAGAAGAAGTCCTCGATGTCGGGGTGGCCGACCGGCCCGCCCTCCTCGTCCGGCAGCAGGTTCTGCTCGGAGACGTAGGCGACGTAGTAGCAGGAGTCGTTCTCGGCGAAGAGGTGATAGAAGGGCTGCTCCCTGCGCGGGCGCACCTCCTCGGGGATCGACTGCCACCACTCCTCGGTGTTCGAGAAGGTGGGGTCCACGTCGAAGATCACTCCGCGGAAGGGGTGCACACGGTGGCGAACCACCTGCCCGATCCGGTATTTCGCCTGGGTGCGCAGCACTGTGCCTGTCCCTGTCTGCTCCACGATGGCCCCTGCTCCCTTACCGTCTATCACCGCCGCGTGTCCAGAATGCGGCGCTCGCAGGTCGCGCGCGGGCTGCCCGCCGCTGCCCGTGCCAGATAAGGCGCGATCCTCCCCGATCCAAGGTCACCGTCAATGGCGCGATGATACCCGCTCCCCCGACTCACCGCTTTGCGGTAGGATCGGCTGCGTGTGGGGCAATGAAAAAAATCGGGCAGATCCTCATGTACATGTCACGCCTTGCCGGCGCGGTGCTGATCGCGCTGCTCGCCGGCTCTTGCGCCTCGCGGCCTGACCGGCCGCCGAGCGACCAGGCCAATCTCTGCGCCATCTTCGCGGAGCGGCCGGACTGGCAGGACGCCGTCACCGCCTCGGCCAAGCGATGGGGCGCGCCGGTGCCGGTGCAGATGGCGATCCTGTGGAAGGAATCGGGCTTCCGCGCCAACGCGAAGCCGCCGAAGAAACACATCCTCGGCTTCATCCCGTGGGGGCGGCGCTCGTCGGCCTACGGCTATCCGCAGGCGATCGACGGCACCTGGGACTGGTACCGCGACGAGACCGGCAACC
>DATKCY010000159.1:0-10818 GCA_035512995.1 Thermohalobaculum sp.
GTGCGCACCAGATGCCCGGTGCCGCTCAGGTGGCAGCAGAGGAACGCGACCCGCCTCACGACCGCGGCTCCAGCCGCACCGGCGCGCCATCGGGCGCCGGGTGCCCGCGCGCGTCGAGGCGGAGCGGATAGAGCCGCCCGCGCTTGATCTCGGGCGCCTGCGCCCCCGGCCCCCCCGCCGCCATGCGCAGGATCACCCGCATCAGCGCCTTGTGCAGGACGAGGAGCGTCGGCTCGCCGCGCGCGGCGATCTCGGCCAGGAGCGGCAGGACGCGGTCCCAGGCCTCGGCCGCGCTCTCGCCGCCGCCGGGCGGGCGCGCGCTCCAGCCGAGGCGGTCGGCCGGCACGAAGCCGCTCGACGGGTCGGCGGTCATCTCGGCGACAAGCCGCCCCTCCCAGTCGCCATAGGCGATCTCGGCGAGGCGCGCGTCGGTGCCGACCGCGCGCCCGTCGGCGAGCGCCCGCGCCGTATCGACCGCGCGCGCGAGCGGGCTCGCGAGGATCGCTCGCCCGTCCCACGGCGGCGGCAGGCGGAGCCCCGCCAGCGCCGCCCGCGCCTCGGCGTCGAGCGGCCGGTCGGTCCGTCCCGGCAACCGGCGCTCGCGGTTCCAGTCGGTCGGGTAGTGGCGAATGAGCGCGACCTCCGTCACCCCGTCACCTCGCGGATCGTCCGGCCGAGCGTCTCCGCCGCGGCGTCGAGGCTGTGCCGCGCCTCGATCGCCGCGCGGGCCTCAGCCGAGAGCGTTTCCCGTTCCGCCGCCCCCCGCCGGATCGCCGCGGCCATGGCGGCCGGATCGCCGGGCGGCGCCAGCAGCCCGGCAGCGGCCGTCTCGCGCGCCGCTGGGCCGTCCTCGGCGACCACCGGCAGGCCCGCCGCCTGCGCCTCGAGCCAGGCCATGCCGACGCCCTCGCCGACGCCCGGCCAGACGAACAGGTCCGCGCCCTCCATGATGCCGCGGAGCGCGGCCGGATCGTCGCTCGCGCCGCCGAAGGCGACGCGGGCGCGCAGCGGCGCGAACAGCGCCTCGACCTCGGCCCGCGCCGGCCCGTCGCCGATCACCGTCAGCCGCCACTCGCCCTCGAGCACCGCCAGCGCCGCCGCCAGCCGCCGGTAGCTCTCGAGCTTGTCGCCGTGGCGCATCATCGCGACGGTCAGCAGGCCCAGCCGCCGCCCCGCGGCCGACCGCGGCGGCACCCGCGGTCCCGGATCGAGGAACGGCGGCAGCGCCACCAGCTTCCGGCCCCATCCCGCCGCCTCCAGCGCCGGCCGGTCGCGCGCGGTGGTCCAGAGCAGCCGGTCCGCCGCGGCGAGCGCCGCGTCGGATGCGCGCGCGAACCGCGCCCACGCCCCCGTGCGCCGCCGGGGCGAGGTCGAGGGCTCGGAGACGAGATAAGGGAGCCCCAGCGCCGCCGCGACGGCGGGGCCCAGCAGGTCCGGCGCCTTGTAGTGGCAGTGATAGGTGAACCAGGCCGCGGGCGGGCGCGCGCGCAGCCGGGCGATCAGCCGCGCCGCCTCCTCGCCGGCCTCGCGCTCGAGCCGGGCCTGCGCCGCCTCGGACCCCTCCGTGTCGATCGTGCGCAGCCGCGAGACCGTCTCCGGCGCGTACCCGGCGCGCCCGAGCGCCTCAAGCGTCAGCCGCGCGATCAGCCGGTCGCCCGAGGGCACGGCATGATCGGGCGGCTTCATCGGCGCGTAGAAGGCGATCTGCGTCACTCAGCCGCCTCGCGCGGCACGACCACCCGCGGCGCCGCGTCGCCGAGCGCCGCCCGGAGCCGCCGGTCGAGCCGGTCGATCCCGGCCTCGGCGCCGAACTCGGCGACCAGCCGCGCGCGGGCGGCCCGCGCCATCTCCGCCCGCCCGGCCGGGTCGGCGGCCAGCGCCGCGATGGCGCGGGCCAGCCCCGCCGGGTCGCCGGGCGACACCAGCCGGCCGTGCACGCCGTCGTCCACGAACTCCGGGATCGCCGAGACGCGGGTCGAGAGGATCGGCAGCTCCTGGCTCGCGGCCTCCATCAGCACGTTCGGCAGCCCGTCGCGGTCGCCATCGGGCGCGATCTTGGACGGCAGCACGAACAGGTCGGCCGCGCGCATCGCCGCCATCACCGCCTCGCGGTCCTGCTTCCCCCGCCACTCGATCCGCGGCGTCAGGCCGAGCGCCGCCGCCTTCTCCTTCATCGCGGCCGCGAGCTCGCCGTCCCCGATGTGCCGGAACCGCCAGTCGAGCCCATCGGGCAGCCGTGCCAGCGCGTCGAGCAGGTCGTCGTACCCCTTCTTCGCGACCACCCGCCCGACCGAGAGCAGGGTGAAGGGCCCCCCCTCCGCGCGCCCTGCCGGCGGCTCGGGCAGCCCGGAGAGGTCGAGCCCGTGATAGACCAGCGCCACGCGGCCGGGCTCGGGCGCCAGGCCCGCCAGCCGCCGGGCCCCGGACGCGGTGCAGGTGACGGCGAAGCGGGCCTCGGCCAGCTTCTCCCGCATCTCCCAGTCCGGGATCGTCCAGATGTCCTTGGCGTGCGCCGAGACACCCCAGCCGAGCCCGCGGATCAGCCCCGCATAGCGCACGACCGAGGCCGGCGTGTGCAGGAAGTGGACGTAGATCAGGCGCGTCTCCGGCGGAAGCTCGCGCGCCAGCACCAGCGCCTGCCCGAAGCGCCGCCCCCGGCTCGCCGTCGGATCGCGCGCGAGGTCGCGGAGCCACGCCACGAGCGCTCGCCCGAAGCCCGGCCGGAGCGAGGCGTGCCAGAGGCCCGAGAGCACCCTCAGCGGCTCCTGGTAGAGGTATTCCGGCAGATAGCGGGGGTGCGCCCGGATGCGCCGGTGCACCGCATGCACGCGGTCGTCGTAGGGGTGGCGCAGCGACCAGATCTCGAACGCGTATCCGCGCGCCTCGAGCGCCGCCAGCTCCTGCGCGATGAAGGTCTCGCTGAGGCGCGGATAGCCCTTCAGGACCACCGCGAGCGGCGGCGCGGGCGGAAGCGCGGACACGAAGCCTCAGCCGCCGGCGACGGCGAGCCGCGGCGGCGGCGGCCCGCCGGCACGCGTGGCGATCGTCTCGAGCCCGTCGAGCAGCCCCGCGATCCGC
This sequence comes from Thermohalobaculum sp., assembly GCA_035512995.1. GTDB lineage: Bacteria > Pseudomonadota > Alphaproteobacteria > Rhodobacterales > Rhodobacteraceae > Thermohalobaculum. The sequence continues at coordinate 3,079 of DATKCY010000159.1, forward strand.
ACCTCGGAGGGCCGTGGCTGCCGCTCGAGCCCGCGGATCGCCGCTGCCATCACCTCGGCGCCCTCGCCGTCGCGCGCGGGCAGCAGCATGCGCGCGAGCCCCAGCCGCTCGGCCGCCGCGGCGCGGATCCGCTGCTCCTCGCGCGGCTTCACGCGCGGGCAGATGATCGCCGGGCGGTCCATCGACAGGATCTCGCAGAAGGTGTTGTAGCCGCCCATCGAGACGATGCCGCAGGCCTCCGCCAGCAGCCGCTCGACCCGGCTGTGGAACGCGAGCGCGGTAACCCGGTCGCCGAGCGCCGCCACCCGCCGGTCGAAGCCCGCGCGCTCGGCCGCCTGCAGGAACGGCCCGTAGATCATCAGCGCCCGCGGCTCGAGCCCGGGGTCGCTCTCGTAGGCGCGGAGCACCCAGTCGATCAGCGCCGCGCCGTCGCCGCCGCCGCCGGTGGTGACCAGCACATAGGGCTTCTCCGGCACCTCCCCCGCCGATTCGGCCGGCCAGTCCGGCAGCTCGCGGCGCAGGTAGCCGGTATAGGTCACCCGCGCCTCCATCCGCCGGCTGAGGCCGAGCCCGGCGAGCGGCCGGTTGACCTCCGGCAGCCCATAGACCCAGATCTCGTCGTAGAACCCCTCGATCGCCTCGAGCGCGTTCTTGCGCGCCCATTCCTCGGCCAGCGCGTCCTCCTCGTCGAGCACGTCGCGCAGCCCCAGCACGATGCGCGCGCCGCGATCGCGTAGCGCGGCCAGCGTGCCGGCGAGCTCGCCGCGGAAGCCCCACGGCTCCTTGTCGACGATCACGAGGTCGGGGTGGAAGTCGCGCTCGACCGCCTCGATCAGGCTGCCGCGCAGCGCCACCATCTCGTCGATGTCCATGCGCAGGTTCGACGAGGTGTAGCTGCCGTCGGCGTGCTTGACGACGCCCGGCAGGCGCACGTGGTCGACGCAGGGCGGAAAGTCGAAGCGCCCGGCGATCGGCGAGCCGGTGACGATCAGGGCGGAGCCGGTGACCCCGGCGTCGACCAGCGCCGTCGCGATCGTGCGCGAGCGCCGCAGATGGCCGAGCCCGAAGGTGTCGTGGCTGTAGAGCAGCGTGCGCCGGACGGGATGGCGCTCGTCTCCCGGGGTTCCGGTGCGCTTCATCCGCTCCCTCCTGCAGCCGGGATCAGCCGCCGCGCCGGCCGGGCGATCCTTCCGCCGCCGATTCATACAGCATGCGCCGGACGGCGGCACCCGGCAATCCGCGGGCCGCACGATCGCCGCCGGCGGCCGCGCCCCGTGGACCGGGGCAACGTTCGTCCCGCCTTTTCGCGCGCGGGCGCGACGCCGGCTTTGACAGGACCGGCCGGAATCGCCGTAATGCCCTTGCAGCCCCGGGAGGATCCGAGCCGATGAGCCAGAACGCCGAGCACTGGTGGCCGACCGACGCCGAGCTGGAGGCGGCGCTGCGCAACGCCGAGGCGCTCTTCGGCGGCGTCGAGATGCAGTACCTGCTGACCATATGGGTGTTCCTCGCCAGCACGGTGGCGCTCGCATGGGTCGCGTGGCGGCTGCACTACGCCCACCGGCAGGGGCGCGGGGCGCTGGCGTTCCTGCGCTTCCTGTTCCCGAAGTCGATCTACCTCCACCGCTCGACCTGGGTCGACGTCCAGCTCATCGCCATCAACCAGATCTTCTCGCCGATCTCGCTCTCGATCACGGCGCTGGCGACCGGCGTCGTCGCCTCGGCCGTCAGCCACGGGCTGTTCTGGGTCTTCCCCGGCCACAACCCGGACTTCGAGTGGGCGTTCTGGCCGCTGCTCGGCTTCACGCTCGCGATCGCGCTCGTCTCCGACCTCGCGACCTACGTCGTGCACCGGCTCTACCACACGGTCCCGGCGCTCTGGGAGATCCACAAGGTCCATCACTCGGCCGAGGTGATGAGCCCGCTCACCATCTTCCGCAAGCACCCGCTGTTCGACCTGGCGGCCCGCCTCCTCAAGGCGGCCTTCATGGGGCCGCTCCAGGGCGCGATCTTCTTCGCCTGGGCGGGGCCGGTCGACGCCCTGACGGCGTTCGGCGCCAACCTGATCTTCGCCTTCTTCCACATGTTCGGCGCCGGGCTCAGGCACAGCCATGTCTGGCTCAGCTACGGGCCGGTGATCGAGCGCGTCATCATCAGCCCGGCGCAGCACCAGGTGCACCACTCGACCGCGCGCCGGCACTGGGACAAGAACTTCGGCCAGATGTTCGCCATCTGGGACTGGATGTTCGGCTCGCTCTACGTGCCGAAGGGCTACGAGGAGCTCGAGTTCGGCATCAAGGGCGATCCGTCCAGCGACTTCTCCGGCCTCTGGGGCGGGCTCGTCCGCCCGGTCGTGCGCGCCTGGCAGGTCGCGACCGGCCGCCGCCTCGGCGCCCAGCCGACCGCGGCCTGGCAGCGCCGGCAGCAGGCCGCCAAGGCGGTCGAGACGCCGGCGCCCGGAACGCAGCCCGGCTGACGCCCCCGCGCCGGTCCTCGCCGGTCCTGGCCTCTGGCGTCCCCTGGCCGGTCGCTCCGCTGCCCGCTCCCCGCGTATCCTCGGCGAAGTGAAGGTCCGGAGCTGAAGGGGGCGGACAGCCCCTTTTGCTCCGACGCTCCCGCCGCTCCCGCCGATGCGGATTTCCCTCGTCGCCAGGAATTCGGCGCTGGCACCGTCCGGCGCGACCATGTGGTTCTGGAAACCCCTGTCGCGCTTCGCTATGGCGTGAGACCTGTCGCGTCGGGTTGCGCATGAACATCTACCTGCCCATCGCCGAGATGTCGGTGAACGCCCTGCTTCTCCTCGGGCTCGGCGGCGGGGTCGGATTGCTCTCGGGGCTGTTCGGGGTCGGCGGCGGGTTCCTGATGACGCCGCTCCTGATGCTGATCGGCATCCCGCCGGCGGTCGCCGTCGCGACCGAGGCGAACCAGATCGTCGCCTCCTCCTTCTCCGGCGTCCTGGCGCACTGGCGGCGCAAGACCGTCGACGTCAAGATGGGGCTGGTGCTGCTCTCGGGCGGCCTCGTCGGCTCCTTCTTCGGCGTCCGCATCTTCGCGGCGCTGCGCGAGATGGGGCAGTCCGAGCTCATGGTCTCGCTCTGCTACGTCGTCTTCCTCGGCATCGTCGGCGGACTGATGCTGATCGAGAGCGTGAACGCCATGCGCCGCTCGAGGAAGGGGACCAGGCGCAAGCCGCGCGGCAGCCGGCACACCTGGATTCACGGGCTGCCGTTCAAGATGCGCTTCCGCCAGTCGAACCTCTACATCAGCGCGATTCCGCCCTTCCTCGTCGGACTGCTGGTCGGCGTGCTCGCCGCCATCATGGGCGTCGGCGGCGGCTTCGTGATGGTGCCGGCGATGATCTACCTGCTCGGCATGGCGACCACGGTCGTGGTCGGCACGTCGCTCTTCCAGATCATGTTCGTGACCGGCTTCACGACGCTGACCCACGCGATCGTCAACCAGACGGTCGACGCGGTGCTCGCGGTCCTGCTGCTGGTCGGCGGCGTCGTCGGCACGCAGATCGGCGTGCGCCTCGGGCCGAAGCTCCGGGCCGAGCAGCTACGCATCCTGCTGGCGCTCCTGGTGCTCGTCGTCTGCTTCGTGCTCGCCTGGGGCCTGGTCGCGCGGCCCGACGAGCTGTTCTCGATCGACCCGGGCGTCGGTCACTGATGCGCCGGCTCCTCGCCCTCCTCCTGCTCCTCTGGCCGCTGGCGGCGGAGGGCGAGGAGGTGGTCGCGGCGCTCAGCCAGACCCGCGTCGCGATCACCACCGGCTTCACCGGCTCCGAGATCTTCGTCTTCGGCGCGACCAAGCGCGAGGAGCCGGCGCCCGCGGACCAGCAGCTCGACATCGTCGTCGCCGTCACCGGCCCGCCCGAGCCGGTGAAGCTGCGCAAGAAGGAACGCGTGGCCGGCATCTGGATCAACGGCGAGGCGGTGCAGATCGACAGCGCCCCCTCGCTCTACGTCGTCGCGACCTCGCGCCCCTTCCACGAAGCGATGAGCTTCACCGACGACCTGCGCTACAAGGTCGGGCTCGAGAACGCGGTCCGGCTGATCGACGCCCCGCTCTGGGTCGAGGACCCGGACGCCTACCGCCAGGCGCTGATGCGGATCCGGCGGGATGAGGGGCTCTACTTCGTCAAGGAGGGCGGGGTCGACATCATCGAGGACACGCTGTTCCGCGCCACGATCGACCTGCCGGCGAAGCTGACCGAAGGCGACTACCTCGCCCGCATCTTCCTGCTCCGCGACAGGCAGGTGCTCGACGTCTTCCACACCTCGATATTGGTCCGGAAGGTCGGCCTCGAGCGCTGGATCTACTGGATGGCGACCGAGATGAGCTGGCTCTACGGCCTTCTCTCGATCGCGGTCGCGCTGACGGCCGGCTGGCTCGCCTCGGCCTTCTTCCGCTACTTCCTGCCCTGACCCCGCGGGAGCGACGCGGCCGGACGACGGGGGCGGCGGTGGGGCGGCGGGCTTGCGTCAGCTCTCTTGGCTGTCCGCGAGCCGCACCCAGTGGCGGATCAGCGACCGCTCGAGCCTGCGCGCCTTGGCGAGCCAGTTGCGGTCGACGCTGGTGCCCCAGGTCTCCCGCGCCGCGATGTCGTTGGCGAAATAGGCGAAGGCGAGCTCCCGCCCCTCCGGCGTCGTGATGAAGCCCGCGAGCCCGCGCACGTAGTTCATCGTGCCGGTCTTCGCCGCGACCGCCGTCTTCTGGTAGGGGAACGAAACCCCCTCATCGCGGATGTTGTGCGCCTTGAGGAGCCCCGATAGCGCGCCCGGAATACGCGGCATGGGATGGTTCGCCGCCGGTTCGCGCGCCGCGATCACGCGGAGCAGGTCGACCATCCGCTGCGGCGAGACCCGGCTGACGGTCGAGAGGCCCGAGTGATTCGCGAAGCGGAAGGCCGGATCGTTCGTCGGGAACGCCGCCACCTCGGCGGCCCAGCCGTTCATCGCCGCCGCCGAGGCGAACAGCGTCTCCGGCACCGCGCCCGTGCGCTCGGCGGTCGCGCGCACCCCGAGCGCCTCCGCCGTCAGGTTGGTCGACCACTTCAGCATGTCGTAGATCACCTGCGTCAGCGGCCGCCCCTCGTGCCGCGCGACGGTGGCCGCGCCCTCGGGCACGTTGCCGATCGTCGGCGCCGGCAGCGTCAGGCCCGCCTCGCCCGCGAGGTCGCGGAACACCTGCGCCGCGTAGAGCTCGGGCTGGCGCACCGGCAGCCAGCGCGAGCCGGTGCCGCGGAAGGCGCGCTTCGCCATGCGCCAGACCTCGCCTTGCGGCCCGAACTCGTGCGTGAAGACCGGCGCGTCGGGGCGGGGATCGATCGCCATCTCGAAGCTCCGCGCCGGCGGCGCCAGCCGCTCGCCGAGCGCGAGCAGGTCGAGCCCCGCCTCGCCCTTGCCCGCGTCCCATTCCAGCCGCACGCGGTTGTAGTTGAGGTTGAGCCCGGTCAGCGACGGGTTGTAGGTCACGTCCGCCGGCTGCTCGGGGTCGAGCTCGACGATCCGGGGCCCGGCGCTCGCGTCGACCAGGAACCGGCCGGTGATGTTGCGGATGCCGGCCGCGATCGTGCGCCGGACCAGCGGCTCCAGCGCGTCGGTGTCGAGCTCCGGGTCGCCCGCGCCGATCAGCACGAGGTCGCCCTCCAGCGTCTCGCCCTTCAGCACGCCGGCGGCCGCGACCACCGTCTCGAACCGGTGCCCGGCCCCCAGCGTGTCGAGCGCGTAGAATGCGGTCGGCAGCTTCGCGACCGAGGCCGGCGCGAAGGCGCGGCCCGCGTCGTCCGCCTCCAGCACCTCGCCGGTGCCGAGGTCGACGACCATCCAGCCCTGGTTGCCCCTGACCCCGATCTTCTCGGCGATCGAGCGGCCCGTCTCGGGCTCCGGCGGGCGCGCGGTCTTGACCGCCGGCACCGACGGCTTCGCCTTCGGCAGCGGCGTCGCGTCGGGCGCCGCGGCGCCGAGCGCCAGCGCCGTCCAAGCCATCGCGGCGGCGATCGCCGCGCGTCTGGTCAGCCTGTCAATCACGCGGCTCTCCTTGCCCGCGACGGGGGTCTGCCGCGCAGATAAGGCGCGCATGCCCGCACGCAAGCTCAGGGCCACGCACCCCGCCTGCGGATCTCGCTCGACGAATGGGAAAGCATCGGGCCCGTCAGCAGCACCCAGCAGGGCGGGTCGGCGGTGCGGAGCAGCCGCGCCCGGCCCTGCGGCAGCCGGTGGCGCCGGTACGCCTCCGCCGCCGGCGACAGCCCGGCCTTCAGCTGCCCGCCCGGCCGCGCCAGCACGCCGACCGCCACGTTCTCCATGATCCAGCGCCAGCGCTCCCAGGCGTGGAACCCGGCCATGTTGTCGCTGCCCATCAGCCAGACGAAGCGCACGCCCGGATAGCGCCGCTGCAGGCTCGCGACCGTGTCGGCGGTGAACCGGCTGCCGAGCCGCGCCTCGATCCCCGTCACGTCGACGCGGGGATGGCGCATCACCCGCTCCGCCGCCGCGACCCGCCTCGCCAGCGGCGCCGGCCCCCGGGCCTTCAGCGGATTGCCGGGGCTCACCAGCCACCAGACCCGGTCGAGCCCGAGCGTCCGGAGCGCCCAGAGCGTGATGTGCCGGTGCCCCGCATGCGCCGGATCGAACGACCCGCCGAGCAGGCCCACCGCCTGGCCCGGGGTCGCGCGGGGATATCCGTGGGGCATGGCACCTCGGGCGGGCGGCAGCGGCGCGGCTCCCGTTCTCCGAAGCCCCCGCCCGGCTGTCAACGGCGGCGGCGTTGCGCGCCCCGCGCCCATCGTCTAAATCACGGCCCCGCGCGACCCCCCAGACACCGGCGAGAAACCCGCATGGCAAGCTACCAGTACGTCTATCACATGGACGGCGTCTCGAAGACCTATCCGGGCGGCAAGGCGGTGTTCGAGAACATCCGCCTCAGCTTCCTGCCCGGCGTCAAGATAGGCGTCGTCGGCGTCAACGGCTCGGGCAAGTCGACGCTGATGCGCATCATGGCCGGCCAGGACAAGGAGTTCCGCGGCGAGGCCTGGGCCGCCAAGGGCGCGCGCGTCGGCTACCTGCCGCAGGAGCCCGAGCTCGACGCGTCGAAGGACGTGCGCGGCAACGTGATGGAGGGCGTCGCCCCGAAGCGCGCGCTGGTCGAGCGCTTCAACGAGGTCGCGATGAAGGTCGCCGAGGACTACTCCGACGAGCTCATGACCGAGATGACCGAGCTCCAGGACCAGATCGACGCGCAGAACCTCTGGGACCTCGACGCCCAGGTCGACGTCGCGATGGAGGCGCTCCGCGTGCCCCCCGACACCGCCGACGTCTCGACCCTTTCCGGCGGCGAGAAGCGCCGGGTCGCGCTCTGCAAGCTCCTGCTCGAGGCGCCCGACATGCTGCTCCTCGACGAGCCCACGAACCACCTCGACGCCGAGACGATCGCCTGGCTCCAGAAGCACCTGATCGAGTACCGCGGCACCATCCTCATCGTCACCCACGACCGCTACTTCCTCGACGACATCACCGGCTGGATCCTCGAGCTCGACCGCGGCCGCGGCATTCCCTACGAGGGCAACTATTCGGCCTGGCTCGAGCAGAAGGCCAAGCGCCTGGCGCACGAGGCGCGCGAGGACAAGTCGCGCCAGAAGACGCTCGAGCGCGAGCTCGAATGGATCCGCGCCGCCCCCCGCGCCCGGCAGGCGAAGTCGAAGGCCCGGATCAACGCCTACAACGAGCTCGCGAGCCA
>DATKCY010000160.1:0-2812 GCA_035512995.1 Thermohalobaculum sp.
GTCGGCGCGCCGCTCGAGCGCCTCGCCGACGAGAAACTCGAGCTTGCGGACCTTGTTACCCGATTCGACGAGGCCGGTCAGATCGTCGCGCTTGACGAAGAGCTCGACCCCGAGATCGCGTGAGATGCGGTCGAGCTTCAGAATGGGCGTGGGCCCGAGGACGAGCGGGAGCCGGGCCGGCGCGGCCATGGCGACATCCTAGCATGCGGTCCCGGCCAGCCCCTCGGGCCGCCGTCGCCAGGGTCAAGGCGGGCCGGCCTGGCGCGTCTACCCGATTCCGAGGAGTCCGGCGGATATCCGCGAGGACTGGCCGGTCTCTCGGGGTGCCGGCTGATGCGCGATGGTCTCGGCGGATCTTCGAGAATATCGGCGGTCCATCGAGAATAATGGCGCGGTGACAGGCGACCGGGAGACCCTGGCGAATCCGCGCTTGTGGCTCGCGTTCGCCGCCATGCTGTTCGTGTCGGGCATCGGCAACACCTTCGCGGTGTTCTTCCCCGCCCTCCTGGACGAGTTCGGCGGGTCGCGGGCAGCCACCGCCGTCACCGTGTCCCTGATCTGGATCGGGAGCGCCGTGCTGGGACCGGTCGCGGGCTACCTCGTGTCCCGCCACAATCCCCGCCTCGTCGTCACCGTCGGGCTGGCCGCCGCCGCGGGCGGGCTCGCCCTGGGCGCCGGGGCGCGGTCGCTGACCGTCTTCGTGGCGGCCGTCGGCATCGGAGGCGGCATCGGGGTCGGGCTCACCGGCATGGTCACCCAGGCGGCGATCCTCGCCGACACCTACGTGAGGCGGCGCGGACTCGCCATGGGCATCGCCTTCTCGGGATCGATGGCGGGCTACGCGCTCGCCCCGCCGGCGCAGTGGGCCATCACCCACCTCGGATGGCGCGCGGCGCTCGGCAGCTATGTCGTGGTGCTCGCCGGCCTGGCCGCGGCCAGCTGGTGGGTGTATCCAGCGCGCCTGGAGGCCGCGCCGGCCCCTGGCGCGGCGGCCGGCCGGACGCGGGCGCCGAGCATGGCGTCGATCGTCGGGGCGGCGCCGTTCTGGGCGCTCGTGGTGCTCTTCGCGGTGCCGCCGCTCTTCGGGTACCTGGCCACGATGCAGCACGCCCTCTACTTCGCCGACCGCGGGTTCTCGCCCGCCGAGGCCTCGCTGCTGCTCGCCATCGGCGGCGTGCTCTCCGCGTCCGGGCGGGCCCTGGCCGGGTTCGTCGCGGACCGCGTGGGCGCCCCCGCCGCCGGCTTCCTGTCGTTCGGGTGCTCGCTGGTCGGCATGGCGTGTCTGCTCGGCCTGGAGGCCTGGCCGACCCGCGCCCTCGCCTACGGCTACGTCCTGTTCCTGTTTCTGCCCCTCGGCTCGCGCGCTCCGATCGTGTCGGTCCTCGTGAGCCGCATCGCCCCTCCCGTCCACTACGGCACCGTCTTCGGCCTGCTCAGCATCGGCAACAGCCTGGGCGCGGCGACGGGTCCCTGGCTATCGGGCTGGATCTACGACGTGACCGGCTCCTACCTGCCCATCTACCTCTGCGCGACGGCCCTCATCGCCGCCGGGCTCGTCGCCCTCACCGCCTACGTCATCATGACGGAGCCGCCGCGGGGATAGCCCGCGTGGGTCGTCCGCTCCCGCCGGCCGGCGGCGCGCCGGGCCCGGCTCAGCTGGCCATGAGCCAGTCGAGGATGCGCGGGTTCTCGTCTCGCGGGTAGGTGTGGGACAGGTCGGCGATCTCGCGGTACACCACCCTGGCCCCCGCCGACTCCAGGGCTTCCCGCGCCATGCGGGCGGTGGAGACGGGGAACATCCAGTCGCGGGCGCCATGCACGAGGTACACGGGGCGGCCGCCGGCGGCGGCGAGCCCGCCGCCGGCGAGGAGCAGCGGATGCAGCACGCCGCACGCCGGCGCCAGGTGAGTGAAGGGTCCGGCGTCGCGCAGCCCGCGCACGAGGGCGTAGGTGGCGCCGTCGGACATGCCCGTCAGCAGCACGCGCCCGCGGTCGACGGGGTAGCGGGCGCCGACGGACTCGACCATCGCCGCGAGGGGCCCGGCGTCCACGTCGTCGCCCCCCATGATCGACCAGGTGCGATCGCGCGCGGTGGGCGCGAGGACCAGGACGCCGCGCGAGCGCGCCTCGCGCAGCCAGCTCCACAGGAAGTCGCGGCCGTGGCCGCTGCCCCCGTGGAGCGCCACCACCAGGGGCATGGGCGTGCGGCCGTCCGCCAGCTCGGGCACGTAGAGGGAGAAGCCGCCGCGGCTGCCGCGCTCGTTGCCGGCGTGCAGAACCCCCACTCGCATCTCGTCCTCGCGCAGGGCCGCCTCCTGCAGGCGCGCCACGAGCGCGTCGTCGGCGCGCCGCTCCGGCTCCAGGAACCAGCGGCTCACCGGGGACAGGGCCGGGGCCAGCGGATAGAGCGCCTCCTGCACCGCGGCGAAGCGCCGGACGGCGCGGTACAGGCCCATGACGTCGCCGGGCGACCGCGCGGCCTCGACGAAGGCCGCGACGAGATCGACCGTCCGCTCGGCGGCGCCGGCGAGCCGGTCGCGAAGAAAGCCGAGGTCGGCCGGCCAGGCGCGCTCGCGCAGGGCGGCCAGCGGCTCGCCGACCTCGCGACGACACGGGTCCCGCGCCTCGGCGAGGGCGGGAGCGGCCGGAGGGTGCAGGTGCCGCTGGGCCCAGCCGATCCGCTCCAGGGCGCCGAGGAGCGGGGACAGGAGGGCGCCGATCGCCTCCCGCTCAGCCGGCGTCACGATGCTCGTCCCGAAGCGCGCCGTCCCGGCCCGCCGGCGCGCGGGCGCGGCGGGCGCCGGGTCACCCG
>DATKCY010000161.1:0-8329 GCA_035512995.1 Thermohalobaculum sp.
AACACCGGCATCATCTCGACCGAGGTCGCGCCCTTCGGCGGGGTCAAGCAGTCGGGCCTCGGCCGCGAGGGCTCGAAGTACGGCATCAGCGACTATGTCGACATCAAGTATGTCTGCATGAGCGTCTGAGGCCCGGAGGCCGGCGCTCAGACCAGCCGGGTGCCGGCGGGGACGGCCAGCCCGTTGAGAAAGTCGGCCGCGGCCTGGGGCGCGCGGCCCTCGCGCTGGAGCCGGGTCGGCCGGAGGGCGCCGTCGCCGCAGGCGACGAGAAGCCGGTCGTCCAGGGTGCTGCCGGGCGGGCCGACGCCGTCGTCCGCGTGCGCCATCAGCAGCTTGACGCGCTGGCCTGCGATCGTCGTCCAGGCGCCGGGGAAGGGGCTGAGGCCGCGGACCAGGCGGGCGAGCTCGGCCCCTGGGCGGGTCCAGTCGAGGCGGGCCTCGGCCTTTTCGATCTTGGCGGCGTAGGTGACGCCCTGCTCGGGCTGGGGAGTGGCCTCGGCGCGGCCCTCCGCGAGTGCCTCGACGGTCCCGGCCATCAGGTCGGCGCCGAGGGTCGACAGCCGGTCATGCAGCGTGCCGGCGGTGTCTTCCGGGCCGATCGGGGTTGCGGCGCGCGCATAGACCGGCCCCGCATCGAGGGGCGGGGTCATCTGCATCGCGCAGACACCCGTCTCCGTGTCACCGGCGATGATCGCGCGCTGGATGGGCGCGGCGCCGCGCCAGCGGGGCAGCAGCGAGGCGTGCAGGTTGATCGCGCCGAGCCGGGGCACGTCGAGCGCGCGCGCGGGCAGGATCTGGCCGTAGGCGACGACGACGGCGAGGTCGGGGGCGAGCGCTTCGAAGGTCCCGAGCACCGCGGGGTCGCGGAAGCTCTCCGGGGTCTCGACGGCAAGTCCCAGCTCCTCGGCCGCGCGGGCGACGGGCGAAGGGCGTGACGCCTTGCCGCGCCCGGCGGGGCGCGCGGGCTGCGTGTAGACGCGGGCGACCACGTGGCGCTCGGCCAGGCGGCGGAGAGTCGGCACGGCGAAGTCCGGGGTGCCGAGGAAGGCGAGGCGCATCAGCCCTCGGCGGTCTGGCGCTCGGCGGCCTTGCGGGCGCGCTCGCGCTTCAGCTTTTTCATCTTGCCGGTGATGAGCTGCCGGCGCATCGGGCTCAGGTAGTCGATGAAGAGCCGGCCTTTGAGGTGGTCGATCTCGTGCTGCACGCACCGCGCGCGGATGCCGTCCCAGTCCCGCTCCTGCACCTCGCCGTCCCGATCGAGATAGCGCACGCGGACCGCGGCGGGGCGCGTGACGGGTCCGTAGATGTCGGGGATCGAAAGGCAGCCCTCCTCCTGCTCGACCTGCTCCTCGGAGGTCCAGAGGAGCTCGGGGTTGACCAGGAAGACGGGCTCCGGGGGCACGTCCTCGCGCGTCGCGCAGTCCATCACGACGATGCGCCGGCCGATGCCGAGCTGGGGCGCGGCGAGCCCGATGCCGGGCGCCGCGTACATCGTTGCCAGCATGTCGTCCATCAGCCCGCGAACCTCGGCGTCGACCTGGACGACCGGGTCGGCCGGCCGCTTCAGGCGCGGATCGGGATGGATCAGGATGGGCCGCAGCATGGTGCCGACCTATGTCCGGCGGTGCTGGTGGTCAAGCGGCGGAAACCCCGCTTCAGTCGTGGAACAGTCCGTGCAGCAGAGCGGCGAAGCCTGCGTGCGACAGCGGCAGCAGCAGCGAGGCGGCGCAGGCGCGGCTGCGGCGAAAGCGCGCCTGCAACTTGGGCGGCAGCTTCTTGTCCAGCGCGACGACGAAGGGCGCGCACCGGCGATGGTCGGCGAGCCGGCAGTGCAGCTCCTCAGCGAAGTCGATGGCGTCCGAACCGCGGGTGCGCTCGACGATGAGGACCATGTCGTAGAGGTCAGGCCGCCGCGCGAGCGACTCCAGCGCCGCCTGCGCGTCCGCGACCGGGTCCAGTCGGGCGACGGCAGGGAGGTCGTCGAAGAGGAAGCCATGAATCATGAGGGCCGGCACCGACTGGCCCAGCAGCAGGACCCGGACACCGTCTTTCGGCATGGGGCGCCGGTCCTCCGGCGCCATCAGGACGGCTTCGCCCGGGCGCCACTCGGTGCGGAAGGCGGTGGAGATCTCGTGGAAAGGCCGGAGTGGGGGTGTTGCGGCCTGCTGCCTGTTGCTCGTCATTATAGCCCTCGAGAACGCTGTAGTCCGATACAAACCCGACGTGAGCCGACACTCCCTTCAAGAGAGCCAAGAATCCAAGGAATCTTTACGCTAAAAGTCAGGATAATCTTTTTCAAGCCTTACCTGCTACCACATCTCGAGGGCGGGCTGCCTCGGCGCCACCAGCGGAGATCAGGTTCTGTTGACAAATGCAGAGGCAAGGGCGGAGCTTCCCGAAGAACGCGAGGATCTGCCCTCGCCGGAGCTGCCGACGGAAAACCACGTCCCCATCGACTCCAACGCCATGCACCTGAAAAACGGTCTTCGCCAGATCCAGCCCGACGACAGCGACATCGCCCATTGTGCCCTCCCTTACGTGACGTCCTCCAGACGACCACGCTACGGAGCCGCGAACGACCCCGATCCGCTGGCACGAGGCGACGCGCGACGTCGCGGCGGAACGTCGAAGGGGGCCAATCCCGAACCCGGGCGACGAGCCCGTGCTTCACCGGGTTGAGCCAGCAGTAGCGGACATGCGTCTCGTAGTCCGCGGCGTCGCGGATGCCGTGCTCCCGGACCGCCGCTGCCGCGGCAAAGCGACGGAATGGGCCCCTCGCGCGTTTCCAGTTCAAGAGTTCAACTCAAAAGCGGACGGAGGCGCAAAATGACCGCGCTCGGAATCATTGGCAGGGCAGGCGTCGCGGGCGCGGTGGCGCTCGGGCTCGGCGCGTGCGCGGAGGGGCTCGGCGCTCCCGGCTACGGCTACGGCGACCCCTACGGCACGGGCGGCCTCGGCCTGCTCGGGGCGGGGCTCTCGCCCGGGATCATCTACAACGACGACCGCGACTATGCCGAGCGGGCCTACAAGCAGGGCTATCGCGACGCCTACTACGAGCGGCGCGAGCGCGAGCGGCTCGCCCGCGCCGAGCGGCAGCGCGACGCGATCAGGCGGGCCGAGCGCGAGGACGACCGCCGCGCCAGGCGCGAGGCCGAGCGGCGGGAGGAGGTGCAGGAGGAGCGCCGCGAGCGCCGCCTCGCCCGCACCCGCGCGGAGGAGGAGCGCGCCCGCCGGCAGGCGGCGATCGAGGAGGTGGAGCGGCAGCGCCGCGCCCTCCTCAGGCGGGCCGCGGTCGGCGAGGTCCAGGCCGACGCTCCGACGCGGCTCGGGCAGAACGAAACGCCTCCCCAGCGGAAGAGGCACCAGTTCTCCGAGCGCTAATGGTTCAACCGGAACGGAAGAGTCTGGCCTCAGCCGGGCCTTTCTCCGATAAGCCGAGCCATCACGATGGCTTCGCCAGTTGTCAGGGCCCGACAGCCCGGGCTGTTGGAGTTTGACCACCAGGGCGGGCCCGGCCGCAGTCGGCAAGGGCGGGCGCAAGGCGCCCAGGCCGGCGAGCGCAGGCCGGACGTTCAGCCGGCCCCCGTGCGCCCGCCCCGCACACCCTTGCCGGGTTTCCGCGCCTCACGAGATCGTGCCCGTCCGGGCAAACGCCGGCTCCGCGCGTGATGTCCCGCACGGGGCACCGACCCGGCGGGCCGGCCGCATCCACGCGCCTGCCCCGCCTGAGCGGCAGCGCCCGCCGCCGCGGCTTCAGGGGCGCGCGCACTCGAGGCGGACGGTCGCGAGCCTGACCGCCTGGTCGACCGGGTTGCCCTCCGTCGCCGCCGCCGGCGCCGTCTCGTAGGGCACGCCCTTCGCGCCGAGGAAGGCCTCGAGCACGCCGCTTCGGAGCGCGAGCCGGCGCTCGTCGGGCAGCACCTGGTCCTCGTCGATCTGGCCCTCCTGCGCGCCGATGACCAATCCGGCGACCCGGCCCGAGCTGTCGATCAGGGGCGCGCCCCGGTGCTTGGCGCGGATCTTGCCGCCGAGCATGAAGCGCCGGATGTCGCCGCCCCGGCCGGTCAGCGCCTGCACCTCGGTCGGAACCCCGCGCAGGCCGGCCGCGCCCTCGCCGGGCCGGAACACCAGCGCCTGCAGGCGCTCGCCCTCGGCCAGCGGACCGGACCGGAGGCTCAGATACGGGTACTCGCGCCCGCCGGTCGCGACGCCGAGCAGCGCCAGGTTGTTGTCGCGGTCGATGGCGCGGATGGTTGCCCCGGTGCGGTCGTTCACGACCACGCGCTCGCAGGCGTCGACGGCGCTCGCGGTCGTCAGGATCGCGCCGTCGGCGCTGACGAGGAAGCCGACGCTCTGGCGGCCGCCTGCGGGCGTCCGGACCGCCTCGGGCGCGTCTCCCTCGGCGCCGTCCCCGTCGAGGAGCGCGAGCTCCCGCTCGCTGAAGAGCGCCCCCTCCTCGCGCCGCGGCCGGTCGCGCCCCGCCCCTTCCTCGGCCACCGGCTCGGCCGCCTGGCCCTCGGCGGGGAAGGTGTCGAGGGAGTTGTACATGGCGACGTTCAGCCGCGACAGCTCGGCGGCGTCGCGCTCGAGATAGCGGAACGAGAAGCCGCGCACTCCGTGCTCGCGGTTGACGAGATAGGTGTACTGCTCGACCCCCGCCTCGGAGGTGCCGGAGAAGACGAACCAGTCGGCGTCGCCCGCGTCATAGGTGTCCTGCCCGAAGTGGTCGCGGTTGACGAGCTCCTCGCGCAGCTCGCGGAACCGCGCCTCCGACATCGGGCGTGCGCTGTAGAGCCGCAGCTCCGAGCGCGGCCGGTCCTCGCGCGAGCGGAAGCGCAGGCCGTGCTCGGTCGGCTCCGGCTCGCGCATGAGCGCCGCCGGGATGCCGAGCCTGAGCCCCAGGTTCGGGAAGCGCCGGATCTCCCAGCCGAAGCGCTCGGTCCACTCGTTCCGGATTTCGAGCAGCCGGTCGATATCGCGCTGAAGGAGCGTGCCCGTCGCCCGGAACCCCTCGCGGGCCTGGAAGCGGCGGATTGCGCTCTCGGTCGCGGGGCCGAGCACGCCGTCGATCCGCGCCTCGTAGTCCCCGCTCCAGACCAGCGCCTCCTGGATCGCCTTGCGCTGCGGCTCGGGCAGGCCGTCAACCTGCTGCGCCTGCGCCGCCGGAGCAGAGAGAAGCGCCAGCAGCGGCAGAAGGGTCAGGATCATCGAGCGGAGCATGGGTTCACCTCGCGACTGTCATCGACGGTCACACGCATAGATAGCCCCGGCCCGTCGCGGCGCCACGGGAAGGCGCAAGGGAGCCCCCGCGACGCTCAGAAGTCGATGGCGAGCCCGCCCTTCTCCCAGTCGCCGTAGCGGACCGGCTCGGGGCCCTTGCGGCCGCCCACCTCCTTCGGCCGCTCCGAGGGCCTCTCGGCGGCGCGGCGCGCCTCGGCCTCGGCCAGCGCGCGGGCGCCCGCCGCGGCGATGCGCTCTTGGATGGGATCGGGCCCGGACATACATCCTCTCCGCTTCGAGCACGAGGATATGGGCGGCCCGGCCGCTCGCGGCAAGCCGCCGACCCCGGGGAGCGTGAGCCATGAACTACGCCAAGACGATGCTCCTGCTGGCCGCGATGACGGCGCTCTTCATGGGCGTCGGCTACCTCGTGGGCGGCACGAGCGGCATGATCATCGCCTTCGCCGTCGCGGTCGCGATGAACGGCTGGGCGTACTGGAACTCAGGGAAAATGGTGCTGAGGATGCACAACGCCCGGGCCGTCACGCGCGCCTCCGCGCCGCAGCTCTGGGCGATGGTCGAGGAGCTCAGCCGCGGCGCCGGCCTGCCGATGCCCGACCTCTACGTGATCGAGACCGACCAGCCCAACGCCTTCGCGACCGGCCGGGGGCCGGAGAACGCGGCGGTCGCGGTCACGACCGGCCTGATGCGCAGCCTCGACCGCGACGAGCTCGCGGGCGTCGTCGCGCACGAGCTCGCGCACATCAAGAACCGCGACACGCTGATCATGACGATCTCGGCGACGCTCGCGGGCGCGATCGCGATGCTCGCGCAGTTCGGCTTCTTCTTCGGCGGCGGGCGCGGCCGCGGGCCGCTCGGCATCGTCGGCGTGCTGGCGGCGGTGCTGCTGGCGCCGATCGCGGCGATGATGATCCAGATGCTGATAAGCCGCACGCGCGAGTACTCGGCCGACCGCGGCGGGGCCGAGATCTCCCGCAACCCGCTGGCGCTTGCCTCGGCGCTCGCCAAGATCTCGGGCCTCGCCGCGCGGCGCCAGCTCGACTCGGCCGAGCGCAATCCGGCGACCGCGCATCTCTTCATCGTCAACCCGCTGCACGGGCATGGCGTCGACGGTCTGTTCTCGACCCACCCTGACCCGCAGAACCGCATCCAGCGGCTGAAGGAGATGGCGGGCGGCTTCGGCGGCCCGGCAGGACCATCCCGGCCCGCTTCTGCCGCGCCGGAGCGCGCTCCATGGGGCATGCCGCCCCGCCGCGGTCCCTGGGGGTGAGAAGCCCGCGCCCGCAGCACCGCCGGCCAGGCGACCGCCGCGACCGGCCCGCGGCCCCGCCGGGGCTCGCGGCGCGCCAGGGCGCGGTCACGCTCGTCGCCGCCGTGCTCGACCGGGGGCGGATGCTCGACGAGGCGGCGCTCGACGGCCGGGCGCTCGCGCCGGCCGAGCGGGCGGAGGCGCGGGGGCTCGCCCATCTCACGCTCCGGCGCCTCGGCCAGATCGACGACCTGCTCGCCCGCTTCGCCGAGCGCCCGCCGCCGTCGCCCGCCGACCACGTGCTCCGCGTGATGACCGGGGCGATCGTCTTCGGCGGCACGGCACCGCACGCCGCCGTCGACCTCGCCGTGCGGCAGGTGAAGGCGCAGAGGGGGACGGCGCGGCTCGCCGGCCTCGTCAACGCCGTCGGCCGGCGGATCGCGGCCGAGGGGCGGGCGCTCGCGGAGGCACAGGACGCGGCGGAGCTGAACGCGCCCGAATGGCTCGCGCGCGCCATGGCCGCCGACTGGGGCGCGGACGCGGCGCGGGCGATGGCGGAGGCGCACCTCGGGACCCCGCCGGTCGACCTCACGCCGAAGGCCGCCGACGGCGCGGGGGCGCTGGCCGAGGCGCTCGGCGCCGATCTCCTGCCGACCGGCACGCTCCGCCTCGCCGCCCGCGGGCAGATGACCGCGCTGCCCGGCTTTGCCGAGGGCGCGTGGTGGGCGCAGGACGCCGCCGCCGCCCTGCCGGCGCGGCTGATCCCGGAGCCGGAAGGCAAACGCGTGCTCGACCTCTGCGCCGCGCCGGGGGGCAAGACCCTGCAGCTCGCGGCCGCCGGCGCGCGGGTCACGGCGCTCGACATCTCGGAGCGGCGGATGGAGCGGCTGGCGGAGAACCTCGAGCGCACCGGCCTCGCCGCCGAGCCGGTCGTCGCCGACGCGCTGGACTGGGAGCCCGAGGCGCCCTTCGACGCGATCCTGCTCGACGCGCCCTGCACCGCGACCGGCACGATCCGGCGCCACCCCGACCTGCCCTGGCGCGCCGGCGCGGGCGAGACCGTAGCGCTCCTCGACCTCCAGGCGCGCCTCCTCGAGCGCGCCTATGGCTGGCTCGCGCCCGGCGGCGCGCTCGTCTATGCCGTCTGCTCGCTCCTCCGCGCCGAGGGCGAGGGGCAGGTCGCGCGCTTCCTCGCCGCGACGCCGGGCGCGCGGGCCGAGCCGCTGGGGGCCGAGCTGCCGGCGGAGCTGACCGACGCCGAGGGCAATCTCCGCACCCGCCCCGACCTCTGGGCGGAGCGGGGCGGCCTCGACGGCTTTTTCGCCGCCCGCATCCGCCGCCCCGCCTGAGCTGCGGCGCGGACCGGTGCGTAGACCGGGCTTCGGCCCGGTTGGCACCGCAACTGGGGATGGCGGGCTGATGCCCGCCCTGCCGGCCGCGCCGACCGGACCGCGGGCGCCGACGGTCCGGCTGGCCAAGGCCCGCCCGATCCGCTATCCGACCGGCGCCCGAGCCGTCCCGGAGAGCCGCATGCCCGACACCGTCGCCGTCCGCCGCGCCCTGATCTCGGTCTCCGACAAGGCCGGCCTCGCCGAGCTCGGCCGGCGGCTCGCGGCCGCAGGGGTCGAGCTCGTCTCGACCGGCGGCACGGCGCGGGCGCTCCGCGACGCGGGGCTCGCGGTCCGCGACGTCTCCGACCTGACCGGCTTCCCCGAGATCATGGACGGGCGCGTCAAGACGCTGCATCCGGGCGTCCACGGCGGCCTGCTCGCCCGCCGCGACGACCCCGCGCACCGCGCGGCGATGGAGGAGCACGGCCTCGCCCCGATCGACCTCCTC
>DATKCY010000162.1:0-5304 GCA_035512995.1 Thermohalobaculum sp.
CGTGCACCACCAGCCGCGACGAGGCCGTGCACTTCTGCCCCGTGCCGCTGAACGCGCCGTTCATCGCCGCCGCCACCGCGACGTCGAGGTCGGCGTCGTCCATGACCGCGAGCGCGTTCTTCGAGCCCATCTCCAGCTGCAGCTTCGTCAGGTTGCCGATGGCGGAGGCCGCGATCCGCTTGCCGACCTCGACCGAGCCCGTGAAGCTGATCGCGTCGATGCCCGGGCTCTCGACCAGCCGCTGCCCGACCGCGCCGCCCGAGCCCATGACGAGGTTGAAGAGGCCCGCGGGCAGGTCCTGCCGCGCGATGATCTCCGCCAGCGCGACGGCGGAGGCCGGCACCAGGTTCGCGGGCTTCCAGATGACCGCGTTGCCGAAGGCGAGCGCGGGCGCGATCTTCCAGACCGCCGTCGCGACCGGGAAGTTCCACGGGCTGATGACCGCGACCGTGCCGACCGGCTCGCGGCGTACGTCCACCTCGACACCGGGGCGCACGCTGTCGGCGCTGTCGCCGATCTGGCGCAGCGTCTCGGCGGCGTAGTAGGTGAAGAACTGGCCGGCGCGGAAGACCTCGGCCGTCCCCTCGGCCAGCGGCTTGCCTTCCTCGCGGCTCAGCAGCTCGCCGAGCTCGGCCGCCCGGCGCATCAGCTCGTCGCCGACCGACTGCAAGGCCGCCTGCCGCGCCTCGAGGCCCGTCGCCGCCCACTGCCGCTGCGCGGTTCGCGCCGCCGCGATCGCGTCGTCGAGCTGCCCCGCGCCCGCCTGCGCATAGGTGCCGATCAGGTCGGAGAGGTCCGAGGGGTTGCGGTTCTCGATCTCGCTCTCGCCCGCGACCCACTCTCCGGCGACGTAGTTCTGCCCGCGCTCGACCATGCGTCACCCCCTCCGAAGACGCGCGCGACCTTGACGAGAGCCACGATTTCAATCAATCGCAAACTTCTGAAGCAAGTTTCAGAGAAAGTGAAATCCATGATCCGGACCGAGATGCTCCGCACCTTCGCCGAGGTCGCCCGCCAGAAGAACCTGGTGCGCGCGGCGCGGGCGCTCAGCCGCACGCCCTCGGCCGTTTCGATGACGCTCAAGGGCCTCGAGACGCACCTCGGCCAGCCGCTGTTCGAGGGCGAGCGCAAGACCCGCCTGACCGCCTTCGGCGCCTTCGCGCTGGAGGCGGCGGAGCGCGAGCTCGCCCATCACGACCGCACCGTCGCCGCGCTCGAGGACTTCGCGGCCGGGCGGAGCGGCGAGGTGCGGCTTGCCGCCGTCCCCTCCTTCGCGACGCTCGTCCTGCCGGCCATCACGCTCGCCTTCGCGGAGCGCCACCCGGACGTCCGGCTCGAGATCCGCGACCTCGACAGCGCCTCGATCCTGCGCGAGCTCGACCGCGGGCGGATCGACCTCGGCGTCATCTCGGACGCGCCCGAGTCGCCGGAGATCGGCCGCCGCACCCTCGGCTCCGACCGCTACGGCGCGGTCGTGGCCGCCGACGCGGAGCTCGCCGGGGCGGGCCGCCTGACCTGGCGCGCGCTGGCGGACCTGCCGCTGCTGGCGAGCCCGCTCGCCGAGCGGGTGATGCTGCCCGACCTCCGCGCCGCGCTCGCCGCGGCGAGGCTCCGGGTGCACAACACCTCTACCCTGCTCGCGATGGTCGAGGCGGGGCTCGGCGTGACCGTGCTGCCCGAGCTGGTCACGCGCGGGTCGCGGCGGCGCGTCGTCTTCCTGCCGCTCGAGGAGCCGCAGGTGCGCCGCCGGCTCCACCTGATCCAGCGCGCGCACGAGACGCCGGCCCCGGCGACGCGGGCCTTCGCCGACGCGCTGCAACAGGACGGCTCCGCGCGGCTCCGCGGCTCGTTCCCGTCCTCTCCTGCCTGAGGGCCGACCCGTGCCGGCGACCCGCCGCGGCGGACGCGGCGCGCCATGTCGATCGGGCGCAGAACCCGCGCGGCGCCCGGTCGTGGCCGCTCCGACCTGTCGTGCACACAGGGCAAGGCCCGGGGGCACGCTGTCCGCGCCGAACTCCGAGGCAGCCTTTCCTGTCCCCTCGCAGCGTCGCACATGCGTCATGGTTGATGATATATGAATTTCCATTGGAATCAGAGACGTAGATCCATTTGCACGCGTGCAAGCCCTCGCCTTGCACACCGCGCCCTCACAGCTCCCGCCCCGCCTGCCATTCCTCCCAGCGGATTCGGGTGGTGGCGCCGAGCCAGGTCAGGGGTTCGGGCGGCAGGGGGCGGGGCGGGGCGAGGCCGGTGAGGTCGGCCAGCATCGGGTTGTTGCTGCGGGTCGCGAGGTCGGCCGCGAGCATGCCGGCCAGCGTGCCGCGGGCGAGGCCGAGGCCGTTCTGGCAGCAAGCGGAGAAGACGCCGTCCTCGACCTCGCCGAAGGCCGGGACGCCGTTCCGGCTGAGGCAGAGGCCGCCGCCCCAGCGGTATTCCATCTCCACGCCCGCCAGCATCGGGAAGCGGGCGGCAAAGCTCGCGTCGTGGCTGCAGGCGACGGCGGCGAGGCGGGTTTCCGGGACCTCCATCGACGGATCGTAGGTAAAGCGGTTGCGCACCAGAATGCGGTCGCCGCCGGTGCCGGAGATGCGCCGGACGGTCGTGCCCATCGGGTCGGCCGGGGTCAGGCCCCAGCGCGGCTCGCCGCCGAGGCGGCGGACCTCGTCCGCGGTCAGCCGGCGGCTCATCGAGGCGTAGGTGAAGACGTGCATCAGCCGCCGCTCGAAATAGCCGAAGCTCTCGGCGTGGCCGTTGACGGCCAGGATCACGCGCGGGGCGGTGACCGAGCCCGTCGGCGTCTCGGCGCGCCAGTCGGGGCCGGCCCGGGCCAGCCGCACGACGGGAGCGTCCTCGTGGAGCGCGACCGCGCGCCCCAGCCCCGCGGCGACGCCGCGGACGAACATCGCCGGCTGCAGGATGACCGTGCCGGGGGTGCGGAGGCCGCCGAGATAATAGTCGGTGCCGGTCAGCGCGCGCATGGCCCCGGCGTCGAGCCAGTCGTGCGGCTCGCCCAGCACCTCGAGGTGGCGGGCATAGGCCCGGTTCTGCCCGACCCCGCGCCCGGTCGCGGCGGCGTTGATCTTGCCGCCCGGGTCGAACGCCTCGCGCGGCAGGGCGTACTCCTCGACCGCGCCGGCCGCGAACGCGATCGCGGCGCGGTTCATCGCGATCTGCCGGCGGTCGGCCTCGACCGCTCCGCCGTAGCCGCCGGAGGCGAGGTCGTGCGGCAGGTCGATCATGAAGCCCGAATTGCGGCCGGCCGGCCCCTCGCCGATCCGCCGGGCCTCGAGCAGCACGATCCGCTCGGGCGCGCGGAGCTGGGCGAGCCTGCGCGCCGCCGCGAGGCCCGCGAAGCCGCCGCCGATCACCAGCCAGTCGGCGGTCACGGCCTCCTCGAGCGGCCGGGCGGGCGCGGGCGGCGCCAGCAGCGCGCTCCAGGCCGCGGGGCCCGGGTCCCGCGGCAGCCGCTTGACCCGGCGGTCGCTCGCGCGGGTCAGCATGTCAGCCGACGCTCTCCTCGGGCGCGGTGTCCGAGAGGTCGACCCAGATCGTCTTGATCTCGGTGTACTGGTCGTGGGCCTGAAGCCCGTTGTCGCGCCCGCCGAAGCCTGACTGCTTGTAGCCCCCGAACGGCGTGGTGATGTCGCCCTCGCCGTAGCAGTTGACCGTGACCGTGCCGGCGCGGATCGCGCGGGCGGCCCTGAGCGCCCGCTTGGCGCCGCCGGAAAAAACGCTGGCCGCGAGGCCGTAGCGGGTGTCGTTGGCGACGGCCACCGCCTCCTCGGCGCTGTCGACGGTGACGACGGAGAGGACGGGGCCGAAGATCTCTTCGCGGGCGAGCGCGCTGTCGGGCGCGACGCCGTCGAAGATCGTGGGCTCGGCATAGCCGTCGGCGGCGCCGCCGCCCAGCACCGCCTCGGCCTCGGCCCGCCCGCGCTCGAGCCAGCCCGAGACCTTCTCGAAATGCTCGGCGTCGATCAGGGGGCCCAGGTTGTTCGCGGGGTCGAGCGGGTCGCCGGTGCGCCAGTCGCGGGCGCGGGCGAGCAGGCGCTCCATCAGCGGCTCCTTGACCGCGCGGTGGACGATCAGGCGGGAGGCCGCCGAGCAGTTCTCGCCCATGTTCCAGAAGGCGCCGTTGACGAGGTGGCCGGCGACGAGGTCCAGGTCCTCGGCATCCTCCATGACCACGGCGGGGTTCTTGCCGCCGCACTCGAGCACCACGCGCTTGAGGTTCGAGTCGGCCGCGTAGCGCAGGAAGCGCCGGCCGGTGCCGGTCGAGCCGGTGAACGAGATCATGTCGACGTCGTCGTGCAGGCCCAGCGGCTCGCCGGTGGTCGGACCGTCGCCCGGGAGCACGTTCAGGACGCCCCGCGGCAGCCCTGCCTCCATCGCGAGCTCGGCCACGCGGAGCGCCGTCAGCGGCGTCTGCTCGGCCGGCTTGACGATGACGGAGCAGCCGGCGGCGAGCGCCGGGCCGATCTTCCAGGCGAGCATCAGCAGCGGGAAGTTCCAGGGCAGCACCAGCCCCGCGACGCCGATCGGCTCACGCGCGATGATCGCGAGCGCGTCGTCGCCGACGGGCGCGGCCTGATCGTAGATCTTGTCGATCGCCTCGGCGTGCCAGCGGAGCACGTGGATCGTCTCCGGCAGATCGACGCTCAGGCAGTCGCGGATCGGCTTGCCCGAGTCGAGGCTCTCCATGACCGCGAGCTCGTGGCGGTTCCGCTCGATGAGCTTGGCGAGGCGCAGCAGCCGCTCCTTGCGCGCGGCCGGGGCGAGGCGCGACCAGCGGCCGTCCTCGAACGCCTCGCGCGCCCTGGCGACGGCGAAGTCGACGTCCTCGCCGCCGCAGAGCGCGACCTCGGCCAGCGTCTCGCCGGTCGCCGGGTTGACGCTCGGATAGGTGGCGCCGGAGGCGGCCTTGCGGAAGCCGCCGTCGATGAAGGCGGCGCGGGGGAGCGCGAGGGCCCTTGCCGTCGCCAGCGCCTCGTCGCGGGTCAGCATCCCGGTCATCGTCACTCTCCCGCCTTCAGGTGGCGCACGGGCGCGGCCGCGGCGGCGCCCTCGGCCTCGGCCTCGGCCTCGATCCGCGCGATCGTGGCGTCCATGATCTTCACGGTCTCGGCCAGCGCCCGCTTCGCGTCCTTGTCGAGGGGCATGAGCGGGCGGCGCGGCGGGCCGACCGGCAGGCCGCGGAGGCTGAGCCCGTGCTTGATGCACTGGACGAACTTGCCCCCCTGCTCGAGCACGCGCATCAGGGGCAGCATCGCGGACATGATCCGCCGGCCCTTGGAAAAATCGCCC
>DATKCY010000163.1:0-3512 GCA_035512995.1 Thermohalobaculum sp.
CATCAGCGGGCGCTTGCCCCGGTCACGGTCGCCGCCGGCGCCGAAGGCGCAGACGAGCGTGCCCTGGCAGTGCGGGCGGAGCGCCGCGAGCGCGCGCGCCAGCGCGTCCGGCGTGTGGGCGTAGTCGACATAGATCGCGGCGCCGTTGCCGCGCCGCGCCACCAGCTCCATCCGCCCGCGCACGCCCAGAAGCCCCGGCAGCGCCGCGAACACCGTCTCGGGCGTGATCCCGGTCGCGAGCGCGAGGCCCGCGGCGAGACCCACATTGTCGGCCTGGAAGTCGCCGATCAGGTCCAGGTCGACCTCGTGCTCGGCGCCCTCCCAGCCGTAGCGGACGGTCTGCCCGCCCGGATGCAGCGCGCGCCCGAGGCTGCGCAGGTCCGCGCCCTCGCCGCCGCCGACCGCCAGCACCCGCTGCGCCCGCCGCCGCGCCACCTCGCGCGCCACCCCGAAGCTCGGGTCGTCGACGTTCAGGACCGCCGTGCCGCCCTTCTCGAGCACGTTGCCGAACAGCCGCATCTTCGCCGCGACATAGGCCTCGTGGTCGGGGTGATAGTCCATGTGGTCGCGGGTGATGTTGGTCAGCCCCGCCGCCGCCAGGTGCACGCCGTCGAGGCGCTTCTGCTCGAGCCCGTGGCTCGACGCCTCCATCGCCGCGTGGGTGACGCCCTCGCAGGCGAGCCGCGCGAGCAGCCGGTGCAGCGTCACCGGCTCGGGCGTCGTGTGGCCGAGCGGCTCGTCGAAGCCCGCGCCCCCGACCCCGAGCGTGCCGAAGGCGACGGCGCGGTGCCCCGCCGCCTCCCAGATCTGCCGCAGGAACTGGGCGACCGAGGTCTTGCCGTTGGTGCCGGTGACGCCGACCATCACCTCGGGCTGCTTGCCCCAGAAGGCGGCCGCCAGGCGCGCGAGCCACGCCCGCGGCCGCTCGGTCACGAAGAACGGCACCGGCAGGTCGCCGATGTCGCGCCGCGCGATCTCGACCCCCTCGGGCGTCGCGACCACGGCGGCCGCGCCCTGGCGGACGGCGAACTGCGCGAACTCGGCGCCGTCGAGCCTGGTGCCGGGGATCGCGACGAAGACGAACCCGTCCCGCACCTCGCGGCTGTCGACGGCGATCCCGGTCACCCGCGTCCCCGGATCGACGTCGGCGCCGGCGTTCGGCAGGCACGGCAGCGTCAGGTCCCCGAGGGTCCTCTGCGCTTCGCCGTCTGGTCGGGCCATCGCCCTCTCCCTCGCGTCCGTCTCATCAGTCCGACGCGGGCCGGGCCGACGCGACCGCCGTCTCCGCCTGCTCGTCCTCGGGCGGGAGCGGCCGCAGCCCCATGATCGGCGCGATCCGGCGCACGATCTCGCTCACCAGAGGCGCCGCCGTGCGGCTCGCCTCGCGGACGGGGCGGCTCCCTTCCCGATTCGTCGGCTCATCCAGAGTCACGACGAGGACATATGCCGGATCGGAGGTCGGGAAAACACTCGCGAAAGTTGCAATCACCCGATCGTCGTAATAGCCGCCGCCGGGCCGGTACTTGTCGGCGGTCCCGGTCTTGCCGCCAATGCGGTAGCCGGGCACCTCGGCGCGCCGTCCGGTGCCGTTGCGCACGACCTCGCGGAGCATCTCCATCATCGCCGCCGCGGCCTCAGGGCTCACGATCCGCTCGCCCGGCCCGGTGCCGCCGCGCAAGAGCGATGGCCGCACCCGCCGCCCGCCGTTCGCGAGCGTCCCGTAGGCCGCGGCGAGGTGCAGCGGCGAGGCCGCGAGCCCGTGCCCGTAGGAGATCGTCATCGACGAAAGGTCGGTCCACTTCGGCGGCAGGAGCGGCTCCGCCCGCGCCGCCTCGCTCAGCTCGATGGCGCTCGGCTCGAGAAAGCCGAGCCGGCCCAGATAGTCCTTGAACCGCGGCGTCCCGACCATCATCGCGAGCCGCGCCGCGCCGACATTGGACGAGCGCCGGATCACGTCGCTGACCGTCAGGTGCGAGGGCATCGCGTGGAGGTCGCGGATCCAGCGCCCGCCCGCGCGGATCGGGCTGCCGGTCTCGACCAGCGTGTCGGGCCGGACGAGCCCGAGGTCCAGCGCCGCCGCCGCCGTCAGCGGCTTGAAGGTCGAGCCGAGCTCGTAGCGGCCGAGCGCCGCGCGGTTGAAGCGCGGGTTCAGGTGCGCCGGCCCGTCGAAGGCCTGGGGCGGCAGGTTCGGGTCGAAGTCCGGCAGCGACGCCATCGCCAGCACCTCGCCGGTCCTGACGTCCAGCAGCACGCCGGCGCCGCCGTTGGCGGTCAGGCGCTCGATCCCGTCCGCCATCACCTCGCGCATCACCGTCTGCAGGCGCAGGTCGATCGACAGCGCCAGCGGCTCGTGCACGCGCTCCGGGTCGCCGAGGCGGCGGTCGAAATAGGCCTCGGCGCCGCCGGCGCCCGCAAGCTCGGTGAAGTGCACGCCCTCCTTCGCCGGCTTCACGCCGCCGATCACGTGCGCGGTCGCGGCGCCCGCCGGATAGACGCGGACCGTGCGGCTGCCGAAGTTGAGCCCCGGCCGGCCGAGGTCGTGCACCAGCTGCTTCTGGCGCGGCGTGATCGGCCGCCTGATCCAGACGAAGGCCGCGCCCGACGTCAGCTTCCTCGCGAACGCCGCCTCGGGCGTGTCGGGAAAGATCGCCGCCAGCTCCGCCGCGACCTCGAGCGGCTCCTTGATCTCGCGCGGATGGGCGTAGAGCGACCAGGCCGGCAGGTTCCCGGCGAGCAGCGTGCCGTTCCGGTCGACGATCTCGCCCCGCGCCGGCTTCAGCAGCCCGGAGTGCGCGAGCCGCGGCTCGGCCGGCTCGCCGAGCGCCATCAGCCCCATGCTGACGCCGACGAGGCCGTAGGCGAGCAGGAAGGCGAGGATCACGAGAAACAGCCGCCAGTCGTCGCGCTGCGGGATGCGCGCGCGGCGGTCGTCGGCCGGCCGGCCGACATGCCGGCCGTGGCCGGCGAGCTCGGTCACGGGCGGGCCTTCGCCGCGGGGCGCGGCGGCGGCATGACCGCGGACCCGTCGGCCATCGCGAGCCCGGCCGCGAGCTCGCCGTCCTCGACCGCGCCCATGCCGACCAGCATCGGCTCGGGCTCGGGCGGGAACGGCACCGCGGCGACCCGGCCGAAATGCCTGAGCGTCATCGGCCCAAGGCCCAGCCGGTCGGCGTTCATCGCCACCAGCCGCGCCAGGCGGTCGGGGTTGTTGAGCCAGGCCCACTCGACCTCGAGCACCTGGATGTGCTCGCGCTCGGCCGCGATCTTGGTCCTGAGCGCCTCGACGCGGTCGAGCGCGGTCGCGGTGCGGTAGTTCACGTTGTAGGCCCAGGCCGCGACCACGACGATCGCGAGCATCGAGCACGCGAAAGCGAGCTTGTTCATCGTCTTCCCCCCAGCAGTTCAGACAGCTCCGGCACCTCCGGCAGGCCGAGCGCCGCCGCGTCCGCCGCCTCGGCCGGCGCCTCCGTCCGCCGCGCCGAGCGCAGGCGGGCCGAGCGCGCACGCGGGTT
>DATKCY010000164.1:0-3382 GCA_035512995.1 Thermohalobaculum sp.
AGGAGGACGTGTGCTCGACAGTCTGAACAGAAATGCCGAACGCTGGGCGCTGCTGGTCTTCTACACGATGCTCGTCATCACGATGGCGGTCGAGGTCATCCGCCGCGAGATCTTCGCCTACTCGTCGATCTGGGGCGAGGAGGTCGTGCGCTACGCCTTCATCTACCTGGTCTGGATCGGCGCCGCGGCGGCGGTCCGCGAGCGGGCGCACATCCGCATCGACGTGCTGTTCCACTATCTCGGCGACCGGGCGAAGGCGCTCCTCTACATCTTCGGCGACCTCGTGATGCTCGGGATCGCGATCCTCGCGGTCTACTGGTCGTTCGAGACCTTCTCGGTCTCCTGGAAGTTCGGATCGGTCAGCCACGGCCTCCGGGTCTCGATGGTCTGGTTCCTCGCGGCCGTGCCGATCGGCTTCGGACTGATGATCTTCCGCCTGATCCAGTCGCTCCTCCGCGACGTGTCGGACCTGCGTGCAGGCCGGCCCGTCTACGAGGGCGCCCGGCTGTTCGACTGAGGGGGGGCTGCCATGCTCTGGAACCAGATGCAGCAGGAAGCCGCGACGATCGGCTGGGACTTCTACGGCCCCGTCCTGCTCTTCCTTCTCCTGATCGCCCTCGGCGTCCCGGTCTGGGCGTCGATCGGGGCAAGCGCGGTGACGATGCTCCTCGTTTCCGGCGTCATGCCGATGTCGCTGTTCGGCGAAAGCCTGTTCGACGGCATCGACCACTTCGCCCTGACCGCGGTGCCGCTGTTCATCCTGACCGGCGACGTGCTGGTGCGCACCGGCCTCAGCCGCAAGTTCCTCGACGTCGCCGAGGCGCTGACCTGCTGGGCCAAAGGCGGCTTCGGCTCGGCGACCGTCCTCGTCTGCGGCATGTTCTCGGCGATCTCGGGCTCGGACGCCGCCGGCGCCGCGGCGGTCGGGCGCATGACCATCGCGCGGCTCGTCGAGTCGGGCTACCCCAGGCCCTATGCCTGCGCGCTCGTCGCCGCCGGCGCCTGCACCGGCATCCTGATCCCGCCCTCGATCGCCTACATCGTCATCGGCCTCGTGCTCGGCATCTCGGCCTCGACGCTGTTCCAGGCGGCGCTGATCCCGGGCCTCCTGATCCTCGGCTCGATCCTCGTGACCAACATCGTGGTCAACCGCCTCTACGCCTACGAGTCGGGCGGGGCGATCACGGCCGGCGAATGGGCCGGCAACATCGGCCGCTCGCTCCGCGACGGCTGGTACGCCTTCCTGGTCCCGGGCGTGCTGTTCTGGGGGATCTTCTCGGGGCGCCTGACGCCCACCGAGGCCGGCGCGACGGCGGTGGTGGTGACCGTCATCCTCGGCTTCATCATCGGAACGCTCCGCCTGTCCGACTTCCCGGCGATGCTGGTGAGCTCGGCCAAGGTCAACGGCGTGATCCTGCCGATCGTCGCGTTGTCGCTGCCACTGGCGCAGACCATGGCCGCGATGGGCGTGCCGCAGGGGTTCGTCCTGGCCGTCACCTCGCTGACCGAGAACCCCTACGTCCTCATCCTGCTGATGATCGGCATCCTGATCGCCGCGGGCTGCGTGATGGAGACGACGCCCAACATCGTGATCCTGGCGCCGATCCTGAAGCCGCTGGCCGACGAGATCGGCATGAACGAGATCCAGTTCTGCGTGATGATGATCACCGCCCTCGGGGTCGGCTTCATCACCCCGCCGCTCGGGCTCAACCTGTTCGTCGTCTCGGGGCTCACCGGCGAGTCGATCCTGAAGATCGCGTGGCGGGCGGTGCCCTTCGTCTTCTTCATGCTGCTGGTCACGCTGATGATCGGGTACTGGCCCGCGCTCTCGACCACGCTCCTTCCCGAAATCCACCAGTGAGGACCGACCCATGGCCGTCGAATACCTGAAGAAAGCAACGAAGAAGTCCACCGACGACTCCGGCGACGTGCGTGCCACCGTGCAGGCGATCCTCGACGAGATCGAGGCCGGCGGCGACGAGGCCGCGCTGCGCTACGCCGCCAAGTTCGACAAGTACGACGGCAACGTCGTGCTGACCCGCGACGAGATCAAGGCGGCGGCCGGGAAGGTGCCCGAGAGGCTCAAGGACGACATCCGCTTCGCCTGGGAGAACGTGCGCCGCTTCGCCGAGGCGCAGAAGGAGACGATCAAGGACACCGAGATCGAGGTCGTCCCGGGCCTGGTCGCGGGACAGAAGGCGATCCCGTGCGGGGCCGCCGGGTGCTACGCGCCGGGCGGGCGCTACAGCCACATCGCCTCGGCGCTGATGACGGTCACGACCGCCAAGGTCGCAGGCTGCGGCCACATCATCGCCTGCTCGCCGCCCCGGCCGGACGTCGGGATCAATCCGGCGATCGTCTACACCGCCGATCTCTGCGGCGCCGACACGATCCTGGCGCTCGGCGGCGTGCAGGGGGTCGCCGCGATGGCGTTCGGCCTGTTCGGTCTGCCGAAGGCCGACATCCTGGTCGGCCCCGGCAACCAGTTCGTCGCCGAGGCCACGCGCATCCTGTTCGGCCGGGTCGGCATCGACATGTTCGCCGGGCCGACCGACAGCCTGATCCTGGCCGACGAGACCGCGGACCCCCACATCGTCGCCTGGGACCTCGTGGGCCAGGCCGAGCACGGCTACAACTCGCCGGTCTGGCTCGCCACCACCCACCGGCCGCTGGCCGAGAAGGTGCTGGAGCTGGTCCCCGGCTACATCGACCAGCTGCCGGAGCTGAACGCCGAGAACGCCACCGTCGCCTGGCGCGACATGGCCGAGGTGATGGTGGTCGGCGACCGCGAGGAGCTGGCGCAGGTGGCGGACGAGTACGCGCCCGAGCACCTGCACGTGCAGGCGGCCGACCTCGACTGGTTCCTGGGCCGGCTGCATTGCTATGGCTCGCTGTTCCTGGGCGAGGAGACCACCGTCGCCTTCGGCGACAAGGCGTCGGGCACGAACCACGTCCTGCCCACCTCCGGCGCCGCGCGCTATACCGGCGGCCTGTCGGTGCACAAGTACATGAAGCTCGTGACCTGGCAGCGCGCCACCCGCGACGGCGCCCGGCCGATCGCCGAGGCGACGGCCCGGATCTCCCGGCTCGAGGGCATGGAGGGCCACGCCCGGACGGCCGACATCCGGCTCGAGAAGTACTTCCCCGAGCAGTCGTTCGACCTGACGGCGGCGGAGTAAGACCGGTGGGCGCCCTGTTCCAGCCGGAGCTCTTCAGCGTGCGGGGTCGCGTCGCCTGCGTCACCGGCGCCAGCTCGGGCCTCGGCCGGGCGCTCGCCACCGCGCTCGCCTAGGCCGGCGCGCGGGTCGTCGGCGTCGCCCGACGCGCCCCGTCGCTCGAGGACTGGCGCGCCGGGACCGACGGCGAGACCGCCGCGGTCACT
>DATKCY010000165.1:0-5500 GCA_035512995.1 Thermohalobaculum sp.
GATCGCCGAGGATGGCGTCACCTTCAGCGACTGGCGGGCCGTCAAGGCGCTCGCGAACGCGATGATCGAGGCGAACGCGCTCGATCTGGCCCATCCGCTGCTGGACCGCCTCACGCTGCTGCTCACCGCACACATGGACCACGTGCCGGAGCGGCTGCTTTCCCGCCAGGGGCGGACGCTGAAGCGGCGGCGGGAGGAGATCCTCGCCCGCTGACGCCTACCCCTTCTTCAGGCAGCGGCGGCCGACGAGCTCGGCGATCTGCACGGCGTTGAGCGCCGCGCCCTTGCGCAGGTTGTCGGAGACGCACCAGAGCGAAATCGCGTTCTCGGCCGTCGGATCGTCGCGGATGCGGCTGACGAAGGTCGCGCCGTCGCCGACGCACTCGACCGGCGTCACGTAGCCGCCGTCCTCGCGCTTGTCGACGACCATGACGCCGGGCGCCTCGCGCAGGATCTCGCGCGCCTCCTCCGCCGACAGCGGCTCCTCGAACTCGATGTTGACCGCCTCGCCGTGGCCGACGAAGACCGGGACGCGCACGCAGGTCGCATGCACGCGGATCTTCGGGTCGACGATCTTCTTGGTCTCGGCGACCATCTTCCATTCTTCCCTGGTCGAGCCGTCGTCCATGAAGACGTCGATGTGCGGGATCACGTTGAACGCGATCTGCTTCGTGAATTTTTGCGGCTCGACCTCCTGGCCGGGCACGAAGATGCCCTTGGTCTGGTTCCAGAGCTCGTCAATCGCCGCCTTGCCGGCGCCGCTGACGGACTGGTAGGTCGCGACGACCACCCGCTTGATCCGCGCCCGGTCGTGCAGGGGCTTCAGCGCAACGACCATCTGCGCGGTCGAGCAGTTCGGGTTCGCGATCAGGTTGCGCCTGGAGTAGCCCTCGACGGCGTCGGGGTTCACCTCGGGCACGATCAGCGGCACGTCGTGGTCGTAGCGGTAGAGCGACGAGTTGTCGATCACGACCGCCCCGGCCTTCGCGGCCCTGGGCGCATACTGCTTCGTGGCGTCCGAGCCGATCGCGAAGAGCGCGATGTCGGTGCCGGAGAAATCGAACTGCTCCAGGTCCTTCGTCTTCAGCGTGCGGTCGCCGTAGCTGACCTCGGTGCCGAGCGAGCGGCGCGAGGCGAGCGCGATCACCTCGTCGGCGGGAAACTCCCGCTCGGCGAGGATGTTCAGCATTTCGCGGCCCACGTTCCCGGTGGCGCCCGCGACGGCGACTCTATAGCCCATCGGTCGGTCCCTGGCTGAAGACTTCGCGGGCATGTAGCGGGTTTCGTGCCGCGCGGAAAGGGGGCCGGGGCGGTGATGCGGCGAAGAGACGTCCCGGCGCGGGCGCGCGCCGGTGCACGGAGCGCGGCGTCACTCCCCCGCCGTCTGGTCCGCCAGCTCGAACGGCACGTCGGGCGCGTCCTTGGCGGCGCGGATCACCAGCGAGGTCTTGACGCTCGCGACGTTCGGCGCGGCGGTCAGCTCGTCGGTCAGGAAGGTCTGGAACGTCGACAGGTTCGGCGCCACGCATCTGAGCAGGAAATCTATATCGCCGTTCAGCATGTAGCACGCGCGCACGAGCGGCCAGTCCGCGGCGAGGCGCTCGAACGCCGCCAGCTCAGGCCCGGTCTGGCGGGAAAGCGAGACATGGGCGAAGACGGTGAT
Organism: Thermohalobaculum sp.; assembly: GCA_035512995.1. Classification (GTDB taxonomy): domain Bacteria; phylum Pseudomonadota; class Alphaproteobacteria; order Rhodobacterales; family Rhodobacteraceae; genus Thermohalobaculum. The sequence continues at coordinate 1,664 of DATKCY010000165.1, forward strand.
CTCGAAGCCGAGCGCGCGGGCGACGAGGCGGGCGTGATAGCCCTCGATCAGGCCGCTCTCCTCGAGCGCGCGGACCCGGCGCAGGCAGGGCGGCGCCGAGATGCCGACCCGGCGGCTGAGCTCGACATTCGTCATGCGCCCGTCGGCCTGGAGCTCGCGCAGGATCTGCAGGTCGATCGGGTCGAGCTTCGCCCTCGCCATCGCCCTGCTCCGCCTCGTCCCCGCCGCCGGAGCGGGAGAAAAGGGTGCCCGCCGGCCGATCGGGCGGATATGTAGAACCGGGGTCCGGCCAGGCAACGAAATTGCGGAGCCGCGCAACAAATGGAAAGCCGAGCGGACGAGGAGCCGGTCACGATCTGGGCGCTCAGCGACGGCCGCGCCGGGAACCGGGCGCAGGCGCTGGGGCTGGCCGAGGCGCTGGCGCGCCGGCGCCCCGTCGCGCTCGAGGAGGGGGTGGCGGAGCCGGTGGCGGGCGCGGCGGCGCTGCCGCCCCGGCTCTGGCACCTGCTCGGCCTTGGCGCGCCCGGTCGCGGCTTCGCCGAAGGCGCCCTGCCGGGCCCGCCCTGGCCGACGCTCGCCATCGGCGCCGGACGGCGGGTCGCGCCGCTGGTCGCCTGGCTCGGCCGGCAGGGCGTGCGGACGGTCCAGTGCCTCGACCCGCGGATGCCGGCCGCGGCCTTCGACCTTGTGGTCGCCCCGGCGCACGATCGGCTAGAGGGCCCGAACGCGCTGGCGACGGTGGGTGCGGTCGGCCGGACGGACCGCGCGCGCATCGAGGCCGAGGCGGCGCGCTGGCGGGCGCGGATGGCGACCGTGCCCCTGCCGCGGCTCGCGGTGCTGGTCGGCGGGCCGAGCCGCTCGGCGCGCTGGCGGGCGGACACCCCGCCGGCGCTGGCCGAGGCGCTGGCGCGGCTGGGCGCGCAGGGTCACGGGCTGATGGTCACGCCCTCGCGCCGGACGCCGGCGCCGGTCATGGCGCGTATCGCCGAGGCCGTGGGCACTTGCGCCTTCGTTTGGAACGGCCACGGCGACAACCCCTACCCCGGCCTGCTGGGGCTGGCCGACGCGGTGCTCGTCACCGAGGATTCGGTCAATATGGCCTCCGAGGCCGCGGCGACCGGCAAGCCCGTGCACCTGTTCCCGGTCGGGCGGGTCAGGCCCAAGTTCCGCCGCTTCCACGCGAGCCTGATCGCGCGGGGCGCGGCCCGCCCGTTCGAGGGCCGAATCGAGCGCTGGACGTATCAGCCGCTCGACGAGGCGGACCGGATCGCGGCGGAGGTTGCGCGGCGGCTGTTGCCCGGGGACGGGGCGAGAAGCTGACGTTCCGCGCGGAATGGGAGCGGCCCCGGCCTCCCCCTGAGCCCCTCCGAAGCGAAGGGGGGAACGCCCGGCGGCGCGGGCCGGTACACCACGCGGCTCCCCATCGAGCGGGGGGATGCCGACGGGGCGATCGGGCGCGCCCCCTCTCCCGCCGGGAGAGGGGGCGGGTGAGAGGGCGCGGCGGCTCGGCCATGAGCGTGCGTGCCTCCTCCGACGCGAAGGGCCGGCGCGCTGGCGCCGGCCCCCGTCTCTCCTTCCGGCCTGGATCAGGCGTCGTCGAGCCACCAGCGCTCGACGTAGCGCCCGCCATCCAGCTCCCAATTCGCGGCGACGTCGGGGCCGTGCTTGACCTTTTCCTGCATCGCGTAGACGTAGTTCGCGAAGCCCCAGACGATGACCCCGCCCTCGTCCTTCACGATCTCCTGCATCTCGGCGTACATCTCGGCGCGCTTCGCCTCGTCGAGCTCGCCGCGCGCCTCGACCAGCAGCTCGTTGAAGCGCTCGTGGCTCCAGAACGTGTCGTTCCAGTTGGCGCCCTCCGAGTATGCCTGGGTGAACATCCAGTCGCAGGTCGGCCGGCCGCCCCAGTAGCAGGCGGACCAGGGCTTCACCATCCAGACGTTCGACCAGTAGCCGTCGGCAGGCTCGCGGTTCACGCGCACGTTGATGCCGGCCTTCGCCATCTGCTCCTGCATCAGCAGCGAGGCGTCGACGGCGCCGGCATAGGCCGCGTCGGCGGCCGAGAGCACCAGTTCCTCGCCGCCGTAGCCGGCCTTCTCGAGGTGGAACTTCGCCTTGTCGGGGTCGTAGGTGCGCTGCTCGAGATCGGCGTAGAACGGCACCGACGGCGCGATCGGCTGGTCGTTGCCGACCTGGCCGTGGCCGCGCAAGATCTTCGACACCAGCTCCTCGCGGTCGGTCGCGTATTTCAGCGCGAGGCGCAGATCGTTGTTGTCGTAGGGCGCCTCCGTCGTGAGCATCGGCGTCGTGTAGTGCAGGAGCCCCGTCTCCTCCTCGACCCGAACGCCGGGGCGGCGCTTGAGAAGATGCACGGTCTTCAGGTCGGTGCGGCTGATCAGGTCGACGTCGCCGGTCGCGACCGCGTTCTGCCGGGCGGTCGAGTCGGATATGACCGTCAACTCGATCCGGTCGAAGTGCGCGCGGTTCGGCTTCCAGTAGTCGTCGCGCCGGGTCATGATGGCGCGCACGCCGGGCTCGTAGCTCTCCAGCACGTAGCCGCCGGTGCCGACGTAGTCCTCCCAGTTGACGCCGCCGTCCTCGGTCGCCGGCATCAGCAGCAAGTGGTAGTCGGCCATCAGGTAGGGGAAGTCGGCGTTCGGGCCGGCGAGCACGAAGGTCACGGCGTTGTCGCCCTCGGCCTTCATCTCGGTTATCGGCTCGACGACGTCCTTGGCGGCGGACTTCGACTCCTCGCCGCGGTGGTGGTCGATCGAGGCGATCACGTCCTTGGCCGTCAGCTTGTCGCCGTTCGAGAAGGTGATGCCGTCGCGTAGGCGGAAGGTCCACTGGTCGGCGTTATCGGAGGCCTCCCAGCCCTCGGCCGCGTCGCCCTCGAGCACGCCCTGGGGGTTGATCTCGGTCAGCGTGTTGTGGGTCGCGAAGCCGACCGAGATCATGAAGATGTCGGTGTAGGTCTGCGGGTCGAGGCTGTCGGTCGTGCCGCCCTCGGCGATGCCGGCGCGCAGCGTGCCGCCCTTCTTGGGCTCCTGCGCCCAAAGGCCGCCCGGCAGCGCGGTCGCGCCGACGCCGAGCGCGGTGGCGCCGGCGAGGAAGCTGCGGCGGCGCATGCTTGTATCGGGCAGGATAAGTCTGGAGGCAGGTACTCGGCTCGTCATGGCAAAATCTCCCTGTGGGTGGCGTTCACCGCCTTTGGCTTTCCAGCGCACCATACCGCGAGGCTCGCGCGCTTGCCACCCGACGCGCTGCCGCATTACCCATGGCACGGGACCGTGCACGAGGTGCCGGTCGACAGCCTGGTTGCGCCGGTCGTGGTCGTCGACATCCGGGCAAGGGCGGAGGCGCAGCGCGAGGCGCAGGTTACCCCGGACGACCTCAGGCGCTGGCGCGACGGCCACGGCGACGTCCCGGAGGGTGCCGTCGTTGCGATGCTCTCGGGCTGGGAGCGGCATCTCGGCAAGCCGAAGTTCCGGGGTGCCGGCGAGGCGGGGGTGCAGCACTATCCGGCGTTCCATGCCGAGGCAGCGCTCATGCTGCTCGAGGAGACGTCCGCCGTCGGCATCGCGATCGACACGCTGTCGCTCGACATCGGCTGTCGGAGACCTTCGACACCCACCCTGCGTGGCTCTCCGCCAACCGCTGGGGCCTCGAGGCCGCCGCGAACCTCGCCCTCGGGCACGACGATGGTCGTGGGCGCGCCAAAGCACCGGGGCGGCTCCGGCGGAGCGGCACGCGTGATCGCGCTGGTGTAGGTCCGGCGGCCGCTTCCGGAGCGCCAAGGCGCGGCCGCAACATCGCACCTCCGGGCTCCGGAATGCG
>DATKCY010000166.1:0-9357 GCA_035512995.1 Thermohalobaculum sp.
CGTGGTGGATCAGCGCGCGCTCGAGGAACTCGTAGGGGCGCAGGTAGTCGGCCTGGGCGGCCATGTCGGCCAGCATCTCCGCGGCCGGGGAGCGCGGCTCCGCCTGCATCAGCCGCGACCAGAGCCAGGCGCGCCCGCGCCCGTGCGCGAGCGCGAACAGCGCCTCCTCGGACCAGCCGCAGAGGGGCGAGCGGAGGAGCGCCGCGAGCGAAAGGTCGTCGGCGGGCGTGAGCGAGACCCGGACCAGCGCCAAAAGGTCCCTGACCGCCAGCTCCGCCGTCAGCGACAGCCGGTCGGCCCCGGCGACCGGGACGTCGAGCGACTTCAGCTTCCGGATCAGCGTCGCCGCCAGCCGGTCGCGCTTGCCGACCAGCACCAGCACGTCGCCCGGGCGCACGCGCCGCCCCGGCCGGCCGGCCCGCGGCGGCAGGCGGTCCTCTGCCAGCATCCGCCGGATCTCGCCCGCCAGCGTCTCGGCGAGGCGGGTGCGCGGGTCGTCGGGCGGGGGCCGGTCGATCGGCTCCCACCACGGCGGCTCCTCCGGCTTCTCCGGCGGGACCACGAGCGGCCAGAGGTCGATCCGGGCGCCGTCGCGGGTCCGGTGCGCCCGGTGCGCGGGCGGCAGGCCGCCGAGGGTCAGACCTTCGGCCTCCTCCCCCGCGAACACCGCGTCGACGAAGCGGAGGATGCCGGGGGCCGAGCGGAACGAGGTCTCGAGCGCGGGCTCGCGGAGCGCGCGCCCGACGCCCCGCAGCCGCTCGGCCATGCGCGCCCGCGTGCTCCCGAAGGCCGCAGGCTCGGCGCCCTGGAACGAGTAGATCGACTGCTTCTCGTCGCCGACGACGAAGACCGTGCGCTCGATCTCGCGCGCGCCTTCGCCTGCGTAAAACTCCTCCGCGATCGCCTCGATCAGCGCCCACTGGCGCGGCGCGGTGTCCTGCGCCTCGTCGACGAGGATGTGGTCGATGCCGTGGTCGAGCTTCCAGAGCACCCACGCGGCCATGTCCGAGCGCACGAGCAGGTCGTGCGCCCGCTCGATCAGGTCGTCGAAGTCGAGGAGCGCGCGCGCCCGCTTGGCCGCCTCGTAGGCCGCCAGCAGACGGGTCGCGAAGGCGTCGAGGGCGCGGGTGCGTTGCACGGCCTCGGCGACCTTCAGCCGCTCGGACGTACGCTCCGCCCACGCGAGGAGGCCTTCCACGACCCCGTCCGCCTCCGGCCACGCGTCGAGCACGGCCCTGACCGGAAAGCGCGTGCGCCTGCGCAGCGTGCCGCCGGTCGTGAAGCAGGACGCCGCCAGCGTCTCGGCGGCCTTGAGCGGCTCCGTCTCGGCGATCGCCGTGAGCGCCCCGATCGCGCGGGCGCAGTTGCCGTGGGCGTCGTCCTTGCCGTGCGCGAGCATGAGGTCGGCGAGCCGGGCGAGCCGGGCGCGGTCGAGCTCTGCCAGCGCGTCCGCCGCAATCTCCGCTTCGCCGCGCGCCGCGTCCGGGCCGAAATGCGCCTCGAGCCGGTCGTCGAGATCGCCCTCGGGAAAGCCGTCGCGCTTGCCCTGCACCGCGGCGATCAGGCTGTCGAGGTCGCCCTCGTTGACGCGCCCGGCGACACGGTCGAAGGCGGGGTCGTGGCCGCCCTCCGCCGCGACGGCGAGGCGGGTGCGGATCTGCTCCTGCATCAGCCGCGCCTGCCGGTCGTCGAGCACCTCGAAGCGGGGCGAGAGCCCGGCCTCGAGCGGGAAGCGACGCAAGAGCGCGTCGCAGAAGGCGTGGATCGTCTGGATGCGCAGGCCCCCCGGCGTCTCGAGCGCGCGGGCGAAGAGGCGCCGGGCGCGGGCCAGGTTCTCCGGGTCGGCCGGGCCGGCCGCGCGTCCTTCGAGCGCCGCGAGCTGGGCGCCGAGCCAGTCGTCGCCGGCCATCGCCCAGGCGCCGAGCATCGCGAACAGCCGGTTCTGCATCTCGGCCGCCGCGGCCTTGGTGTAGGTCAGGCACAGGATGCGCTCGGGCGGCGTGCCGGCGAGCAGGAGCCGCGCCACCCGCTGCGCCAGCACCCGCGTCTTGCCCGAGCCCGCGTTGGCGCCGACCCAGGGGCTCGCCTGCGGGTCGGCGGCGGCGATCTGCGCCGGCGTCGGACGCTCGATCTCGCGTCTCATCTGTCGGCGCCTTCCCATTCCGACCGCCGGGCCAGGTGGTCGTAGTCGCCCTCCTCGTCCAGCCGCTCGACGCCGCCCCGCGAGAGGAACGGCGTGCCGGCGTCGAGATAGGCTCCCAGCAGCCGGACCAGCCGCTCGCGATAGGCCGGGCGGTCGGCTGCGAGGCCGACCGACTTGGTCTCGAGCCCGCCGTCGCCGCTGCCGGTCAGGCCGATATAGGCGCCGATGTCGACCTCCGCGGGCGCGATCCCGTCGAAGCCGCCCGCCATCAGCATCGCCGCCTGCAGCGGAAGCTGGTGGGAGAAGCCGGCCTTCATCGTCTTCGGCGACGGCGGCCGGCCGGCCTTGTAGTCGTAGACCGCGGCGGTGCCGTCGTGCAGGAGGTCGATCCGGTCCGCCCGCGCGGTGATCTCGAACGCGGCGCCGCCGATGTCGAGCACCATCGACCCCGGGGCCTCGCTCACGAGCGGGCGACCCTCCTGCCGGCGCGTGTGCTCGGTCTCGACCAGCCAGTCGGCGAAGCGGGTGACGCGGCCGAGCCAGATGCGCCGCGTGTCGGGCCATGGGATCTCGCGCGCCAGCACCTCCTCGGCGATGCGGAGCAGGAGCGCCCTCGCCTCCGCGTCCGACGGCAGGCCGTCCTCGGTCGCGGCGATGAAGCGCTGCACGATCTCGTGGATCACGACGCCGCGGTCGCGATAGCTCGCCGGCCGGCCGAGCGGGTCGAGCGGCTTCAGCCCGAGCACCTTGAGCGCGTAGACGGCATAGGCGTCGCGGATCAGCCGCTCGATCTGCGTGACCGACAGCTTCCGGGGGCGCACCGCGGGAGCCGGACACGGTCGCGGCCGCTCCGCCGGATCGACCGGCATCCCCGGCCGGTGGATGAGCGCGGTCATCCCGATCAGGTCGTCGCCCCGCCGCCGCATCGCGTCGAGCGCCGCGCCGTCGTCGAGCCCGCCCATGAGGTTCCGGAGCCGCAGGAGCCAGCGCGAGGCGACCGTCGGCGTGCCCTCGATCCGGGTGGAGCGGGTCAGGATGGCCTGCGGCTTCACCGCCGCCTGCAGGAAGTCGTGCGCCGAGAGGCCGATCGCGCGCTCCGGCGGCGCGAGGCCGAGCGCCGCACGCATCGGCCGGCTGAGCCACGGGTCGGCGGCGGGCGCGGGCGGCCAGGTGCCCTCGTTGAGGCCCGCGAGGATGACCGTGTCGGCCGCCTGGGTGCGCGCCTCCATCGTGCCCCAGATCGCGACGCGGGGGTGCGGGCGCGTGGGCGCGAGGCGGACCTGTTCGCCCTGCATCAGCGTCGCGAGCAGGCCCGGCCAGTCCGGCACCGGCGCCGCGCCATAGGCGTCGGCGGCCGCGGCCAGCCGGGCGACGAGGCGGCCGAGCGCCTCGCCGTCGTCGCCCTGCCAGACCGCCGGCTCCGCCTCGCCGCGCTCCCGGCTCAGCGCCTCGGCGGCGGCACCGTGGGCGGCGACGATCCCGGCCCGCGTGCCGCCCGCCATGGCGGCCGCGAGCGGCGCGAGGGCACCCTCGATCGCGGCGCGCCAGGCCTTCTGCTCCGCCGTCGCCTTCTCGTCCCATGCCGGCAGGGTGCCGGCGGGCCGGTCCGGCTGCGGACGCGCGCGCAGGACCTTGCGCTCGTAGCGCCGGGCGTGGCTGCGGTGGTCGCGGCGGGCCATGCCGGGGCGCGTCAGCGGGTGCTGGATGAGCGCCGCGACCGCCACGGGCCCGGCCGCGCCCTCGGCAAGCGCCGCGACCTGGCGAAAGAAGATGCCGGCCGGCGTCTGCGCCAGCGGCCGGCCGAGGCTGTCGTCGGGCACCACGTCGAAGCGCGCGAGCTCGGCCGCGACCCGGCGCGCGAGCGTCGCGTCGGGGGTGACGAGCGCGATCCGCCGCTCGGGGTCCCCAAGCGCGCGGCGGATGGCGAGCGCGATGGCGCCGGCCTCGACCCGCTGGTTCTCCGCCTCGATCAGGGTCATGTCGGCGGTTGCCGCATCCGCCTCGGCGGCGAGCTGCGGCGCGGCGGCGGCCCAGGCGTCGCTGACCGGCGCCGGGCGGAGCGCCTGGGTCAGCAGGCGGAGCCGGGGGCCCGGCACCGGCTCCTCGACCCACGGACGGACATCGGCGGGGTGCGCCCCGAGAAGCCTGAACAGGCGCACGAACGGCGCCATCGGGTGGTCGGGCGAGCCCGGCGGCTCGGCCGCGAGGCAGTGCCAGATCTCGTCGGGCAGATCGGGGTCGAAGCCCGGCAGGACGACCGCGCCGCGGGGCTGGCGGGCGATCGCCGCCAGCAGCTCGGCGGTCGAGGCGACCGAGCCGGTCGAGGCGGCGGCGATGACGGGATGCCCGGGCGGCGCGTCCCGCCAGCGCGCGGCCAGCCGCTCGATCACCGCGCGCTGGCGCGCCTTCGGGTCGAGCGCTCCGCCCTCCGCCTCGGCGCGGATCTCCGGCCAGGCGCGGCGGACGAGGTCGGCGTAGGCGAGCGTCCGCTGCCAGTGCCGCGCCATCCCCTCCGGCGCCAGCCCGTCGAGGGCGGCGGCATCGACACCCTCCTCCTGCAGCTCGTCGAGCAGGCGCGCGAGCGCGTCGGCGAGCTCCGGCGCCGCGGCCTGCGCCGCCGCGCCCTCGGTCGCGGCGAGGTAGCGCTCGACCAGCCGGGTCAGCCGCAGCCGGCGGCGGAGCGGGTCGACGGCCGGGGCGAGGTCGGGCTCGGCCAGCGGGTCGGCGCCGAGCTCGGCGAGGAGCCGCATCCTGGGCAGCAGCGCGGGTCCGCCCGCGTCCGCCGCCAGGGCCTCCTCGATCGCCCGCTGGCTGCGGCGGGTGTTGACGAGCACGGTCGCGCGCGCCCTGCCCTCCGGCGCCAGGCCGGCCAGCCGCGCGCGGAAGCCGCGCGCGAACGCCTCGGCGAACTGCGCGCCGGGCGGCAGCGCATAGAGCCGCGGCCGGCTCAACGGACCCGCCCCGGCGCCGATCAGGCGGCGAGGGCGGTCAGCGCCTCCTCCGCCTCGCCGATGCCCTCGGGCGTGCCGACGTCGCACCAGTCGCCGTCGTAGATGCAACCGTGGATGCCGGACCCGTCGGCGATCAGCCGGTTCCAGACGACGTTGAGCGAGAACTTCTCCGCCTTCAGGCCGGCGAAGCATTCGGGCTTGATGATCTGCACGCCGGTGTAGACGAAGGGCGCGCTCGGCCCCTCCCCGCGCCGCCTGATGGTCTGGCCGGGGCCCTCGAGGAAGAAGTCGCCGGCGCGGGTGTAGCCGCGCGCCCGCTCCTTCGGCACGCAGAGGAGCAGCGCGTCCATCCGCGCCGGGTCCCACGCGTTCAGCATCGGCAGCATCGGGTTCGGCCGCGACCAGATCGCGTCGGAGTTCATCGCGAAGAACGGCTCGGGCCCGAGCAGCGGCAGCGCCTGCACGATGCCGCCCCCGGTCTCGAGGATGTCCGGCTCCTCGACCGAGAAGCGCACCCTGATGTCGTCGCGGCCGTCCAGGTGCTCGCGGATCATGCCGCCGAAATGGTGGAGGTTCACGACCGCGTCGGTGACCCCGGCGACGACCAGATGGTCGAGCGCGCGATCCATCATCGTGCGTCCCGCGACCTCGATCAGCGGCTTCGGCTTGTGCTGCGTGAGATGGCGCATCCGGGTGCCGAACCCGGCGGCCAGGACCATGGCGTTCTGTATCATGTGGTTTCCCCTGCTCGATGCCACATTTTATACTGTTTCCGGCTGTTCCGCGAGCGTCGCGATCCGCGCGCGGACGGATCCGTCGGGCGGCGGCACATGGGCCTCGACCCAGGCGCCGAGCGGGGCCAGCGCGGGGTGCGCGAGGTCGCGGCTGAGGTGCCTCCAGACCCGCGGCATGAACTCGGTGTAGCGCGCCTTGCGATCGCGCATCGCGAGGCGCGCGAAGATGCCCATGATCTTGAGGTTCCTGACCGCCGCGAGCGCCGCGTAGTCGGCGCGGAACGCCTCCTCGTGGAGGTCGGGGCGGCGGTCGAGGAAGTGCCGGATCATCCCCTTCTGCAGCTCCTCCGAGGTGTCGCGGCGCGCATCCTCGAGCAGGCTCATCAGGTCGTAGGCGGCGTGGCCCGCCATCGCGTCCTGGTAGTCGAGGAGGGCGACCCGCCGGATGCCGCGTCGCTCGGCCCGCCAGATCAGGTTCTCGGCGTGATAGTCGCGGAGCACGACGCGGTTGTGCGCGCTTGCCACCCGGGCGCAGGCCTCGCGGACCAGGCCGTCGTAGTCCGCGGCCATCGACTCCGACACCGGCTGCCCGGTCGCGCCCGGCAGGTACCACTGCGGCACCAGCCGCGCCTCGCGCAGGTGCTCGCTCATGTCGTAGGGGCGGAGCGGTGCGCGGACGTCGCGGCCCACCTCGGCGGGCGCAGGGATGTCGGCGAGATCGGCGAGCAGGTCGACAGCGCCCGAGTAGAGCGACCACTCGCTCTCGGGATGGCGCTCCGCCACGCGCACGTAGAGCGCGTCGCCGAGGTCCTCGAGCACGATGAAGCCCTGCTCGACGTCCATCGCCAGCGGCTCGGGCGCCGAAAAGCCTTCCGCCCGCAGCCAGTCGGTCAAGGCGACGAAGGCGGTGGTCCGCGTCTCCGGGTGCGGCGGAGCGTCCATCAGCACGGCGCGGGTGCCGTCGGCCCGCACGAGCCGCAGGTAGCGGCGCTTCGAGGCGTCGCCGGCCAGCGGGCGCATCTCGGCGTCGCCCCAGCCGGCGCCGTCCAGGAAGCGGGCCATGCTGGTCTGGCGCGGGTCGCTCATCGGAATGCCTCCACTCTCGCGCATGCCGGGCTCCATCCGGGGCCGATCGGCCTCACCGCCAACATGCGCCCCCCAGCCGTCGTCGGGGACAGCTCCAGTTCAAGCCGCCGCGGGGGCATTTCGTTCCCCAGCCGTTCGGGCCATTCGACCAGCACCAGCGCCCGATCCCAGGCGTCGTGGAGGCCGACCTCCTCCAGCTCCTCCGGATCCGACAGCCGGTAGAGGTCCGCGTGCCATATCTCCGTTTCGCAACTGTCGTAGAGGTTGACAAGGGTGTAGCTGGGCGAGGGCACCTCGCCTGCCTCCGGCCCCAGCTTCGCCCGGATGATCGCGCGGGCGAGCGCCGACTTGCCGGCGCCGAGGGGACCCGCGATCGTCACCGCGTCGCCCGGCCCGAGGGCGGGCGCGAGGCACGCGCCGAATCGGGCGGTCACCGTCTCGTCCGCCAGGTCGAGCCGGCGGGCGGCGGCGTCCCTCGCACGGGCGGACGGCGCGAGGGCCGGGGCCGGGCTCACTCGCGCCTCCCGGGCGTCCGCCGGCCGCGCCCGGACCCGGGCGCTGCGGCCGGATCGTCACCGGACGCCTCGTCGATCAGCTCGGGCGGCTCGGGCGGGTCGGGCAGGCCCGCCGGCTCCGCCTCCTCGGGCGGCGCGAGGACGCCCGGGAAGCGGCAGATCTCGCGCGCCTCCTCCCGCTCGGCGTCCACGATCAGCTCGTACTCGCCGCCGGCCCGCTCGGTCAGGCGCCCGATCAGCGTGTTCGGTTTCCCGCAGGTCCGCAGAGCGCCGTCCTCGCAGGGCTGGAGCGCCTCCACCTCGAGCGTCGTCTCGCCCGCGGCGCGGGCGGCGAGCACGATCCGCGCGCCTGGCCTTGCCCGCTCGATCGCCTTGGCCGCGAGCGCGAACACGATCTGGCGGAGCGCCGGCAGGTCCGGGACGAGGTGGGCGTCTGCCTCGGTGGCCTCGGCGAGCCCGAGGCTCGCGCCCTTCGCCTCGGCTCGCTGGCGGAGCAGCGCCGCGACCAGCGCCAGCGTCTCCCAGACCCGGTGCGGCGCCGTCTCGTCGTGCAGCGGCTCGAGCTGGAGCGCCGTGAGCTCGGTCACGTCGTCGATCGCGTCGAGGAGCTGGCCCGCCGCCTCGAGGATGCCGTCGGCGAAGCCGCGCTGGCGCTCGCTCAGGCCGTCGGATTCGTCCTCGCTCAGCAGCCGGGCGAAGTCGAAGACGGTATCGAGCGGTGTCCGCAGCCGCTGCGAGACCCGCTCGAGCACGGCCGTCCGCATCTCCTCGGCGGCCTCCAGCGCCTCGTTCCGCTCGCGCAGCGCCGCCGCCATGTTCTCGCTGTCGGTGATGTCGACGAATACGATCATCGAGGCCCCCTCCGGCAGCGTCGCGACGCGGGCGCTGAGGATGCGGCCCGTGCCGAGCGTCAGCCGCGCCGACCAGGCCCGCCGCTCCGACTCGGCGGTGATGAACGAGAGCGCCCGGTCCCACACCTCGGCCTCGACGCTGGCGGCGGCGCAGAATTCGACCAGGTCGCGCGCATGCGTCGCCGCGCCGAAGCTGGCCGGATCGCTGCCCCAGATGCGGTGGAACGCCGAATTCATGAACTGCAGCATGCCGTCCGCGCCGAACACGGCCAGGCCTTCATCGAGCCGGTCGAGCGTCGCGCGCCTGAGCTCGATCGAGTGCCGGAAGCGCTGCTCGAGGCGCATCCGCTCGGTCACGTCGTCGAACACGAAGGCGAGCAGCCCGTGCGGGTGCGGCCGCGCGAACACGCGCACGTTCGAGCCGTCGGGGAGATGCCAGAGCGCGTCGTAGTCGACCTTCTCCGGGTCGTCGAGCAGCGCCAGCAGCTCGTCCCGCCAGGCCCGGAAGTCCGCGACCTCCGGGATGCGCCGGTTCATGCGCAGCGTGTCCAGAATGTCGCGGAGCGACGGCCGGGAGACCAGCCGCGAGGCCTCGATCTGCCACATCTGCACGAGCGCCGGGTTGAACAGCGCAAGCGAGCGGTTGCGGTCGAAGATCGCGAGCCCGACCGTCAGGTGCGCGAAGGTCTCCGTCATCGTCTGAACGAAGCGCGCGAGCGTCCGCTCGGCCGAGACCGAGGCGGTGGCGTCGACGGCATAGCCGTGCGCGGCCTCCGACCCCGCGACCTCGACCACGTGCAGCGGCACGCTGCCGCCCTGCCCGTCGACGATCTCGAGCCGGGTGCGCTGCGCTGGCACGGCGCCATCCCGCGGCGGGCGCGGCAGCTCGGCCAGCAGCGCGTCGGCCGAGATGACGCCCGTGGGCGAGGCCACCGCACCGCCGGCCCAGCGGACGGCGCCGGTGGCGTCGCGGCTCCAGGCGATCAGGTTGCCGCCCTCGAGGAGTGCCGTCAGCGCCTCGTGGACATGGCTCTGCACGCTGTTGTCGTCCTCGCGCCGCGCGAGCTCGGCCTCCGC
>DATKCY010000167.1:0-7461 GCA_035512995.1 Thermohalobaculum sp.
AGCCACAGGATCAGCACCCAGACGGTCGCGTCGAAGGCGTGGCGCGTCGGCGCGAGCCCAGCCGTCCAGGCGGCCGCGGCGAAGGCGAGGACGGCGCACGCCGCGAGGGCGCCCGCGGCCGGATAGCCCCAGCGCGCCCAGGCGACGGCGCCCCGGTGGTGGCGCATGTGCCCGAGCCAGACCATGCCCCACGCGACGGTCGCGAGGACGAAGCCGAGCAGCAGCAGGGCGAAGTCGGGCACGTCCGTGCCCGGCGGCGGGAAGTCCGGGTGGACCGTCCAGAAGAAGAAATAGGCGAAGACGAGCCCGAAGAAGGCGGTCATGTCGCCGGTCATGGTGATGAACATGGCCCACCAGCCGACCGAGTCGCTGCCCGAGCGGTAGAGCGGGAGCGTGACGCCGAGGCCGACGTCCTTGAGCTCCTTCTCGGGGATCGGCGCGGTGGCGGTCCAGAGCCACCAGATCAGCACCGCGACGAACAGGACGCCCGACAGGATCGTCGGGATCCAGAGGTGGTAGGTGCCGAATATGAACATGGCGCCGAGGAAGCCCGCGGCCCCCATCGTCTTGAACGTCGGACCCGGCACGCGCTGACACTGCATCGGGTCGGCATCGAGGATCGAGGTCACGATCGTCTCGCGCTTTCCCTCCTCGGCATCGGGCAGGTAGAAGCGCCCCTCGTCGTAGTCCTTCAGGAAGTTCGGCTGCTCCCAGAGCGGATAGCGGCTGGTGATCCGCGGGATCGTGCGCGCGCCCCAGTGCTTGCCCGGCACCTCCTGGCTGTACTCCAACGTGCCGGCGTTCCAGATGTTGCGTCCGACATAGGGCTCGTGCCCCTTCGGGCGCAGCACGTCGTAGGCGAAGACCGCGAACCCGGCGGCGATCAGGTAGGACCCGAACGTGGAGACGAGGTTCAGCGTGTCCCAGCCGAGGCCCTCCGGGTAGGTCCAGACCCGGCGCGGCATGCCGAGAACACCGGTCCAGTGCATCGGCAGGAACGCGATGTTGAAGCCCGTGAACATCAGCCAGAAGGCCCACTTGCCCAGCCTGTCCGACAGCTTCTTGTCGGTCATGAACGGGTACCAGTAGATGATCCCCGCCAGGAGCGGGAACAGCGTGCCGCCGATCAGCGTGTAGTGCAGGTGCGCCACGACGAAGTAGCTGTCGTGCGCCTGCCAGTCGAACGGCACCAGCGCGACCATCACGCCGGTGAGCCCGCCGAAGACGAAGATCGCGAGGGCGCCCGTGGCATAGAGCATCGGCACCGCGAAGATCACGCGCCCGACCAGCAGCGTCGCGATGAAGGCGAAGATCTGCACGCCGGTCGGGATCGCCACCGCCTCGGACGCCGCCGAGAAGAAGCCGAGCGAGATGTTCGGCAGCCCCGTGGTGAACATGTGGTGCACCCAGAGCCCGAAGCTGATGAAGGCGACGCCGACGGCCGAGAGCACGATCCACGAGTGTCCGACCATCGGCACCTGCGCGAATGTCGGCACGATCATCGCGATGATCGCGATCGAGGGCAGGAAGACGATGTAGACCTCCGGGTGGCCGAAGATCCAGAACAGGTGCTGCCAGAGCAGCGGGTCGCCGCCGCGGTCGGGGTCGAAGAACGGCCAGTCGAACGCGCGCTCCATCTCGAGCAGCAGGTCGCCCGCGATCAGCGGCGGGAAGGCGAACAGGATCATGCCGGCGACGACCAGCACGTACCAGCAGTAGAGCGGCATCAGGTTCAGCCGCATCCCCGGCGGCCGGGTCTTGAGCACGCCGACGATCAGCTCGACCGCGGCCGCGATCGACGCGACCTCGATGAACGAGAGGCCGAGCAGCCAGATGTCGGCGCCGATGCCCATGAACTCCGGCTCCGACGACAGCGGCGGATACATGAACCAGCCGCCGGTCGGTGCCGCGCCGAAGAAGATCGAGCCGGTGACGAAGGTGCCGCCGATCATGAAGCACCAGAAGCCGAACGACGAGAGCCGCGGGAACGGCAGGTCGCGGGCGCCGAGGAGCTCGGGCAGCAGCATGATCGCGACCGCCTCGAACACCGGCACGGCGAACAGGAACATCATCATCGTGCCGTGGAGCGTGAACGCCTGGTTGTAGAGCTCCATCGACAGGAAATCGTTCTCGGGGAAGGCGAGCTGCGTGCGCATCATGAGCGCGAGGACGCCGGCGAAGGCAAAGAACACGAACGCCATGAACGTGTACCACTTGCCGACGATGTCGTTGTTGACGGCCGAGAAGTAGCGCCAGCCGGTCGGCGCCTCCCAGACCTTCGACAGCCGCTCGCGCTGGGCCTCGCGGTGGCGCGGGTCGTCCTGGGGATCGGCGGTCGCGGGCGCGTCGGTCATTCCAGCCCCACCAGGTACTCGGCCATCAGCGCGATCTCCTCGTCGGGCAGCATGCCGAACTGCGGCATCCTCACGCCCGGCTTCACGTGCTCGGTCGCGGCGATCCAGGTCGCCATCGCCTCCTGCGTCATCGGCAGGACGCCGGCGCCGATCGAGAGCCGCGAGCCGACGTGGGTGAGGTCGGGCCCGACGAGCCCGACAGCCTCGGTGCCGCGAATCGTGTGGCAGGCGCCGCAGCCGGTGGACAGGAACAGTGCGAGGCCCTTCGCCTCGCGCGCGCCCTCCGGCTCCTCCGCCGGTTCCGCCTGCGCCGCCAGCCACCCCTCGAACGCCTCCGGCTCCATCACGACGACCGGGAACGCCATCTGCGCGTGCGCCTCGCCGCAGAACTCGGCGCACTGGCCGCGATAGACGCCGGTCTTCGTCGGCGTCAGCAGCATCCGGGTGGTGCGGCCCGGGATCATGTCCATCTTGCCGCCGATCGTCGGCGCCCAGAACGAATGGATGACGCGGTTCGCGGTCAGCACGACCTCGGCCGTCTCGCCCTGCGGCAGGCGCAGCTCGTTCGGCGTCGGCACGGGCTCGCCGTCGGGGCCGGCATGCGCGATCCGCCACCACCACTGCTCGCCCCGCGCGGTCAACGTCAGCGTCGGCTCGCGGTCGGTCAGCTCGTCGAGGATCAGGAGCCCCGCGACCAGGAGCGCCAGCACCGTCGCGGTCGGCGCGACGATCCCGCCCCAGAGGATCATGCGGCTCGCGCCCTGTTCCGAGTGCGGTCCCGGCGAAAGGCGCCCGGCATAGACGGCGAGGCCGATCACGACGGCCCAGATCACCGCGGCGCCGGTCAGCATGACCCAGAAGAGGGTGGCGACCGTCTCGGCGTCCGCGCCGGCGGGGTCGATCCACGCCTGATCGCCGCCGCATCCCCCGAGCGCGAGGACCGGCCACGCTGCGGCGATGGATCGGGCGGCTGGAGGCATCGCGGCCGTCGGATGGCGGGGCGGGCAGGCGTGCCCGGCAAGGAACGCCGGATGAGAATAGCCTGCCGCGCCCCGCTTTCGAGGACGGATCAGCAGCGTCATCGGGCCGCGATGCCGTCGGCCGCTTGAGGTTACGGTGCTGTTCATGAAGGTTGATTCCGCCGCCGAAGACGTTGACATTGCAAGCGGAGTGACAGACGTGGTGTGCCTGATGCAGCGGGACGGGCCGGTGCTGCGGGTGGAAGGCGGGATGGTCCGGTGTTCGGTCTGCTAGCATCGACCTTCCGCAGGTTCTCGGCGCAGCACGTCGACATCGCGCAGGACGGGTTCCCGATCCTCGACGTCGACGGCCGCCGGATCGGCCATGTCGACGAGGTGCGCCTGAGGCGCAGCCGGCTTCATCTCTCGGGCTGGGCGCTCGCCGACTCGGCCGAGCTCGTGTCGCTGCAGAGCCGCGCGCGCGTGCCGATCGACAACATCCGCGCCGACGTGACGCAGGCGATCGGGGTCTCGGAGTCGGCGCGGGTCGGCTTCGCGGTCGACGTGCCCTACGGCCACGCCGTCTCGCGCCTGATCATCCGGGACGGGCAGCGCTTCTACATCTACAATGTCGGCCCGTTCTCGTGGCACCGGCACCGGCTCGCCATGCTCTCGACCGCCGCGCGCTTCGTCCTCACGGGCGCGCTGTTGACGCCCTCGGTCCTGCGCTACGCGCTCGGCGGGTCGGGCGAGGCGCAGGCGCTCCTGAAGATCAAGCGCGGGCTCGGCCTCCTCGGCGTCGCCGCCTCGCCCGGGGTGCGCTCGCTCGACGAGCGGGTGCGGCCGGGGCAGCCGGCGCCGCCGAGCGCGGTGCCGCAGCACCGGACGAGCATCATCGTCCCCGTCTACAACGGCTTCGACCTGCTGCCGGAGCTCCTGAGGCGCCTCCGCGAGCACACCGATCTTCCCTACCGGCTGATCCTGATCGACGACAAGTCGACCGACCCGCGGGTGCTGCCTTTCCTGCGCGACTGGGCGGAGCGCCAGCCGGGTGAGGTGTCGCTGATCGAGAACGCGCAGAACCTCGGCTTCATCGGCAGCGTCAACCGGGCGTTCGAGACGGCCCTCGGCCACGACGGGCACGTGGTCCTGCTGAACTCGGACGCCTTCGTGCCCGAGGGCTGGCTCTCGCGCCTCGTCGCGCCGATCCACGCCGAGGAGCGCGTCGCCTCGGTGACGCCGATGAGCAACGACGCCGAGATCGTGACGGCGCCGATGATCTGCCAGCCGGTGCCGCTCGAGCCGGGCCAGGCGGACCGGATCGACGCGACGGCGCGCCGGCTGCCCGTCGCCGGCCCGCGCGAGCTTCCGACCGGCGTCGGCTTCTGCATGGCGATCAACCGCGACTATCTCGAGCGCGAGCCGCGGTTCGACACCGCCTTCGGCCGCGGCTACGGCGAGGAGGTCGACTGGTGCCGCAAGGTGCTCCGCCTCGGGGGGCGGCATCTCGCCGCGCCGAACCTCTTCGTCGAGCACCGCGGGGGCGCCTCCTTCGGCAGCGCGGCGAAGGCCGAGCTGCTGCGCCGGAACGGGCGCACGATCACCGAGCGCTACCCGGAATACGACCTGGAGGTGCAGCGCTTCATCGGCCTCGATCCGCTGTTCACCGAGCGTCTCGCGCTGGCGCTCGCCCATGCGGCGGCCGCGGCGGCCGGGCCGGTCGAGATCGTGGTGGCGCACACGATCGGCGGCGGCGCCGAGAAGTATCTCGAGAAGCGCATCGCCGAGGGCATCGCGCGCGGCCGGCCGTCGGTCGTGCTCCGCGTCGGCGGCACGCTCGAATGGACCGTCGAGCTATGGACGGGGCAGGGGAAGGTCGCGGGGCAGACCTCGGACTTCGGGTTCGTGCAGGCGCTTCTCGAACCGCTCCGCGAACGGGTGGTCGTCTATTCCTGCGCCGTCGGCGCCCGCGACCCGCTCGCGATCCCGGAGGCCGTGCGCGCGCTGGCCGCGGGGGGCGCGCTCGAGGTCCTGTTCCACGACTATTTCGCGCTCAGCCCCTCCTACTGCCTGCTCGACCGCGACGGCGTCTATCGCGGCGTGCCGCAGCCCGGCGGCGCCGACGGCGCGCACCGCTACGAGGGCGGCGGGCGGACGGTGAGCCTGGCCGCCTGGCGCGAGGCGTGGGGCGCGATGCTGGCCGACGCCGGCAGACTGGTCGTCTTCTCCGAGGACAGCGCCCGGAACGTGCGCGCCGCCTACCCGCACCTGGGCGACAGGATCGTCGTCCGCCCGCACACGCTGGTCGAGCCGGTGCCGGCGGTCGCGCGGCGCCCGCTCTCGGGCGGCAGGGCCGTGATCGGCGTGCTCGGCAATATCGGACTGCAGAAGGGCGCCCTGGTGGTCTCGGAGATGTCGCGGCGGATCGCGGGGCGGCGCGATGTCTCGCTGGCGCTCATCGGCAACATCGACCTGTACTACCGGCCCGATCCCTCGACCCCGATCCACGGCGACTACGAGATCGCGGACATCCCGCGGCTGGTGGAGAGCTACGGCATCGACGCCTGGCTGATCCCGTCGGTCTGGCCGGAGACGTTCTCCTACACCCTGCACGAGGCGCTGGCGACCGGCCTGCCCGTCTTCTGCTTCGACCTCGGCGCCCAGGCCGAGGCGGCGCGCGCGGCGCGGAACGGCTTCGTGCTCGACCTGGCGCTCGCGGCGGCGGGGCCGCCGGGCCAGCCGCCGCTCGAGGACGTGATCCTGCGGATCCTGAAGCAGGAACGCCACGGCGAGGACGGGGGGTCCCGCGGCACGGCCGGGCGGCTGGAGGAGCGCGGAGCGGTCGAGCCCCACGGCGCCGCCTGAGGCCCGGGCCTGTCCTCGGGGAGGGCGGGGACCGGGCGGCGCGGCCCGCCCGTCAGTCGTCGGCCGTGGCGAGCGCGGGCGCGCGCTTCCGCGGCTCTTCCGCCTCCGTGTCGCCGCCGATCCGGCCGTAGGCCTCGATCGCCTCCTCGACGTCGTCGTAGAGGACGAGCTTGCCCTTGTGCAGGACCGCGGCGAGGTCGCAGAGGCTGCGCACGAGGCCCATCGAGTGCGTCGCGATGACGGCGCCGCTCTCCGCCAGCCGCTCCCGCAGGACCACGTCGCTCTTGCGCTTGAAGTCGGCGTCGCCGACGGCCGTGACCTCGTCCACGAGATAGGTGTCGAACTTCATGCCCATGGACGCGCCGAAGGCGAGGCGCGAGCGCATGCCCGACGAGTAGGTGCGGATCGGCAGGTAGAAGTGCTCGCCGACGTCGGCGAAGTCCTCGACGAACTCGACCAGCGAGTCCGTGTCGACGCCGTAGATGCGGGCCAGGAAGCGCACGTTCTGCACACCGGTCAAATCGGGATGGAAGCTGCCGGCGAAGCCGACGGGCCAGGAGATGCTGCCAGTCGAGTGCACCCGGCCGGAAGTCGGGTTCATCGTGCCCGCGATGATGCGGAGCAGGCTCGACTTGCCCGCGCCGTTCTGGCCGATCAGCGCGACGCTCGCCCCCGTCGGGAAGGTCGCGTTGAGGCAGTCGGCGATCTGCTTTCGCCGACCGCTCATGACGAAGGTCTTGCAGAGGTTCTCGAGCCGGACCACCTCAGCGACGCTCGCGCAGGCTGTAGTAGATCAGCGAGAGGATCGACCAGCCGAGCAGCAGGAAGAGCGTGGTCAGCGCGACCAGCGTCGGGCGCTGCGGATACTCGGCCTTCTGCGACAGGGTGGGACGCTCGTAGGCCGCGAGGTACCGGCTCTGCCGCTGCGCCTCCGCCAGCGCGTTGTTGTAGGCGGAGAAGGCGCTCAGATAGGTCTGCTCGGCGTATTCGCGGTCGAGCGACAGCCGCTCGAACTCGGCGACGAGCGGCGCGTAGCCCTCGCCCGCGAGGCCCGCGTCGGCAATGCCGAACTTCTGCCGCTCCTGCTGCAGCCGCCGTTCGAGCACGTTGATGCGGCGGTCCGCCTCGGCCACCTTGACCCCCTGGCGGATGTCCGCCTTGGCGCCGGTCCGCTGCTCGGTCTCGAGCAGCTCGCGCTCGATCCGCGCCTCGGCGAGCTTGCCCTGCAGCGTGTTGACGACCATCATCTGGCCTTCGAGCTCGACCTCGGGATCGACCATCTG
>DATKCY010000168.1:0-8101 GCA_035512995.1 Thermohalobaculum sp.
GAGTCTCGGGTTCGGATGTTCGTTGATGCGACCGAGGATTTCGGCGAGGTAGGCTTCCGGATTGCAGCCTGATACCAGCTTGCGGTAGCGCCGACTCGCGCCGGGGATTCCCAAGGCTGCGGATTTCTGACTCTCTGTCGAAAACGACAGGAGGCAGGCATGGGACAGGCGCTGGCGCTTCGAGAGGACTTCACTGCGGCGGATCTGAAGCGGCTCGCGCGGGAGAGCCGGGACGCGGATCAGACCCGGCGGCTTCTGGCGCTGGCTGTGATCTATGACGGAGGGAGCCGGGCGGAAGCCGCGGCGACCGGCGGGGTCGGCCGCCAGATCGTTCGGGGTGAGGAGGATCAGGAAACCGTCCGGTGGACGGTTTCCCCGACGAACGTGGTGCGCTTCAACGCCGAGGGTCCGGCGGGGCTCGTGAGCCGCAAGCCTCCGGGCAACCCGTCGAAGCTCAGCGCGGCGCAGCGGGCCGAGCTCGCACGCCTGGTCGAGCGCGGGCCGATCCCGGCGGTGGACGGCGTGGTGCGGTGGCGGCTGATCGATCTTGCGGCCTGGGTGTGGGATGCGTTCGGCATCTCGATCAGCGAGGCGACGCTCAGCCGGCAGCTCAAGGCGCTCGGCTTCGCGAAGCTGTCCGCCCGGCCGCGCCATCATGCGCAGGACGAGGAGAAGATCGCCGTTTTTAAAAAGACTTCCCCGCCCGCCTGGCGGAGATCCGCGCCGCGCTCCCGCCCGGCACCGGAATAGAGCTCTGGTTCGCCGACGAGGCCCGGGTGGGCCAGAAGAACAAGATCACCCGCCGCTGGGCGAAGCGCGGCACCCGCCCCTCGGCCCCGCACGACCAGCGCACGCAGTCCGCCTACATCTTTCGGGACGAAACCTCAACGGTTTATGCTTATTTCCTCGTGTGCGCCGCAAGCTGTGGCAGCGCCGCCAAAGCGGTTGCGCCGGCCGGACCGGCCCTCCTATGGTGGAGAGACGCGGAGGGAGGCGGCGCCGATGCGCGCAATCGAGATCGCCCAGTCGGTGAACGTGCTCGGCGAGGCGCTCCAGCCCTGCTCGATGGACCCGCTGACCGGCTTCTATCGCAACGGCTGCTGCGACACCGGGCCGGAGGACCGCGGCAGCCACACCGTCTGCGCGGTCATGACGGCCGAGTTCCTGGCGTTCTCGAGGGCGCGGGGCAACGACCTGTCGACGCCCCGTCCCGAGCTCGGCTTTTCGGGCCTCAAGCCCGGCGACCAGTGGTGCCTCTGCGCCGCCCGCTTCCTCGAGGCGTGGGAGGCGGGGCAGGCGCCGCGGGTCAAGCTGACGGCGACGCACCGCGCCGCGCTCGACGTGGTGCCGATGGAGGCGCTGCGCGAGCGCGCGCTCGAGCGCAACTGACGCCGGCCGGGCGGGGAGCGCCCGTTGCCGAAGGTTCTACTCCGACCCCTGCTTCCGCTTGCAGCCGCCGCAGGACGATCCGGTCCCGTCGCCGAGGACGGCGGCCGTCAGGTCCTGGACGGGGCCGAGGCCGCGCGCCTCCTCGAGGTCCATCGGCAGGCTGAGGCCCACGGCTTCGCCCGCGGACGCGGCCGCCGAGAGCTTCAGTGCCTGGTAGGGGAGGACGAGCGGATCGCCCGAGCCCGGCAGCACGACGATGGCGGCGATCCGCCCGCCGGGCACGACCACGAGGTTGCCGAGCGTGCCGACGGTCTCGCCGCCGGGGCCGGTGATCTCGCGGCCCAGCATCTCGCGGACGAGCAGGGTGTCCTTCGCCTTCTCCGTCACGACGCCGGCCGCGTTGGCCGCGAGGTCGGCGACGGCGTCCGGGTCGGCCAGCCCCTGGAGCGGCTCCATCCCCGCGGCGGGAAGCGGCAGGGCCAGGGCGGCGGCGAGCATCAGGGCAGGGCGCATCTTCGGTCTCCGGTGGCTGCTTCGACGCCAACGGGCGCGGCGGCGATCGGTTCCGGGCCGGGGCCGGTTCAGCCGGCGGTCGCGAGCAGGATCACGCCCGCCGCGACGACCGCGGCGGCCACCAGCCTGCGGCCGACGGGGCGCTCGCGGAACAGCACGATGCCGATCAGCGCCGCGATGATGACGCTCGACTCGCGCACGGCCGAGACGGCGGCGAGCGGCGCGATGGTCTTGGCGTAGAGCGCGAGCGCATAGGCCGCGGCCGACAGGAGCCCGCCGGCCAGGCCGATCGAGAGCGCCCGCCGCGGCAGCGCCCCCCGCCGGGCGCGGAGCGCCAGGACGCCGGCGGCCACCGGCAACTCGAATGCGAAGAGCCAGGCGATGTAGCCCGACGGCGCGCCGGCGAGGCGGATGCCGATGCCGTCGACGACCGAGTAGCCGGCGATCATCGTCCCCGTCGCGAGCGCCGCCAGCACGGCCGAGCGGTCCGCGGTCGCGATGCCGTTCCGGCGGAGCGCCAGGATCGCGATGCCGGCCGAGACGGCGCCGACCCCGCTCCACCCGGCCGGGCTCAGCATCTCGCCGGCGAAGGCGAGCGCGCCGAGCGCCACCAGCAGCGGCGCGACGCCGCGCGCGATCGGGTAGACGTGGCTGAGGTCGCCGAAGCGGTAGGAGAGGAAGAGGAAGCCGTAGTAGAAGATGT
Source organism: Thermohalobaculum sp. (assembly GCA_035512995.1). GTDB lineage: Bacteria > Pseudomonadota > Alphaproteobacteria > Rhodobacterales > Rhodobacteraceae > Thermohalobaculum. The sequence continues at coordinate 2,606 of DATKCY010000168.1, forward strand.
GGATCACCGTCGAGGCGACGATGTAGGGCCAGGCCTCGGCCGCCGGCACCGGCACGAAGGGCAGGGCGGCAAGGCCGACGATCACGTGCGCGGCCGCGACGGCCCCGACCGTCAGCGCCCGGTCGCCGGCGCCCTTGACGATCGCGTTCCAGCTCGCGTGCAGCACGGCCGCGAGCAGCACGATGGCGAGGGCGGCGGTGCTCATCAGGCGCCGCCGGCGTCCTCCAGCACCGCCGCCTCCACGGTGCCGCGGCCCTGCCTCACGTCCACGGCAGCGAGAAGGTCTTGACGTTGGTGTAGCTCTTCATCGCCTCGACCACGCCCTCCTTGTAGCCCAGCCCCGAGTCCTTGATGCCGCCGAAGGGGGCGATCCCGGTGCGGTCACGAACGCCGCGGCGGTCTCGAAGGCGGCCCGCGCGTGCTCGGCCCGGCCCGCGGGCACGGTGCCGATGAGCTTGCTCGAAGAGCATTCCCCCGTCCTTCCGTCGATGCCGTGCTGCCGTCCTGGCGCCGGATTGTGCCGGTCCACCCCGCACCTGTACAATCGATAAGAGAGATGCCTGACCGACGGGCCCGGACCCGACGGTCCGATCGCGCGGATCCCCGACGCGCTCCGCTACCTCGAGCTCACCATCGAGGGCAAGCAGTGGGTCGCCCACCTCTACAACAACATCTTCCAGTCCGAGCAACCGCAAAAGCTTCATCGGACCGTTCCCGGGACCGGCCGAGGAGGAGGCGCCGGGGGCCCGGCGGAAGGCGGCGGGCTGAGGAAGGGGCCGCCTCAGCCGCGGGCGTAGACGTCCTCGTAGCGGACGATGTCGTCCTCGCCGAGATACGCTCCCGACTGCACCTCGATCAGGTGGAGGGCGACCCGGCCCGGGTTCTCGAGCCGGTGGACGGCGCCGAGCGGGATGTAGGTCGACTGGTTCTCGGTGAGCAGCCGCTCCTCGTCGCCGACCGTGACCCGCGCGGTGCCGGAGACCACGACCCAGTGCTCGGCCCGGTGCACGTGGCTCTGCAGCGACAGCAGCCCGCCGGGCTTGACCACGATCCGCTTGACCTGGAAGCGCTCTGCCTGCGCCAGCGTCTCGTACCAGCCCCAGGGGCGGTGGCAGCGCGGGAAGTCGTGCGCCTGCGGCGCGCCCCGCGCGGCCAGCGCCTCGACCGCCAGGCGCACGTCCTGCGCGCGGTCGAGGTCGGCCACCAGCACCGCGTCGCCGGTCGCGACCGCGGCGAGGTTGCGAAGCCCGATGCCGACCATCGCGACGCCCGGGTCGTCGCTGCGCAGCAGCACGTCCTCGCAGTCGATCGCGACCGCCTGGCCGCGGGTCGCGGCGCCGCCGCCCGCCTCCTGCCAGACCGTCTTCCAGCTTCCGAGGTCGTTCCAGCCGCAGTCGACCGGCACGACCACGCCGCCGCCCGCGCGCTCCATGATCGCGTAGTCGATCGAGATGTCGGGGCTCGCGGCGTAGGCCTCCGCGCCGGGGCGCAGGAAGTCGAGGTCGTCCCGCGCCCCTGCCAGCGCCTCGGCCGTCGCCCGGGCCACCTCGGGCGCGTGCTCCTCGAACGCGGCGAGGAGCGGGCCGGCGGGAAAGGCGAACATGCCCGAGTTCCAGAGGAAGCGGCCGGAGGCGGCCATCTCCTCGGCGGCGGCGAGGTCCGGCTTCTCGACGAAGCGCACGAAGGGCTGCGCCCCCTCCCCGGGCGGGCCGCCGAGCTCGATATAGCCATAGCCGGTCTCGGGCCGGTCGGGGCGGATGCCGAAGGTGACGAAGGCGCCGCCGCGCGCGGCCTCGACCGCGGGGAAGAGCGCGCGGAGGAACGCGTCCTCGTCGGCGATGACGTGGTCGGAGGGCAGGACCAGGAGGACCGCGTCCGGGTTCGCCGCCGCCGCGAGCCGGGCCGCCATGGCGACCGCGGGCGCGGTGTTGCGCACCGCGGGCTCGATCACGATCCGCCCGGGGTTCACCCCCGCTTCGGCCAGCTGCTCGGCCACGACGAAGCGGAAGTCGCTGTGGGTCATCATCAGCGGATCGGCGAAGCCGCGGCCGCGGACGCGTCCGACGGTCCGCTGCAGCAGCGTCTCGCCGCCGAGGAGCGCCGTGAACTGCTTCGGCCGCGACCGGCGCGAGACCGGCCAGAGCCGGGTGCCGGACCCTCCGCAGAGGACCACGGGAAAGACGCTCTCCGGATCCTGCATTCGCTCCCCCCTCGGCCCCCTCGGCCCCGCGCGCGTCCCGGCGCCAGCCTATCCGGCCACGCACCGCGGCGCGACCCCCGAGGCGGCGGCAGGAGGCGGCTCCCGGCGGCCACGGCGTCGTCGAGGAGGGTTGGAGCGGGCGATCGGGATCGAACCGACGACATTCAGCTTGGGAAGCTGACGTTCTACCACTGAACTACGCCCGCGCGGCCTTCTGATTATAGCGGCCGCCGGGGCGAGGCAAGCCCCAGCGCCCGCGCCTTCAGTGCGCCATCAGCAGGGGCAGGCTCGCGTCGCGGAGCATGTCGCGGGTGACGCCGCCGAACACCGCCTCCGCGAAGCGCGAGTGCCCGTAGGCGCCGAGGACGATCAGGTCGGCGCCGGCGTCGTGCGCGTGCTCGAGCAGGGACTTCGCGACCGGGCGGTCGAGCGAGGGCAGGCGGTCGACCGTCACGTTCGGGTTGTGCCGGGCGAGCGCCGCGCCGAGGTCGGCGCCGGGCTCCGGCCCGTGGTCCTCGTCGCTGACCTTCGGCTCGACCAGGGCCACCCGCACCTCGCGCGCGCCTTCGATCAGCGGCATCGCGGCGGCGATCGCGCGCGCGGCCGGGCGGCTGCCGTCCCAGGCGACCGCGATCCGCTCGCCGAAGGCGTCCGCCCAGCCGGCGGGGGTCAGGGCGACCCCGCGGCCGCTGTCGAACAGCGCGCCGTCGAACGCCCTCTGCTGCGTCTCCGTGCCCTCCTCGCCGGCGCGCGCCATCATGACCAGGTCGGCGTAGCGGCCGTGGTGCGCCACCTCGTGGGCGACGCCCGCGAGGCTTCGCGCCGCGGTGCGGACCTCGGCCGAGATGCCCGGCCCCGCCAGGCGCTGGCGCAGCCGCTCGGCCAGCGCCTCGACGCGCTCGCGCGCCTCCTCCATCCGCTCGACCAGGAACTGGCCGGTCGCGACGCCGCCATAGCTGCCGTAGCCGTAGCCGTAGTCCGCGGCGGGCAGCTCGGTGATCGCGAGGGCGGCCAGGTGGGCGCCGTGGCGCTCGGCGAGCGCGATGGCCGGCGCCAGCGTCGCTTCGGCGTCGGTGCCCTCGGCGATAACGGCGAGAATCGTCTTGATCGACATGGGGAGCACTCCTCCGTTGCTGGCCGGGCGGGACCGTGCGCCGTCCGCGCCCGCGCCGCATTGATCCCGATCATGGTGCGCGCCGGGCCGCTCGCGCAACGTCGGCGGCGCCTAGGCGGGCTTGGGCGGCTGCTCGGCAACCTCGTCGGGGTCACGCTCGGCAACGTCGGCGGCGGCGGCGGGGTCGCGCTCGCCTACCGCTTCGCCTATCCGGAGGTCGTCGTGGCCTCGGGCCGCGATCGAAGCGGCTGACGGGGCGTCCCCCCCTCGCCCGTGGCTCCGGGCGGCGCTAGGTTCCGGCGGAGCAGCCTGTCGGAGGGTTCGTCCCGTGACCTACCTCGTCGCCTATCTCGGCATCCTCGTCGTCTATCTGGTGCTCGACCAGGTCTGGCTCCGCGCCTTCATGCGCCCGCGGCTGGCGCGGCGGCTGGGGGAGGTGGTGCTGGAGCGGCCGCGGCTCGGCGCCACGGTTGGGTTCGGGTTCTTCTACGCGGCGGTGCTGACGTTGCTGGCCGCCGCTCCGGGACTGCGAGCTGCCGCGGGACCCATATACCTCGAGCGTGGGCCAGTCGCGGTTGACGGGTGGATGCTGGTCATCGTGCTGGCGGCATCTGTCGGCCTGTTCAACTACATCGCCCGGGCGGCCGGCAACCTGGCGCTGCTCCGCGGCTGGGGCTGGTCCCTGGCGCTGATCGAGGTCGGCTGGGGGATCGTGGCGAGCGTGGCCGCGGCGCTCGCCGGCTATTTCCTGGCCGGCGCCTGGATCGGCTGACGGCGCGTTCAGGAAAACGTGTCTGGGCCTGGAGCCCGCCCCCCTTACCATCGCGGCGACCGGCGCTCATATGGGAGCGACGGAAATACGACAGGAGTCAAGAGGATGCGGAGTTTTGCTGTTGCCGCCTCGGTGGCGCTGGCGCTGTCGGCGGCCGCGGCCGCGGCCGAGGACCTGAGGACCGCGGTGTTCGCGGGCGGGTGCTTCTGGTGCGTCGAGGCCGACTTCGACAAGGTGCCGGGGGTCGAGAAGACGGTGTCCGGCTACACCGGCGGGGACGTCGAGAACCCGAGCTACAAGCAGGTAACCTACGAGGATACCGGGCATTTCGAGGCGGTCGAGATCACCTACGACGCCGAGCAGGTGAGTTACGAGGAGCTGCTCCGCACCTTCTGGCGCACGGTCGATCCGCTCGATCCCGCGGGCCAGTTCTGCGACAAGGGACCGAGCTACCGCACCGCCGTCTTCGTCGCGGACGAGGCGCAGCGCGCGGCCGCCGAGGCCTCGAAAGCCGAGGCGGAACAGGTGCTTGGGAAGGAAGTCGTGATCGAGATCAGGGACGCGGGCACGTTCTGGCGGGCCGAGGAGTACCACCAGAACTACTACAAGAAGAGCCCCGTCAAATACACGTATTACCGCTGGCGCTGCGGCCGCGACGCGCGGGTCGAGGAGCTGTGGGGCGACGAGGCCTTCGCCGGCATGGTGAAGGAAGACTGAGCGGGCCGATTCCGGCCGATCCGGCCCGGTTTTCCGCTACCCGATCCGGGCCGATCTTTTCTTCGGTCAGGAACAAGAAGTTCGGTTTTCGTCCCCGATCTGCGCGTCGGGCCGCTTGGCGCCGGCGCCGGGGCGGCATAGGCTCGCCCGATGCTCCGGAAGCAGCAGTTCGAGATCGAGACCGTCCGCGTGCCGGTCAAGCGCGTGCGGACGCTGGAGCCGGCGCGGGTCGAGGCGCTGGCCGAGGACATGCTCGAGAACGGCCAGCAGGTGCCGATCCGGGTCCGGGCCGACCCCGACCGGCCCGGCGCCTTCGTGCTGGTCGAGGGGCTGCACCGGCTGGAGGCGCTGCGCGCCCTCGGCGAGACGACGGTCGAAGGGATCGTCGTCCAGGCGCGGGTGCGCTGAGCAGGGCAATCCGTTCCCCGAAGGTGCGGGCTTTCGCGCGGCGCGGTCTCCCGCTAGGGAGGGGCCGCGGCAGGGGGAGACGGCTCCGATGAGCGAGGACAGCGAGGCGCGGCCGGTCGTGAAGCTCAGGCCGGGCAAGGGGCGGCGGCTGGCCGCGGGCGCGCCCTGGGCCTATGCCGACGAGATCGCGCTGGACCGGCGGACGCGGAAGCTGGCCCCCGGCACGCTGGTGCGGCTGGTCGAGGGCGAGGCAGAGCTCGGGGTCGCCGCGTTCAACCCGGAAAG
>DATKCY010000169.1:0-8635 GCA_035512995.1 Thermohalobaculum sp.
GTGCTCGGTCGAGAAACCGGCCTCCTCGAGCCCCTTGCGCAGATAGGCCGCGGTCTCGGCGTCGTCCTCGATGATCAGGATCCGTCGGCTCATCGCGCGTCCCTCGCGGTCCGGTCGCCTGGAGAATTAGAATAAAACGCGCCGGCCGGAAGCATCCGGCCGGCGCGGCTTCGTCGGTCTGACGCCGCTCTCGGCGCCCCGTGGGGGGACTCAGGCGCCTGCCAGGCGGACGCCGACGAAGATCACGTTGCCGTTGCGGTTGACCTTGAGCAGCGCCGCCTCGCTGTCGAGCCCGCTCAGCACCTCGCCGACCTCGTCGGGCCTGGCCACCGGCTCCGAGCCGATCTCGAGGATCACGTCGCCGACGCGGAGCCCGGCATCGGCCGCCGCACCGCCGCGCTTGAGCGAGGTCACGACCACGCCCTCGGCATCGTCGTCGATCCCGAGCGACTTCCGGGTCTCCGGGTCGAGGCCCGCGAGGGTCGCGCCGAGCTCCTCCGAGCTTTCCGGGTCCTCGCCCTTCGGCTGCTGCGAAGGCGCCGCCATCGCCAGCCGTTCGGTGTCGAGCGCGCCGATCGTGACCTCGACGGTCTTCTGCTCGCCGTCGCGCCAGATGCCGAGCTCGACCTCGCTGCCGGCCTCGGTGGCGGCGACCAGACGCGGCAGGTCGCGGGTCTCGCCGACCGGGGTGCCGTCGTATTCGACGATCACGTCGCCCGCCTCGAGCTTGCCGACCGAGGGGCTGTCCGCCATCACGTCCGCGACGATGGTGCCGCGCGCGTCCTCGAGCCCGACCGCCTGGGCGATCTCCGGCGTCACCTCCTGGATCTGCACGCCGAGCCAGCCGCGGTCGACCTGGCCGTCGTCCTTGAGGTCGGCCACGACCATCTCGACGACGTTGGACGGGATCGCGAAGCCGACGCCGACATTGGTGCCGGTCGGCGAGTAGATCGCCGAGTTCACGCCGATGACCTCGCCGTCCATGTTGAACAGCGGCCCGCCCGAGTTGCCGCGGTTGATCGCGGCGTCGGTCTGGATGAAGTCGACGTAGGGCCCGGCATTGATGTCGCGGCCCTTGGCCGAGACGATGCCGGTCGTGACCGTGCCGCCGAGGCCGAACGGGTTGCCGACCGCCATGACCCGCTCGCCGACGCGCACGCCGTCCGAGCTGCCGAGCTCGACATAGGGCAGGTCGTCCTCGGCCTCGATCTTCAGCAGCGCGAGGTCGGTCGCGGGGTCGAGGCCGATCACCTCGGCCGGGTACTCCTCGTCGTTCTCGAAGCGGACCTTCACCTCGTCCGCGCCCTCGACCACGTGGTTGTTGGTGATCACGTAGCCGTCGGCCTCGAACACGAAGCCCGAGCCGAGCGCGTTGCGCGGGCCCGGCGGCATGCCATGGCCGCCCGGCATGCCCGGGACCTGCGGCATGTTCTCGAAGCCGAACCGCTCGAGGAAGTCGCGGAAGGCCTCGGGCATCTCCATGCCCTCGCCCTCGTTCGACGCGGCCTCGGGGGGCTCGGTCGTGGTGAAGATGTTGACGACCGCCGGGCTCACCTTGTCGGCGAGATCGGCGAAGACGTAGCGGTCCTGCGCCGAAGCGGGCGCGGCCGTGACCAGCATGACGCCGGCGGCGATGCCGCCGAGCGCGAGCCGCCTCTGGGTTGTCGCGGTCGAGCTCATCGTGTCGCTCTCTCCTGCATCTGAAGCTTCGCGCCGGTGACTGGCGCCGACTGCTATATGGCGCGCGGCTCCGGACGCCGCCTGTCGGCCTTATTAACAATCGTTCACGTCGGGAGCCCGGGCGAGCCTCGTTGAACCTGCGAGGCGCGGGAGCGAGAGGGCGCGGAGCAACCATAGCGCCCTTCTGCGCGTTCCGGCCAACGGACGTCGTGCGGCACCCCCCGCCGCACCTGAAAATGGGAAAGCGAGACATGAAGAAGCCAGTCAGCATCCTGAAGGCGAGCACCGCAATCGCCGTCGCCGTGTCCTTCGCGGGCCAGTCGGGGCTCGCGGCCGGACCTGCCGCGGAGGCGCCCCTGATCCTCGCCCAGGCGACCGAGACCGACGAGCTGATCCCGCTCGCCGACGAGAGCGAGGCGGAGATCCCGCTCGCCGACGAATCGGACGTCGACATTCCGCTTGCCGACGATGCCGCGACGGACGTGCCGCTGGCCGAGGAAAGCGAGGGCGACGTCCCGCTCGCCGACGAGCAGGAGACCGAGATCCTCGCGACCGAGGACGAGGCCGAGCCCGAGCCGGCGGAAGTCGAGCCGGCCGAGGTCGAGCCGGCCGAGGCGGCGGAGGCCGATGTCGACCCCGCCGCCGCCGCCGAGGCAGATGTCGTGCCCGCCGACGTCGAGGATGGGTTCGTCTCCCAGGCCGAGGTCGATGGGGCCGATGTCGACCCGGCCGAGGTCGAGCCGGCCGAAGTGACGGCGGCGGACGAGACCGAGGAGCAGTCAGCCGCGCCCGCCGACGGCGCGGATGCGCCGGCCGAGGCCGAGCCGGTCGCGGCCGAGGAGGAGGCCCCTGCTGCCGAGGCCGAGGTTGAGGCCGACGGCAGCGCCGATGCCGCATCCGGCGACGCCGACGAGCCGGCCGGGACCGGCCAGGCGGCTGACGGCGAGGCGCCGGCTGACACCGCCGAGGCCGAGGGAGCCGAGGCAGACGAGGAGACGGCGGCCGAGAGCGACACGGACGGCGTCGAGGCCGAGGAAGCAGGTGCTGCCGCTGCTGCTGCCGGCGCCGCGGACGATCCCGACGCCGCCGAGGCGGAGACCGTTGAGGCAGCCTCCGACGACGTCGAGACCGAGGTCACCGAGACCGCAGTCGAGCAGGCGACCGAGAGCGGCCAGGACGTGGCCGTCGAGGACACGACCTCGTCGGACGCGGTCCGGGAGGAGTTCGAGGCGCAGCAGCAGCGCATCGGCGACCTCGAGAGCCGACTCCAGGAGCTCGACGCCGCGGACGCCGACGGCGGCGAGGAGGAGGTCATCACCGAGGAGAACTCGCGCTCGAGCGATGAGGAGTTCGCCGAGGATGACGACGACGACGACAACGACACCTGGAAGCTTCTGGGCGCCGCGGCCGCGGGTGCCGCGGTCGGCGCGCTCATCCCCGCGCTCGGCGGCCGGCTGGTGCAGGACCAGGGCGACCGCATGATCGTCGAGCGCGACGGCGAGTTCTACGTGCGCGGAGACGAGAACGAGCTGCTGCGCCGGCCCGGGGTCACCGTCCGCAACCAGGACCTCGGCGACGGCCTGACCCGCTCGGTCGTGTCCCGCCCCGACGGCAGCCAGGTGGTGACCCTGCGCGACGCCGGCGGCTTCGTGCTGAGGCGGACGCTGATCCAGCCCGACGGCACCGAGGTCGTGCTGATCGACGAGGACCCGGCGGAGATCTACTCGTTCACCAACTTCGACGAGACGCTGCCGCCCCTGACCGTCAACATCCCCGACGACCGCTACGTGGTCGACTACAGCCGCGCCCGCGGCGATCTGGTCCAGGAGGCGCTGGCCGCCCCGCCGGTCGAGGCGCTCGACCGCACCTTCTCGCTCCGCGAGGTGCGCGAGAACGAGCGCGTGCGCGCGATGGTGCCGCGGGTCGACCTCGACACGGTGCAGTTCAGCACCGGCTCCGCGGCTATCCCCCGCTCGGAGGTCGACACGCTCGCGACCCTCGGCCGCTCGATGCGCGATATCATCGAGCGCGACCCGCGGGAGATCTTCCTGGTCGAGGGGCACACCGACGCGGTGGGATCGAACCTCATGAACCTCGCGCTGAGCGACCGGCGGGCCGAGTCGGTCGCGCTCGCGCTCACCGAGCACTTCGACGTGCCCCCCGAGAACTTGGTCGTCCAGGGCTATGGCGAGCGCTACCTGAAGGAGCAGACCGAGGGGCCGAGCCAGGTGAACCGCCGCGCGACCGTGCGCCGGATCACGCCGCTCATCGAGCGCGTCGCCTCCAGCAACTGAGGCGGACGGCCTGAAGACACGGGCAAGGGCGTCCCCGCCCCGGGGGCGCCCTTCTTCGTTCGCGCGCTTCTCAGCTTCCGGCCCCGGTGCTAGCCTCGGGAAAGCCGCAAGGGGGGGACGCGCATGAGACTGGTCACCGGAGTCGCAGCCGCCGCGATCGCCGCCCTTGGCGGTCTCGCCCTGCCCGCGGGCGCGCAGCAGGCGGACGGGACGAAGACGATCCTGGTGCTCGACGCCTCGGGCTCGATGTGGGGTCAGATCGAGGGGCGCGCGAAGATCACGATCGCGCAGGAGGTCGTGGCGGGCCTGCTCGCCGACATGCCCGGCGACCGCGCGCTCGGCCTCACCGCCTACGGCCATCGGCGGAAGGGCGACTGCGGCGACATCGAGACGCTGGTGCCGCCCGCTCCCGGCACCGCCGACGAGGTGCTGGCGGCGGTCATGGCGATCAAGCCCAAGGGCAAGACGCCGCTCTCCGCCGCCGTCCTCGCCGCGGCGGAGGTGCTGAAATACACGGAGGAGCCGGCGACGGTCGTCCTCGTCTCGGACGGGCGCGAGACCTGCGACCTCGACCCCTGCGAGGTCGGGCGCAGGCTCGAGGAGACGGGCGTCGGCTTCACCGCGCACGTGGTCGGCTTCGACGTCGCCGACGAGGCCGACCGGGCCCAGCTCCGCTGCCTGGCCGAGAGCACCGGCGGGCGGTTCCTGACCGCCTCGAACGCCGCGGAGCTGGCAGAGGCGCTGGACGAGGTGAGCGTGGCGCCGCCGCCGCCGCCGGCGCCCGAGCCAGAGCCCGCGCTGACCGACATGGTCTTCATCGCGACCGACGGCGAGGGCGGCCCGCAGGTGCGCCGCGGCCTCGTCTGGACGCTGACCGGGGATGACGGAGAGCTGATGGTCGAGACGATGGAGATCCCCGATCTGCGCATGGCGCTGTCGCCCGGGGGCTACCGGGTCGAGGTGCTGCGCCTCGACGACGAGCAGACGGTCGCCCGCGCGGTCACGGTCGCCGAGGGCGCGCCGCAGACGGTCGAGCTGCCGCTCGAGGACCTGACCCCGCCGGCGCGGGTCGAGGGACCGGCGGAGGCGGTCGCCGGGTCGACCGTGCAGGTCGCCTGGGAGGGGCCGGAGCAGAAGAACGACTTCATCGCCGTCGCGCGCGCCGACCAGCAGGGCGGCCAGAGCGTGAACTCCGTCTGGGTGCGGGAGGGCAACCCCGCGGCCCTGCTGATGCCGCCCGAGCCCGGCGAGTACGAGCTGCGCTACGTCCTCTACGACGGGCGCGAGGTGCTGGCCCGGCAGCCGATCACGGTGACGGAGGTCGCGGCCGCGCTCGAGGCGCCGGCCGAGGCTGTCGCGGGCTCGACTGTGCAGGTGGGCTGGGAGGGTCCGGACTACCAGAACGACTTCATCTCGGTCGCGAAGCCGGACCAGCAGGGCGGGCAGAGCGTGAACTCGGTCTGGACGCGGAACGGCGAGCCGGCGGCGCTGGTGATGCCGGCGGAGCCCGGCGAGTACGAGATCCGCTATGTCCAGTACCAGGACCGCACGGTGCTGGCGCGCCAGCCGGTGACGGTGACGGAGGTGACGGCCAGCGTGACCGCGCCCTCGGAAGCCCCGGCGGGCGCGAACGTCCCGGTCGAGTGGACCGGGCCCGACTACCCGAACGACTTCATCGCGGTGGTCGAGCCCGGCGAACCCGGCGGCGCCCATGCCAGCTATGTCTACACGCGCGAGGGCTCGCCGCTGGCGCTCGCCATGCCGCCGGAGCCGGGAGAGTACGAGATCCGCTATGTCCAGTACCAGGACCGCACGGTGCTGGCGCGCCAGCCGGTGACCGTGACCGAGGTCACGGCGACGCTCGAGGCGCCGGCCGAGGTCGAGGCCGGCTCGACCATCCTGGTCGCGTGGGCGGGACCGGGCTATCCCCGCGACTTCGTCTCCGTCGCGCGGCCGGACGACCCCGGCGGCCGGTACGAGGGCTATACGTACGCCCGCGAGGGCTCGCCCCTGCGGCTGACCGTGCCGGAGGAGCCGGGCGCCTACGAGATCCGCTACGTGCAGGGCGCCGGCAACCGCGTGCTGGCGCGCCGGGCGCTGGTGGTCGCCGACGCGGTCGCGACGCTCGAGACGGCGGCGACGGCGAAGCCCGGCACGCGGCTCCGCGTCGACTGGACCGGCCCCGGCGGACCGAGCGACCTGATCGCGGTCGCGCGGCCCACCGACCCGGACGGCACCCGCGCGGCCTACGCCCGCGCCGACAGGAGCCCGCTGATGGTCGAGCTTCCCGACGAGCCCGGCGAGTGGGAGGTCCGCTACCTGCTGAACGGCAGCCGCGCGATCGCGCGCCATCCGGTCACGCTTGAGGTCCCGTGAGCGCGCCGCACCCGATCGTCGCGCTCTGGTGCCACCCGCGCGCGATGTCGACGGCGTTCGAGCGGCTGATGCGCGAGCGGGGCGACATGACGGTGCTGCACGAGTCGCGCGCCTGCGCGAACGCCATCAGCCGTCCTACGAGCGCCTCGCCGCCGACGCGCTCCGCTGACCGCCCGGGCGCGGGGCGCTTCATGAACCGGGCGCCCGCGAACGACACATCATCCGGCCCATGCCGTCATCGCCCGGCCTGACCGGGCGATCTCCCTGACCTCCGCGGGATGCCGTGTCGAGCCAGGTCGAGCCCGGCCATGACGGGGCTTTTGCCAGCGAGCCTTGCGATCAGGCCTTCCTGCGCCCCGCCTTGCGCTTGGCCTTCGAGCGGGCGATGCGCTCGCGCGTCAGCTTGCGCCGCTCGGGCGGGCCGGATCGGGGGCGGCGCTGCGGGCGCCGCGCGGGCGCGCCCTCGACCGACAGGACCTCGAGGATCAGGCCGCCGCTCAGCGGCTCGGCCTCGACCAGGCGCACGGTCACCGGCTGGCCGATGCCGAGCACGGTGCCCGAGCGCTCGCCGGTCAGGGTCCGGCTGTCCTCGTCGTAGCGGAAATACTCGCGCCCGAGCGTCGAGATCGGGACCAGCCCGTCGGCGCCGCTCTCGTCGAGCTTCACGAACAGGCCGAAGCGCTGCACGCCCGAGATGCGGCCCTCGAACTCGGCGCCGACGCGGTCGGCGAGGAACGCGGCGAGGTAGCGGTCGACGGTGTCGCGCTCGGCCTCCATCGAGCGGCGCTCGGTCATCGAGATGTGCTCGGCCGTCTCGTCGATGCGCTCGATCTCCTCGGGCGACAGGCCGCCGGCGCCGAGCTTGCAGGCGCGGATCAGCGCCCGGTGCACGATCAGGTCGGCATAGCGCCGGATCGGCGAGGTGAAGTGCGCGTAGGCCCGCAGGTTGAGGCCGAAATGGGAGAAGTTCTCGCGCCCGTAGTAGGCCTGCGTCTGCGCGCGCAGGACCGCGAGGTTGATCATCTCGCGGTGCTCGCCGGCCTCGACCGCGCGCAACAGGTCGTTCAGGTGCCGGGTCTTCAGCACCTGGCCCTTGGCGAGCGTGAGGCCCACGGTCTCGACGGTCTCGCGCAGCGCGTCGAGCTTCTCCGGGTTCGGCTCCTCGTGCACGCGGTAGAGCAGCGGCGTCCGCTTCTCCTCCAGCGTCTCGGCCGCGGCGACGTTGGCGAGGATCATGAACTCCTCGATCACGCGGTGCGCGTCGAGCCGCTCGCGCACGCGGACGCTCGTGACCCGGCCCTCGTCGTCGAGCTCGATCCGCCGCTCGGGCAGGTCGAGGTCTAGCGGCTGGCGCCGCTCCCGCGCGCCGTGGGCCGCTGCCCCTGCCGCGAACAGCGCCTCGACCGTCTCGCGCCGCAGCGCATCCGCGGGGGCATCGCCGTTGGCCGCAGCCTGCGCCTGCTCGGAGGAGAGGGAGGCGCGCGAGCGCATGAGCCCGCGCGCGAAGCGGTGGCCGATCTTCTCGCCGGCCTCGTTCAGCACCATCCGGACCGCCAGGCACGGCCGGTCGACCCCGTCCATCAGCGAGCAGAGGTCGGCCGACAGCCTTTCCGGCAGCATCGGCGCCACGCGGTCCGGAAAATAGGTCGAGTTCCCGCGCCGCCGCGCCTCGCGGTCGAGCTCCGAGCCGGGCCGCACGTAGCGGGCGACGTCGGCGATCGCGACCCAGACGATCCAGCCGCCGCGGTTCGCCGTGTCGTCGTCCGGAAAAGCGCAGACGGCGTCGTCGTGGTCGCGCGCGTCCTCCGGGTCGATGGTCACGAGGGCCAGGTCGCGCAGGTCCTCGCGGTCGCCGAGCGCTACCGGCTCCGCCGCCGCGGCCTCCTCCAGCACCTCGGCAGGGACCTCGTAGGGGATGCCGTGCTCGTGCATCGCGATCAGCGAGACCTGGCGCGGCGCGCCCGGGTCGCCGAGCCGAGCGACGATGCGCCCGTGCGGCAGGCCCAGCCGGCGGCCGGGCAGCGCCTCGGCCTCGACCAGCTCGCCTTCCTGCGAGCCCTCGGCCGCGCCCCGCGGCACGATCCACTCCTTGTCCGCGCCCTTCGCGCCCTTCGCGACCGGCACCACGCGGCCTGCCTCCGGCCCCGCGCGGTAGATGCCGAGCATCCGGCGCGTGCCCTCGCCGGCGAGGCGCTTGATCGGCCGCGCCTCGTAGCTGAGGCCGTCGTCGGTGTGGACGGCGTGGAGCTTGGCGAGCACCTGGTCGCCTGCCCCGAGCGCAGGGT
>DATKCY010000170.1:0-15909 GCA_035512995.1 Thermohalobaculum sp.
GATCGCCGTGCCGCACAAGACCGCCCCCTACCCGCACCTCGCGACCCAGGTGACGATCCCCGACACCCGCTTCGAGACCGCCCCCGACGGCGAGGAAGGCGGCCGGAGGCGCCGGCGCAGGCGGGCCTGACCGGGCCCCGCTGGCGCCGCGCCGGAGCGGCGCGAGGGGTGTGCAATGCGCCCCATTGCACGCGTGCAATGGGGGTCAAGCGACTGATAGATAGAGGGTTTCATATCCTGTTAACCATGATGCGTGCGGAGTTGCACGCGATACGTCCGAAGCACGAGCGAGGCATCCTCCTCGGCGTCATGGAGCGCTCCGGCGCGCCATCCGTGCCGATCCACGAGAGCCGGACCGGCGGAGCGGTGCCCGGCCTCAGTCCCGGAGCAGGTGGAGCAGGCGCTCGGCCGCGCAAAACTCCGCCTCCCGCCGGGCGGCGGCGGCGGCGGCCTCGGCGTCCTCGCCCCACTCGGCGCTCTGCCAGTCCTCGTCGAGGCGGCTGAGGCGCCAGGCCTCCCGGCCCTCGAGCCGCCGGTGGCTGACGGCGAGGCCGAGGACGAGCGAGCCGGAGAGCGTCACGAGCTCGTTGAGCGCCGTCAGCGCCCAGGCGTCGTGGGCCGTGACCGCGCGCGCCAGCGCCTCGGTCGCGTGGGCGGGCTGCATCACGTGCATGACCCCGGCGCCGGTGCGGAGCCGCGCCCCCAGCGCCGCGGCCGCCCAGTCGAGCAGCGGGTCCCAGAGCTCGGCCTGCCGCCGGGCCAGCCCCTCCGGATGCGGCGCGCGGTAGCAGAGGAGATCGGTCTCGCCATAGGCCGCGATCGCCTCCGCGACCTCCGGCCGCTGCGGCAGGACCCGGTCGATGGCGGAGTTGGCCGAGCGCGTCAGCGGCAGCTCGGCAGGGCGCACCTCGCCCTCCTGGCGGTCCCACTCGGCCGCGACGGCCTCGGCCAGGCTGCGCGTCGGCACGACGAGCGGCGCCCTGGCCGGCGTGCTGAGCGGCCGGGCGTCGAGCCGGACGGCGTAGCCCCCCGGCGCCTCCTCGACCCGCGCCTCGCGCCAGAACCGCTTCACGCGGCCCGGCCCGGGCCGGCGAGCGCCGCGTCGAGCGCCCGGAAATCGCCGATCACGCATTCGGCGCCGGCGGCCATCAGCCGCGTCGGCTCGTGGTAGCCCCAGGAGACGCCGATGGCGCGCGCGCCGGCGGCCCGG
This sequence comes from Thermohalobaculum sp., assembly GCA_035512995.1. Lineage (GTDB taxonomy): Bacteria > Pseudomonadota > Alphaproteobacteria > Rhodobacterales > Rhodobacteraceae > Thermohalobaculum. The sequence continues at coordinate 1,211 of DATKCY010000170.1, forward strand.
GCCATCCCCATGTCGAACGCGGTGTCGCCGACGACGATGGCGGCCGAGGCCGGGAAACCGGTCGCCGCGAGGCAGGCGAGCACCATGCCCGGGTCGGGCTTCGACGGCGCGTCGTCGGCGGTCTGGGTGGCGACGAAGCGCCCGCCCAGCCCGTGCGTCGCGAGCATGTGGTCGAGCCCGCGCCGCGCCTTGCCGGTCGCGATCGAGAGCGTGTGCCCGCCCGCCTGCAGCCGGTCGAGCGCGTCGAGCGCGCCCGGGAAGAGCGGCGCCGCGCTCTCGCCCGCGCCCGCGCGCCGCAGCGCGATATAGCTTTCCTTGTAGAGGTGCACGAGGCGGTCGATCTCGGCCCGGCCGGCATCGGGCACCAGCGCCGCCATGGCCTGCGGCAGCGAGAGCCCGACGATGCCGAGGACCTCCGGCTCCGGCGGCAGCGGCCGGCCGGCGCCCGCGAAGGCGCCCGCCATCGCCGCCAGGATGCTGCGGCGGCTGTCGACCAGCGTGCCGTCGACGTCGAAGATCACGAGCGCGCGCTCGGGCTGCATCAGTCTCTCCCCGGTCCGGGGCGCTTGATAGGCGCGATGGCCGGCCGGATCAACGGGAGGCGCGGCCGCCCTCAGCCGCCGCCGATGGCCTGGATCCGCTCGATCAGCCGGGGATCGGAGTGACCGAGCTGGTAGGCGCGCATGTAGTCGGCGTTCGCGGCCTCGCGCCTGCCGGCCTCGTCGTGGAAGCGGCCGCGCGCGAACCAGCCGGCGCCCCAGTCGGGGCGAAGCGCGAGGGCGCGGTCGAAGTCCTGCTCCGCGCCCGCCTGGCCGACGGCCGCCCGCGCCTGGCCGCGCCGGACCAGCGCCTGCACGTCGTCCGGGTTGTCCTCGAGCACCACCGAGAAGTCGGCGGCGGCGCGGGCCGGGTCGTCCGTCATCGCGTAGGCGACGCCGCGGTTGAAGTACGGTGCGGTCCAGTCGGGCCGGAGCTGCACCGCGCGGTCGAAGTCTCCGAGCGCGCCGGCGGGGTCCCCGCCCTTCAGCCGGACGACCCCGCGGCCGAGCCAGGCGTCGGCCTCGCCGGGCGCGAGGCGGATCGCGGCGTCGTAGTCCGCCCGCGCCTCGTTCAGCCGGCCGAGCCGGTCATGGGCGCGGGCGCGCCCCAGCCACGCTGCCGCGAGGCCGGGGTCGAGCGCGATCGCGCGGCTGTGGTCGTCGACGGCGAGGTCCAGGCGCCCGAGCTCCGTCGCCGCGATGCCGGCGTTCAGGAGCACCCGCGCGCGCACCCCGGCCGGCTGTTTGTCCATCGCCCGGTGGTCGAGCGCGCGGTGGCAGAAATTGAGCGCCTCGGCCGCCCCGCGGTCCGGGTCGGCGCAGATCTCGACCATGTTCTCGAGCGCGGCGTTCGCCGCGGCGGCACCCGGCAGGAGCGCGATCGCGAGGGCCGCGGCGGACCGGCGGAGGCAGGGCTTGGGCATGTCAGGCGTCTCCGGCTGCTTGCACGCCGCAATATGCGCCCGCTTGCCCGCCTGGCCAACCGTGCGGCCGGGACGCTTGATCGCGCCGACCCGAGCGTCATCTTCGGCGGGGTCATGGCCGCCGCCCCTCCCGCCACCGCCATCCGCGCGAGCAACCCCGAGGGCGCGCGCTGGATGCTCGCCTCGGTCGCCGGGGCGACGGGCATGACGGTCGCGGTCAGGCTGCTGACGCCGGACGTGCACTCGGCGATGCTGGCGTTCCTGCGCGCGGGCTTCGCGGCGGTGCTGGTGCTGCCGTTCCTCTGGAAGGCGCGGAGGAGCGGCGTGGCGCTCCGCTTCAGCGCCTGGAAGCTGCACCTGCTGCGCGGAATCCTGATCGCGGCGGCGCTGAACCTCGGCTTCTACTCGATCTGGAAGCTGCCGATGGCGACCGCGACGATCCTGTTCTTCACGGCGCCGGTGTTCGCGACGGTGCTGGCGGGCCCGATCCTGGGCGAGGTCGCGGGGCCGCGCCGGTGGGCCGCGACGCTCCTGGGCTTCGTCGGCGCGGTGGTCGTGCTGCGCCCCGGCCTCAGCGGCTTCGAGCCGGCGATGCTGGCGAGCCTCGGCTCGTCGGTCGCCTTCGCGCTGACGCTGCTGACGGGCAAGCTGGCGGCGCGGGCGGACGGCAACGACGCGGTCTTCGTGTCGTCCTCCGCGGTCGTCGCGGTCGCGACGCTGCCGCCCGCGCTGGTCTGGTGGGAGCTTCCGACGGAGCTCTGGCGCTGGGGCGTTGTGGTGCTGCTCGTGATGACCTCGGCGCTGCGACAGTATGCCGACATCCGGGCCTACTCCGCGGGAGAGGCGGCGTTTCTCGCGCCCTTCTCCTATCTGCGGCTCTTGACCGTGGGCCTCGCCGGTTATGTGTTCTTCGGTGAGACGATCGACGCGGCGACCGGGCTCGGAGGGACGATCATCATCCTGTCGACGCTCTACATCGCGCTGCGCGAGGCGCAGCTCCGCCCGCCCGGCAGACGCGCGGCCGGGCCATGAGCGCGGCGGTCCGCGGCGCGGCGCTGATTCTCGCGGCCTGGGCGGTGCTGGCGCTGCCCGTCGCGGCGCAGGAGGAGCCGGAACCGGCGGACGCCGGCGGCGGACCGGCCGCCGCGCCGGCGATGCCGGCGCCGCCCCCCGGCCCCTCCGACGCCGCGCCGGCGGTGGCGGAGGCCGTGGAGGACGCGCCGCTCCTGACCATCGCCCGCGACGCCGAAGGGGACGTGACGCTCGAAGGCGTCGCCTCGGGCTCCGAGGCCGAGGCCGGGATGCTCGCCGAGGCCCGCCGGATCGCCGGCGGCGCGGTCGTCGCCTCGCACCTCGTGATCGCCGCCGACGCGCTGCCCGACGGGTGGGACGCGCGGGTGGGCGAGGCCTTCGTGGCTCTCGAGGAGATGGTGAGCGGCACGGCCAGCATCGCGCCCGACAGGCTCGCCTTCGAGGGGATCGCGGCCGATTCGCCGGCGCGCGAGGCGGCGCTCGCGGCGCTCGCCGACGACCGCTGGCGCGCCTCGATCGGCATCCAGCTCGACCTCGCCGATCCTTACGTGTTCCGCGCCGAGAAGACGGACGGCGGGCTCACCTATTCCAGCCACGCGCCCGACGAGGCGACCGCCGCGGCGCTCGACTCGATCATCGACCAAGTGGCGGGCACGGGCGCCGAGGGGGAGATCCGGCTCGCGCGCGGCATGCCGGGCGAGGACTGGCCGCTGCTCGTGCGCGCGGGGCTCGTTGCGCTGACCACGGCCGAGCGGGGCGAGCTGACGATCGAGGACCGCGAGGTGGCGCTGACGGCGGAGGTCGCGGACACCGGCGCGAACAGCCGCCTCGCCGAGCAGCTCGGCACCGGCTGGCAGGTGGACCTCACGATCGTCGACCCCTCGCCCGCGCCCCGGCTGGTGCTGACGCTCGGCCCCGGCGGCCTGAAGGCCGAGGGCCGGCTGCCGGAGGCGCTGGGGACCGAGCCGCTGACCGACATGCTGGAGCCGCTCGACGTCTCGGGCGGGCTGACGGCCGACGCCTACGGCGCCGCCGGCCTCTGGCGCGCGGCGATCGACGCGCTGGCGATCGCGGTGCCGCGCATGCGCGAGGGAACGATCGAGGTGGCCGACGGCCTGGCGCGCTTCGAGGGCGCGCTCAAGGAGGGGTTCAGCGCGCCCGACCTGCTCGGCGCGCTCCGCGCGACGCTGGGCCCCGGCTGGCAGATCGAGGTCGATGTCGGCGAGGCGCCGCCGCCATCGCAGCTCGAGATCGTGCGCACGCCCGACGGCTTCGACGTCGACGGCATCCTGCCCGACGGAGTCGAGCCCGACGCGCTGTTCGCGGGGCTCGGAACGTCCGACACGAGCGACCTCAGCGCAGGCGGCGAGGGCGACCGCTGGGCCTGGCGCCGCCAGCTCCGCGAGGCCGCGCGCGCGCTCCACGTGTTCGAGAGCGGCGGCGCCCGGATCGAGGGCAGCACGATCCGGCTGAGCGGCACGCTGCAGCCGGGCTACAGCGCCGCCGACGTGACCGAATGGCTCGAGCCCCGGCTCGACGAGGGCTGGGAGCTGGTCGTCGAGGCCGAGGACCGGCCCGGCCGCCAGGGCGACCGGCGCGCGGCGCTCGGCCGCGAGGGCGAGGAGGTCCTGCGCTACGGCCACTGGGTGCCGGTTCACGACTTCCCGGTCAGCATCGACCGCTGCGATGCGATGCTGGCCGAGGAGGGCGGCGGGCGGCGCATCACATTCGTCCCCGGCTCGTCCGACATCAGCGCCGGACAGGGGCGGCTGCTGGACCGGCTGGCCGGCGTGATCCGGCGCTGCGTGACGAAAGCCGAGCTGATGCTCGAGGTTCAGGGCCACACCGACGACCGGGGCGAGGCCGAGGAGAACCTGCTGCTCTCCGAGGCCCGGGCGATCGAGGTCGTGCTCCAGCTCACCGAGCGGGGCGTGCCGGCCGGCAGCCTCGACCCGGTCGGCTATGGCGAGAGCAGGCCGATCGCCGACAACGAGACCGAGGCGGGGCGCGCCCGCAACCGCCGCATCAGCTTCGCCTGGAGCGAGTAGGCGCGAGGCTTGACCCGGGTCGAATCCGGACCGCCCCTCAGAGGCCCTCGGCGGCCATCTCCGGCGTCTCGGCCACCTGCAGCAGGTACTGGCAGTACTCGCTGTTGGCGCGGCCGCCGGCCAGCGCGACGAGGTCGTCGCGGGTGATCCAGCCGTTGAAGAGGGCGATCTCCTCGGGGACGGCGACGCGCAGGCCCTGGCGCCGCTCGAGCGTCTGCACGTAGCTGCCGGCGTCGTGCAGGCTGTCGGGCGTGCCGGTGTCGAACCAGGCGAAGCCGCGGCCGAGCAGCTCGACGGCGAGCTCCCCGCGGCCGAGATAGTGGTTGTTGACGTCGGTGATCTCGAGCTCGCCGCGCGCGCTCGGCCTCACCTCCGCCGCGACGTCGACCACGGTGCGGTCGTAGAAGTAGAGGCCGGTGACGGCGTAGCTCGACTTCGGCCGGGCCGGCTTCTCCTCGATCGAGACGGCGCGGCCCCGGTCGTCGAACGCGACGACGCCGTAGCGCTGCGGATCGCGGACGCGGAACCCGAAGATGGTGGCGCCCGAGGGGCGCGCGGCCGCGGCGCGCAGCTTCTCCGTCAGCCCGTGGCCATAGAAGATGTTGTCGCCGAGGACGAGCGCGCAGGCGCCGCCGCCGATGAAGTCGCGGCCGATCAGGAACGCCTGCGCCAGCCCCTCGGGCTTCGGCTGCACCGCGTAGGAGAGGCTCATCCCCCACTGGCTGCCGTCGCCGAGCAGCCGCTCGAAGATCGGGCCGTCCTCGGGCGTCGTGATGATCAGCACCTCGCGGATGCCGGCCAGCATCAGGGTCGAGAGCGGATAGTAGATCATCGGCTTGTCGTAGACCGGAAGCAGCTGCTTCGATGCCGCCTGCGTGATCGGGTAGAGGCGGCTGCCGGCGCCGCCTGCCAGGATGATCCCCTTCATGCGTGTCCCCCGAAAGCTCGGCGCGTCAGGCGCGCGCCCTGTCCTGTTGCTGGCCCGCGGGCGCTGCCAGCGCCTCGCGGAGCGCCTCCTCCCAGCCGCGGAGGCGGAGCCCGTGCACCCGCTCGAGCCGGGTGCAGTCGAGCACGGAATTCGCCGGCCGGCGGGCCGGGGTGGGATAGTCGGCGGTCGCGATCGCCTCGACCGTCGGCACCCGGTCGAGCTGCGGCGCGGCCAGCTCGAAGATGGCCCGGGCGAAGCCGCACCAGGTGGTCGAGCCGGCGTTCGTGCAGTGGAAGGTGCCGGTGCCGTCCGGCGGCATCGCGCCGTCCATGAACCGGCGCGCGAGGGTCAGCATCGCCCCGGCCAGGTCCGCCGCCCAGGTCGGCGTGCCGTGCTGGTCGTCGACGACGCGCAGGCATTCGCGCTCGGCGCCGACGCGGAGCATCGTCGTCAGGAAGTTGCGGCCGGAGCGGTCGTAGACCCAGGCGGTGCGCAGGATCACGTGCTCGGCCATGCGCGCGCGCACGGCCTCCTCGCCCGCGAGCTTGCTGGCGCCGTAGACGCCGAGGGGCGCGGTCGGGTCGTCCTCGGTCCAGGCGCCCGGCTTCGAGCCGTCGAAGACGTAGTCGGTCGAGACGTGGACGAGCGCCGCCCCCAGCCGCGCCGCGGCCTCGGCCAGATGCGCCGCGCCGTCGCGGTTGACGGCATGAGCCGCCTCCGGCTCGCTCTCCGCCCGGTCGACGGCGGTGCAGGCCGCGGCGTTCAGGACGACCCTCGGCGCCGTCGCCTCGACCGCGTCGAGCACGGCGTGACGGTCGGTGACGTCGAGGTCGCCGCGCGCGAGCGGGCGCGTCGAGAGGCCCGCCGCCGCGGCGCGGGCGGCGAGCTGGCGGCCGAGCTGGCCGCCTGCGCCGGCGATCAGGACGTCGGCCTTCACGCGGGCTCCCGCCGGGCGGTGCCGAGGCGCTCGCCGCGGTAGCGCCCGCTCCGGAGCGCCTCCCACCACGCGCGGTTCGCGAGATACCACTCGACCGTCCGCCGGAGCCCGCTCTCGAAGCTCTCGCGCGGGCGCCAGCCGAGCTCGGCCCGCACCTTGCTCGCGTCGATCGCGTAGCGCGCGTCGTGTCCCGGGCGGTCCTCGACGAACGAGATCAGCTCGCGGCGCGGGCGCTCGCCCGGGGCCAGCTCGTCGAGCAGGTCGCAGATCGCCTCGACGACCTCGAGATTGGTGCGCTCGGCATTGCCGCCGATGTTGTAGGTCTCGCCGAGGCGGCCCCCGGTCAGGACGGTCCAGAGCGCGCGCGCATGGTCCTCGACGAAGAGCCAGTCGCGCACGTTGCGGCCGGTGCCGTAGACCGGCAGGGGCTTGCCCTCGAACCCGTTCAGGATCACGAGCGGGATCAGCTTCTCGGGGAAATGATAGGGCCCGTAGTTGTTCGAGCAGTTCGTCGTGACGACGGGCAGGCCGTAGGTGTGGTGCCAGGCGCGGACCAGGTGGTCGGATGCCGCCTTGGTCGCCGCGTAGGGGGAGTTCGGCGCGTAGGGCGTCGTCTCCTCGAACAGGCCGTCCGGCCCGAGCGAGCCGTAGACCTCGTCGGTCGAGATGTGGTGGAAGCGGAAGGCGCGGCGGCGCTCCGCCGGCAGCCCCGACCAGTAGGCGCGGGCGGTCTCGAGCAGGGTGTAGGTGCCGAGGACGTTGGTCTCGAGGAAGGCGGCCGGGCCGTCGATCGAGCGGTCGACATGGCTCTCGGCCGCGAGGTGCATGACGGCGTCGGGCTGCTCGGCCGCGAACAGCTCCGCCATCGCCCTGCCGTCGCGGATGTCGGCGTGCACGAAGCGGTAGCCGGGAGCGTCGGCGACGGGCGCGACCGAGTCGAGGTTGCCGGCATAGGTCAGCGCGTCGACGTTGACGACCTCGACCCCGACCTCGCCCGCCAGCAGCCGGACCACTGCCGAGCCGATGAAGCCCGCGCCGCCGGTCACGAGAACCTTCATGGATCGTCTCCCGCGCGGAAATAGGCCGGCAGGTCGCGGAGCCGCGGCTGCACCCTGTCCTTGTTCGACACCACCGCCTCGTCCTCGCCGACCGGCCAGTCGATGCCGATGTCCGGATCGTTCCAGAGGACGCCGAGATCGTGCTCGGGCGAATAGAAGTCCGAGACCTTGTAGACGACCTCGGTGTCCGGCTCGAGCGTCGCGAGGCCGTGCGCGAAGCCGATCGGCACCAGGATCTGGTTCCACTCCGCGGCCGAGATCACGGCCGTGACGTGCTGGCCGAAGGTCGGCGAGCCGTGGCGGATGTCGACCGCGACGTCGAAGATAGCGCCCCGGACGACGCGCACGAGCTTGGCCTGCGCGAACGGCGGCGACTGGAAGTGCAGCCCCCGCACCGTGCCCTTCCGCGCCGAGAGGGCGTGGTTGTCCTGCACCGCGTCGAGGTCGACCCCGGCCTCGGCAAAGGCGCGCCTGTTCCAGGTCTCGGAGAAGAAGCCGCGGGCGTCGCCGTGCTTCTTCGGGCGGATGATCCTGACCTCCGGGATGGCGAGATTTTCGACGGCAAGCTGCACTGGGTCTTCCTCGACGTGGCGACGCGGCTGATCAGGGCCGGACGGCGCCCGCATCGGCATGCGAGCCGCGCGCATCCGCTACTCCGCGCCGTCGTCCCCGAGGGGGAGCGGCACGAAGCGCAGGTCCTCGCCGCTCCGGATCAGCAGCAGGACCGACTTCCGCCCGTTCTCGCGCGCCGCCTCGACACCCTCGGCGACCTCGGCGGGCGAGGAGACCGGCTCCTGCCCGACCTCGACGATCAGGCTGCCCTCGCGGATGCCCTTCTCGACGGCGGGCGAGCCCTGCTCGACCCCTGCGACGAGAACGCCGCTCACGTCGTCCGAAATGTCGTAGCGCTCGCGGTCCGCGCCCGAGAGCGGCGACAGCGTCATGCCGAGGACCACGGCCGTCCCCGGCTCGTCCGCGTCCGGCTCGCCCTCGCCCGCGTCCTCGGGCTCGGCCATGCCGTCGGCGGTCGCCTCCTCGAGCAGGCCGATCTTGACCGGCAGGGTCCTTGTCTTGCCGTCGCGGAACACGATCACGCGCACGGTCTGCTCGACCGCGGTCTCGGCCACCATCCGCGGCAGGTCGCGCATCTCGGCCACGTCGCGGCCGTCGAACTTGACGATGACGTCGCCGGCCTCGATGCCGGCGTCGGCGGCGGGGCTGTCGGGGGTGACGTCGGCCACCAGCGCGCCCATGGCCCGGTCCATCTGCAGCGCCTCGGCCATATCGTCGTCGACCTGCTGGATGCGCACGCCGAGCCAGCCGCGGCGGGTCACGCCGAACTCCTGAAGCTGGTCGACGACGTTGCGCGCGAGCGCCGAGGGAACGGCGAAGCCGATGCCGATCGAGCCGCCGGTCGGCGAGATGATGGCGGTGTTCACGCCGATCACGCGGCCGTTCAGGTTGAACAGCGGCCCGCCCGAGTTGCCGCGGTTGATCGCTGCGTCGGTCTGGATGAAGTCGTCGTAGGGACCAGCCTGGATGTCGCGGCTGAGCGCCGAGATGATGCCGGCGGAGACGGAGCCGCCGAGGCCGAAGGGATTGCCGATCGCGAGCACCCAGTCGCCGACGCGGCTCGTGTTGCTGTCGCCCCATTCGACGAAGGGAAGCGCCTCGTCCGGCTCGACCTTCAGAAGGGCGATGTCGGTCTTGGCGTCGCGGCCGATCACCTCGGCGAGCAGCGACGAGCCGTCGGAGAAGTTGACCGTGACCTCGTCGGCCTGCTCGATCACGTGGTTGTTGCTGACGACATAGCCCTCGGGCGAGACCACGAAGCCCGAGCCGAGCGATTCGAGCGTCTGCGGACCCTGTGGAATGTCGCGGTCGAAGAAGTCGCGGAACAGATCCTCGAACGGGCTGCCGGGCGGCAGCTCGGGCATGCCCTCGGGCCGGTCGACGGTCTGGGAGGTCGAGATGTTCACGACCGCCGGGCTCAGCCGCTCGGCTAGATCGGCGAAGCCCGGCAGCGTGCTCTGCGCCGGGGCGGGCTGCGGTCCGACCCCCACGAAGGCCAGCGCCACCAGCGCGGCGCCGACAATGCCACCGATGAAGCCGGTGCTGCGGAACCCGGCGCGCGAACGCTGCATCAGTCTCTCCCTTCCCTCTCTCTCGCGGCCGCTCGTCCCGCGTCGGCGGGCATCTCACCGGCAGGCGGCCGTCGCGTCAACCGCGGACGATCAGATAGACCACGGCGCCCGAGGCGAGCATGACGAAGCCGATCCAGCGCATGGCTTCCGAGTCCATCGCCTCGAGCGTCGCGAGCAGCTCCGGCAGCGAGCGCGCCAGCATCACGAGCGCCAGCCCCTCGAGCACCAGGACCAACGCCAGCGCCGCGACAAGGTCGCTCACAGCCGGCGCCCGGTCAGTTCGCGCCGGCGGCGGCGTCCTCCTCCTCGTCGCTGCCGTCGGCCGTTGTCCGGGTGATCGTCACCCCGTCGACCGTCTCGGTCTCCGTCTCCTGCGCGCCCTCGGATGTCTGCTGCTGCTCGGGGTCAGCCTCGGGCGACCCGCCATCGTCCGCCTCCTCGGGCGACGCTGCCGCGGTGCCGGCTGCGGTCCCGACCTCCTCGTCCTCCTCGAGCTCGACGTCCTCCCTCAGAGTGCGGGCGGTCGGCGCCTGTTCCTCGATCTCGCGAACGCTGTCGCGCAGGCTGTCGGCTGCCTTCATGATCCGCTCGACCTGCTCGGCCGAGGTCTCGTCCTCCGCACCCTGCATGACCGGGGTCTGGTCGGTCGCCGTGGCGGTCTCCTCGCCGGCCCCGCCGGCGGCAGCCGTGTCAGCGGCGTCCTCCGGCGCCCCGTCACCGGCCTCCGACGTCGCCCCCTCGCCCGGCACGACGACCGGCTGCTCGGGCGCGGTGGCGAACTGCCCGCGGTCGGTCCTGAGATAGTCGAAGAACTCGCTGTCGGGCGACATCACGAGGGTCGAGTTCTCGCCCTTCAGCGCCGTCTCGTAGGCGGCGAGCGAGCGATAGAAGGCGAAGAACTCCTCGTCGCGGCCGAAGGCCTGGGCGTAGATGGCGTTGCGCTCGGCATCCGCCTGGCCGCGGATGATCTCGGACTGCCGCCGGGCGTCGGAGACCAGTTCGACGGCGGCGCGGTCGGCTGTGGCGCGGACCTCCTGGGCGCGCTCCTCGCCTCGGGCGCGCTCGTCGGCGGCCTCGCGCTGGCGCTCGGCCTCCATGCGGTCGAAGGTGGCCTGCAGGTTCTGCTCGGGCAGGTCGGCGCGGCGGATGCGCACGTCGATGATCCGCACGCCCAGCGCCTCGGCCTCGGCGCGGGCGGCGTCGCGGATGCGGGTCATGAGCACGCTGCGCTCGGGGCTGAGGACGTCCTTCGAGCTGACCGAGCCCAGCACCTCGCGCAGCGCCGCGTTCAGGATCCGCTCGAGCCGCTGCGTCGCGTTCGCCTCGGTCTGCACCGACTGGCGGAACTCGATCACGTCGACGATGCGCCAGCGGGCGAAGGCATCGACGATCAGGCGGCGCTCGTCCGCCGGGGTGACCTCGAGCGCCGAGGTGCCGAGCGGCAGGATGCGGTCCTCGTAGAAGACGACATTCTGGATCAGCGGAATCTTCCAGGCGAGGCCGGGATCGGTGATCACCTGCTTGACCTGGCCGAACTGGAGCACCAGCGCCTGCTGGCGCTCGTCCACGCGGAAGAACGTCATGGCGATCAGGATCACGACGACCGCGATGGCGACGCCGATGAAGGGGAGAATGCGCATCAGTTGGTCTCTCCGGTGGCGGTGTCGGAGGCGGTGTCGGAGGCGGCGCCGGTGGTGCGGCGGCGCTGGAGCTCGTTCAGCGGCAGATACGGGACGATTCCCTGGCCGCCGTTGCCATTGCCGCCGACGTTGTCGTCGATGATGATCTTGTCGACGTCGCCGAGCACCCGCTCGAGCGTCTCGAGGTAGAGGCGCTTGCGCGTCACCAGCGGCGCGTTCGCGTATTCCGTGTAGATCGCCTCGAAGCGCGAAGCCTCGCCCTTGGCCTCGTTGACCACGCGGGCGCGGTAACCCTCGGCCTCCTGCAGAATCTGGGCGACATCGCCGCGGGCGCCGGCGAGCCGCTGGTTGGCATAGGCCTCGGCCCTGCTCTCGAGCGTGTCGCGATCCTGCTCGGCCGCCTGGACGTCACGGAAGGCGTCGATCACCTCGCTCGGCGGATCGGCCTGGTCGAAGTTTACGCGCACGATGTTCACGCCGGCGTCGTAGCTCTCGAGGGTTTCCTCGATGAGGGCTTCCACGTCCTGGCTGATCAGCGCGCGGTCGCGGCTGAGGATCGGCTTCAGCTGCGAGCGCGCGACGACCTCGCGCATGGCGGATTCGCTGACCGCGCGGACCGTCGCCTCGGGCTCGGCCAGGTTGAACAGGTACTTGGCCGGATCGGAGATGTTCCAGACGACCTGGAAATCGATGTCGACGATGTTCTCGTCGCCGGTCAGCATCAGCCCCTGGTCTTCGCGGCTCCCCGTGCCCGTGCCGACGTCGATGAAGCGCTCGGTCGTGACCGGCAGCACGACGTAGGTGGTGAGCGGCCAGGCCGCGAAGTTCAGGCCCGGATCGCCGATCTCGGAGAATTCGCCGAGCCAGAGCTCGACCGACCGCTCCTCGGGCTTCACCGAGTAGACCGACTGGCTGACCCAGAAGAGCGCGAGCGCCGCCGCGACGATCCACGGCAGGTAACCCTGCAACGCCGAGGCGCCGCCGCCCGGGCCGCCCCCGCCGCCGCCGGTGCCGCGCGGACCGCCGCCGCGCCCGCCGAGCACGACGCGCAGCTGCTCGCGGCCCTTGCGGATCAGCTCGTCGAGGTCCGGCCCCTGGCCGCCCCCGCCTCCGCCGCCCCCGGGACGGCGCGGACCGTTGCCGTTGTTGTTGCCCCAGGGGTTGCGTCCGCCACCCCCGCGGCTGCCGCCGCCCCAGGGGCCGCCGCCACCCGAATTGCTCTGGAAAGGCATTCTCTCTCCTGACCCGTGGCCTCTGCCGGTCGGCTCCCCCGGGGGCCCGCATCCGGCGCATGTCTTGGGATTCCTGCGGGGTTTTAACCGGATCGGTCCCCGCTGACCATCCTCGTCTCACGTGGGAAGTGGCCGGGGGGGTTCAAGAGCATGGCGGCAGAGGGCGCGCGGCCCCGCCCGCCGCTTCAGGAGCGCACCGGCGAGGCCAGCGTCACGATCTCCTCGGCCGCGGTCGGATGCACGGCGCAGGTGGCGTCGAAGTCCGCCTTGGTCGCGCCCATGCGCACCGCGATGCCCAGCATCTGGATCATCTCGCCCGCGCCCAGGCCGACGATGTGGCAGCCGACGACGCGCCCGCCGGCCCGCTCGACGATCAGCTTCATCAGCATCCGCTCGTCCGAACCCGCGAATGCGTGCTGCATCGTGCGGAACGACGTGCAGTAGACGTCGATCTCGCGGTGCTCGGCGCGCGCCGTCTCCTCGGTCAGGCCGATCGTCCCGATCTCGGGCTGGGTGAACACCGCCGTCGGCACGAGGTCGTGGTCGAACCGCGTCGGCTCGGCCCCGAAGACGGTGCGCACGAAGGCCATGCCCTCGCGGATGGCGACCGGCGTCAGCTCGAGCCGCGCGGTCACGTCGCCGATCGCCCAGATCGACGGCACCGCGGTCTGCGAGTAGTCGTCGACCTCGACGGCGACACCGTGGCGCAGCTTCACCCCGGCCTCCTCGAGCCCCAGCCCCTGGATGTTGCCGCGCCGGCCCGTCGCCATCAGCACGACCTCGGCCTCGGCGACGAAGCCGTCCGCGAAGGTGACGCGGCGGTTGCCGTCGACCAGCTCGATCCGCTCCGGGGCCGCGTCGAAGTGAAACCCGACCCCCTTCTTCTCCATCTCGGCCGCGACGTGGCGGCGCACCTCGAGGTCGAAGCCGCGGAGCAGCACGTCGCCGCGATAGGCGAGCGCGGTGACCACGCCGAGGCCGTTGAAGATCGAGGCGAACTCGGCCGCGATGTAGCCGCCGCCGATCACCAGCACGCTCCGCGGGCGCTCGCCGAGGTCGAAGACGTCGTTCGAGGTGATCGTGTGCTCGGCGCCGGCCAGGTCGGGGACGTGGGGCCGGCCGCCGGTCGCGATCAGGATGTGCCTGGCCGTGCAAGAGCGGCCGTCGGCGAGGCTGACCGTGTGCGGGTCGGCGACGACGCCGCGCTGGTCGTAGACGTCGCAGCCCGCGCCCGCGAGCAGGTCACGGTAGGCGCCCTCGAGGCGCGCGATCTCGGCGTGCCGCTTTTCGGTGAAGCCGGCCCAGTCGTGGCGCACCTCGCCCGTCTGCCAGCCAAAGCCCGCGGCCTGCCCAAAGATGTCCGGGAAGCTCGAGGCATAGACCATCAGCTTCTTCGGCACGCATCCGCGGATCACGCAGGTGCCGCCGTAGCGGTACTCCTCGGTGATGGCGACGCGCGCGCCGTACTCGGCCGCGGCGACCCGCGCCGCGCGCACGCCGCCCGAGCCGCCGCCGATCACGAAGAGGTCGTAGTCGAATGCGGGCATGGCGCGGCTCCTGCGGGCTGAAGTGGCCCGCGTATTGCCGAGCGTTCCGCGCCAGTCAATGCCGCCGCCCGCGCCGCCGACAGACCGCGGCGCCGCGCAGCGGGGAATGTCCGTCGCTAGCGCTCGGGCTCGATCACGTGCGCGAACGAGCCCGAGACCTGGCCGACGGCAAGCCCGATGGTGCCGAGATCGGCGCCGGCGGCGTCGGCCGCGCGGTAGAGCGGCGGGCCCTCGGCGCTCAGCGTCCGCGCGTAGTGGAACTCGTGCCCGCGGAGCGCGGCGCCCGCCCAGGGGCCGGCCAGCGCCGCGAGCCGCCTGTAGCCGAGCGTGCGGGCCGGGCTCGAGAAGTCGGTCTCGAGCGGCAGCAGGCCGGCCATGCGATGGCGCGTGCCCGCGTCATCCACGAGCCCGCGGCCGAGGACCATGTAGCCGCCGCACTCGCCGTGGATGACCGCGCCGCGCCCGGCTGCCACGGCAATGCCCTGAAGGAACCGCGCGGCGCCGGCGATCCGGCCCGCATGCAGCTCCGGATAGCCGCCGGGCAGGAAGACGGCGTCGGAGGCGGGGTCCGGCGCCTCGTCGGCGAGCGGCGAGAAGAAGGCGAGCTCGGCCCCCGCGGCGCGCCAGTCCCCGAACATGTGCGGATAGGCGAAGCCGAATGCGGTGTCCCG
>DATKCY010000171.1:0-2918 GCA_035512995.1 Thermohalobaculum sp.
CAGGAGGGCCGGGGCCTCGTCCTCGGCATCTACGAGCAGAAGGCCGTGCCCTGGGCCGTCGGCGGCACGCCCGCCGACTTCGGCCACGAGCTCCTGCCCGACGACCTCGACCGAATCTCCGAGCCGCTCGAGGCGGCGTTCCGGCGTTACCCCTGCCTCGGCCGCGCCGGCATCAAGCGCGTGATCAACGGCCCCTTCACCTTCGCGCCCGACGGCAACCCGCTGGTCGGGCCGATCCCGGGAAAGCGCGGGCTCTGGTCGGCGTGCGCCGTCATGGCCGGCTTCAGCCAGGGCGGCGGCGTCGGCAAGGCGCTGGCCGAATGGATGGTGGAGGGCGAGACCGAGACCGACGTCTTCGCCATGGACGTCGCCCGCTTCGGCCCCTGGGCGACGCGGCCGTGGACCCGTGCCAAGGTCGTCGAGAACTACCAGCGCCGGTTCTCCGTCAGCTATCCGAACGAGGAGCTTCCCGTCGGCCGCCCGCTCGAGACGACGCCGGCCTACGCGATCTGGGACCGGCAGGACGCGGTCTTCGGCTCCGCCTACGGCATGGAGCACGTGAACTATTTCGCTCAGCCACGCGAGCCGCGCTTCGAGGAGCCGAGCTTTCGCCGCTCGAACGCGTTTGCGGCCGTCGCCGAGGAATGCCGGGCGGTCCGCACGGCGGTCGGCATCAACGAGATCCACAACTTCGGCAAGTATCTCGTCGAGGGGCCGGGCGCGGTCGAATGGCTCGACCGGATCATGGCGAACCGGGTGCCGGAGGAGGGGCGGATCGTGCTGACGCCGATGCTCTCGCCGCGCGGGCGGATCGTCGGCGACTTCACGGTGGCCCGGACCGGGCCGGAGGCTGTGCAGCTCACGGCCTCCTTCGGGCGGCAGGCGTTCCACATGCGCTGGTTCCTCGACCACCTGCCGGAGAGCGGGGTCAGGCTCGCCAACGTCTCGAAGACCCTGATCGGGTTCCAGATCGCGGGACCGAACGCGCGCGATCTGCTGGCGCGGGTGACCGGCGCCGACTGCTCGCGCGCCGCGATCCCGTTCCTCGCCGTCCGGCAGATGGAGATCGGTCCGCTGCCGGTCCGGGTGCAGCGGATCAGCTACACCGGCGACCTCGGCTACGAGATCTACTGCGCGGCCGAGCACCAGGTGGCGCTCTATCGCGCTCTCGCGGAGGCGGGGGCAGACCTCGGCCTCCGCCCGTTCGGCATGCGCGCGATGATGTCGCTGAGGCTCGAAAAGTTCTTCGGGTCCTACGGGCGCGAGTTCCGGCCGGACTACACGCCGGCCGAGACCGGGCTCGACCGCTTCGTCGCCTGGGGCAAGGAAGGCTTCATCGGCCGCGAGGCGGTGCTGCGGGAGCGCGAGGACCCGCCGGCGCGCAGGCTGTCGGCCTTCGTCGTGGACGCCGCCGACGCCGACGTGGTCGCCGACGAGCCGATCTTCGACGGCGGGGAGATCGTCGGCTTCTGCACCTCGGGCGGCTATGCGCACTTCTCCGAGGCCTCGGTCGCGCTCGGCCTGATCCCTCGGCGGCTTGCGGAAGAGGGGCGCGAGTTCGGCATCGAGATCCTCGGCGAGCGGCGGCCGGCGCGGCTCGTCACGACGCCGCTGGTCGACGCCGACGGCGCGCGGATGCGCGGCTGAGGCGCTCCGATGTCGCGGCAGGGGCGGCTTGAACGGCGCCCGCGCCGATGCGAAAGAGGCGTGACGCCGCTGGCCTTTGCCGGCATGGATCGCGAAGGGACAGCGAGGTGAGGCAGCGGTACTCGGCGCTCTCCGTCCTCTGGGGCGGGCTCACCGGCCAGAAGAACTGGCAGCCGGTCTGGGGCCGGCCGTCGCCCAAGCGCGCCTACGACGTCGTGATCGTCGGCGGCGGCGGGCACGGCCTCGCGACCGCCTACTACCTGGCGAAGGAGCATGGGCTGCGCAATGTCGCCGTGCTGGAGAAGGGCTGGCTCGGCGGCGGCAATGTCGGGCGCAACACGACGATCGTGCGCTCGAACTACATGATCGAGGGCAACACCGAGTTCTACGAGCACTCGCTGAAGCTCTGGGAGAACCTGAGCCAGGATCTCAACTACAACGTCATGTTCTCGCAGCGCGGGCATCTGAGCCTGGTGTTCACGCCGTCGCAGCGCGACGCCATGGCGCGGCGCTACAACGTCATGCGCCTCAACGGCATCGACGGCGAGTTCTGGGACCGCGACAAGCTGCGCCGCCGCGTCCCGCACCTGAACTACGACGACGCCCGCTTCCCGATCCTCGGCGCCTATGTCCAGCCGCGGGCGGGCACCGCGCGCCACGACGCGGTCGCCTGGGGGTTCGCGCGCGCGGCCTCCGCGCTCGGCGTCGACATCATCCAGAACTGCGAGGTCACGGGTTTCGTGCACGAGGCCGGCACGGTGGTCGGCGTCGAGACCAGGCTCGGCGAGATCCGGGCCGAGAAGGTTGGCCTCGCCGTCGCCGGCTCGACCTCGGTGCTGGCCGCGAAGGCGGGTCTGGGAAAGCTGCCGATCGAGAGCCACAAGCTGCAGGCCTACGTCTCGGAGGGGCTGAAGCCGCTCCTCGACCATGTCGTCGTCTTCGGCGGGCCCGGGCACTTCTACATCAGCCAGTCCGACAAGGGCGGCATGGTGTTCGGCGGCGACCTCGACAAGTACAACTCCTACGCCCAGAAGGGAAACCTGCCGGTCTACGAGAGCGTGATGGGCTGCGCGATGGCGGTCATGCCCTGCCTCGGGCGCGTGAAGGTGCTGCGCCAGTGGGCGGGGATCATGGACATGTCGATGGACGGCTCGCCCTTCATCACGAAGACGCACGTGCCCGGCCTCTACCTGAACGCCGGCTGGTGCTATGGCGGCTTCAAGGCGACGCCGGGCTCGGGCCACACCTTCGCCCACACGATCGTCAACGAC
>DATKCY010000172.1:0-3125 GCA_035512995.1 Thermohalobaculum sp.
TCTCCTCCATCGTCGTCAGCCCGACGGCGATGCCGCGCCCCTGCTCGCCGCGCGCGGGCTTCACGACCAGGCTGCCATGGCGCTCGAGCAGCGCTTCGATGCCGTCGCGGTCGGCGGCGTCGGCCTGCTCGGGGACATGCACGCCCGCCCGGGCCACGACCCGCCGGGTCACGGCCTTGTCGTCGCAGATCGACATCGCGACGGCGGAGGTGAACTCCGAGAGCGACTCGCGGCAGCGGACCGAGCGCCCGCCATAGGTCAGCCGGAAGAAGCCGCCCTCCGCGTCCGTCACCTCGACGTGGATGCCGCGCCGCCGCGCCTCGTCGACGATGATGCGGACGTAAGGATTGAGCGGCTCGTCCGACGCCGGGCCGGTGTAGAGCTTTTCGTTGATCGGGTTCTTGCGCTTGATGGAGAAGACGTTGACGCGCCGGAACCCGAGCTTCTCGTAGAGCGCGATCGCGCTCTCGTTGTCGTGCAGGACGGACAGGTCCATCCAGGGCAGCCCGCGCGCCTCGTAGTGCTCGGCGAGCCTGCGGACCAGCGCCTCGCCGACCCCGGGCATCCGCGCCTGCGGCGCGACCGCGAGGCACCAGAGCGACGAGCCCTCGACCGCGCCCTCGGTCGCGCGGCGGTGGTCGATGCCGGTGACCGAGCCGACGATCTCTCCCGACTCGTCGTCCTCGGCGACGAAGACCGTGATGGCCCGCGCGTCGCGCTCGGCCCAGAAGAAGTGCGGCGGCACCTCGACCATCCCGCGCTGGTCGTAGAGCAGGTTGACCGCCTCGGCGTCGCTCCGGCTCGACAGCCGCCGGATCGTGAACCCGCCGCGGCGGTTGCGCGCCGCGCGGTAGGTCGGGAGCTCGAGGCGGAAGGTGTGCGAGGGGTCGAGGAACAGCTCCTGCGGCGCCGCCGCGATCACGACGTGCGGGTCGCGGACATAGAAGGCGATGTCGCGGCGGTCGGGACCCTCGGCGCGAAGCACCTCCGCCAGCCGCTTCGGGTCGTCGAAGGTCTGCGCGAAGAGCAGCCGGCCCCAGCCGCAGTCGACCGTCGCCTCGACCGTCGCCGAGGGCTCGCCGTCGCCCGGACCCGTCTCCCGGTCGTGCAGGCGGCGCAGGCGATGGTCGCTCGGCCGGCGTCCCCGGCGGCGCGGATCGCTCATCGTTCAGATCCCTCGCTGCTGCAGCCAGAGCTCGAGCAGCGCCACCTGCCAGAGCTCGGAGCCCCGGAGCTTCGTGATGTGCTCCGAGGGTGCCAAAAAAAGGGTCTCGAGGTACTCCTGGCGGAACAGCCCGCGGCTTCGCGCGGCCTCGCTCGTCAGCGCGTCGCGGACCATGTCGAGGAACGGGCCGGAGATGTACTTGAGCGCCGGCACCGGGAAGTAGCCCTTCGGCCTGTCGATGACCTCTGGCGGCACGACCAGCCGCGCGGCCTCCTTCAGCACGCCCTTGCCCTCGTGCGCGAGCTTGTGCCGCGCCGGGATGCGGCCCGAGAGCTCGACGAGGTCGTGGTCGAGGAACGGCACCCGCGCCTCGAGCCCCCAGGCCATGGTGTGGTTGTCGACCCGCTTCACCGGGTCCTCGACCAGCATGACGTTGGTGTCGAGCCTCAGCGCCTTGTCGACCGGGTCGTCGGCGCCGGCCCGGGCGAAATGCGCCTCGACGAAGGCGAGGCTCTCGTCGCGCCCGGGCAGGTATTCCGGCGCGAGGTGCGCCTCCATGCGGGCACGGTCGCGGTCGAAGAAGGCGGCGGCGTAGTCGCCGACCGGATCGTTCGAGTCCCGGAGCGCCGGGTACCAGTGGTAGCCGCCGAACACCTCGTCGGCGCCCTGCCCCGACTGCACGACCTTGATGTGCTTCGAGACCTCGCGGCTGAGCAGGTAGAAGCCGATGTTGTCGTAGGAGACCATGGGCTCGGACATCGCCGCGATCGCGTCCGGCAGATGCTCCTGCATCTCGGACGAGGGGATGAAGATCTGGCGGTGGTCGGTGCCGTAGTGCTCCGCGATCAGGTCGGAATAGCTGAACTCGTCGCCCTTCTCGCCGTGCGCCTCCTCGAAGCCGATCGAGAAGGTTGCGAGCCCCTGCTGCCCCTCCTCGGCGAGGAGCCCGACGATCAGGCTCGAATCGACCCCGCCCGACAGCAGCACGCCGACCGGCACGTCCGCGACCATGCGCCGGCGGACCGCGGTGCGGAGCGCCTCGAGCACCATGGCGCGCCAGTCGTCGAACGACCGCTCGGCGTCCTCGCGCGACTTCTCGAACGAAGGCGCCCACCAGACCCGCTCGCTGGACGCCCCGTCCGGCTCGATCACCCGGTGGGTCGCGGGCGGCAGCTTGGCGATGCCCTTGAGGATCGTGCGCGGCGCGGGCACGACCGCGTGCCAGCTCATGTAGTGGTGCAGCGCGACCGGATCGACGCCGGTGTCGACGTCGCCGCCCGCGAGCAGCGCCTGCGTGGTCGAGGCGAAGCGGAGCGCGCCGGGCGCCTCGGCCAGATACATCGGCTTGATGCCGAAGCGGTCCCGGACGAGGTGCACGCGGCCCCCGTCGTGCTCGTGGAGCGCGAACGCGAACATCCCCGACAGGCGGTCGAGGCAGTCCGGCCCCCACGCCTTCCACGCCTTCAGGATCACCTCGGTGTCGCTGGTCGAGAAGAAGCGGAAGCCCTTCTGGCTCAGCTCCTCGCGGAGCTCGGGATAGTTGTAGATGCAGCCGTTGAAGACGATCGAGAGCCCGAGGTCCGGGTCGGTCATGGGCTGCGCGCCGCGCTCGGAGAGGTCGATGATCCTGAGCCGCCGGTGGCCGAAGCCGACGCGACCGCGCACCTCGACCCCGCTGCCGTCCGGGCCGCGCGGCGCCATCGCGTGCGTCATGCGTCCGATCCGGGCGGCATCGGCGGGGGCGCCGTCGAACCTGATCTCACCGCAGATGCCGCACATGCGCTCGCTCCCGTCCAAGACCCGGGCGGGTTGTAGCGCCCGGTGCCGGTGACGGCCAGAGCGGGATGCCGGGTGCTGCCGCCGCCGACCTGCACCGCTCTCGCTGGCGGGCCCCGCAGCGGAGCCCCGCCTGCCTCCCCCCTTTCCCCCCTCCGAAGCGGAGGGGGGAAGGCCATGCCGC
>DATKCY010000173.1:0-6366 GCA_035512995.1 Thermohalobaculum sp.
CGCGTTTTATTCTAATTCTCCAGGCGACCGGACCGCGAGGGACGCGCGATGAGCCGACGGATCCTGATCATCGAGGACGACGCCGAGACCGCGGCCTATCTGCGCAAGGGGCTCGAGGAGGCCGGTTTCTCGACCGAGCACGCGGCCAGCGGCCGCGACGGCCTGTTCCTCGCGACCGCCGGCGAGATCGATGCGATCGTGCTCGACCGGATGCTGCCCGAGCTCGACGGACTCGCGGTCCTGAAGTCGCTCCGCGCCGCGGGGGTCGAGACCCCGGTCCTGCTCCTGACCGCCGTCAGCGCCACCGACGAGCGCGTGAAGGGCCTGCGCGCCGGCGCCGACGACTACCTGACCAAGCCGTTCTCGTTCGACGAGCTGCTCGCCCGGCTCGAGATCATGCTGCGCCGGCCGATGCCGGTGCGCGAGGAGACGCGGCTCCGCTGCGGCGACCTCGAGCTCGATCTGATCCGGCGGACCGCCCACCGCGGCGGGCGCCGCATCGACCTGCAGCCGCGCGAGTTCCAGATGCTCGAATTCCTGATGCGCCGGCAGGGCCGCGTCGTCACCCGCACCATGCTGCTCGAGGGCGTCTGGGACTACCGCTTCGACCCGCACACCAACGTCATCGACGTGCATATCAGCCGGCTCCGCAAGAAGCTCGGCGACGAGCCGTCGGCGCTGATCCAGACCGTGCGCGGTGCGGGCTACCTGCTCTCGGCCGGGGACTGAGGGGCGTGCGCCTGCTGCCGGCGAACGCGACCAGCCGCGTCGTCGCGGCCCACCTCGTGCTGGTCGCGCTGTCGACCGGGCTCGTGCTCGGCTTCGTCTGGTTCTCGACCGTGGGCCAGATCGAGGCGGAGGTGCGCGAGCGCGTGCTGGCCGAGCTCGGCGCGCTCGCGGGCGAATACCAGGCGCGCGGCCTGATCGGAGCGGCCGGCGCCATCCGCGCCCGCCGGCCCGCCGCGCGCGACACCGTCTACCTGCTGACCGACGAGAGCGGCGAGCGCATCGCCGGCAATCTCGGCGACTGGCCGCCGACGGTCCGGCCCGGCAGCGGCTGGGCCGAGCTTCACCTCTACCGCACCGACCGCGCGGACGCCTCGCCGATCCTCGCCGCCTCGATCGTGCTGCCGGGCGGCGAGCGGCTGCTGGTCGGGCACGACAAGAGCGCGCGCGCGGCCTTCGACCGGACGCTCTGGCAGGCGCTGGTCTGGGCGCTCGCCGTGATGCTGGTGCTGGCACTCGTGACCGGCTGGCTCCTGTCCCGCCTCGTGCTCGGCCGCATCGCCGACGTCGCGCGCACGGCCCGCGAGATTCGCGCGGGCGACCTTGCCCGCCGGGTGCCCGAGCGTGGCACGGGCGACGAGTTCGACCGCCTCGCGGCCGAGCTCAACCACATGCTGGCGCGGATCGAGAGCCTGGTGACCGATCTGCGCATGGTCACCGACAGCCTGGCGCACGACCTGCGCAGCCCGCTCACCCGGCTGAGGGGCCGGCTCGAGGAGGCGGCGGCGGAGGCGGCGACCCCGGAGGCCCGGGACGCGATCGCCCGCGCGCTCGCCGAGGGCGACCGCGTGCTGGTGATCTGCACGGCCCTCCTCGACATCGCCCGCGCCGACGCCGGCGTCGGGCGCGAGCAGTTCGAGCGGCTCGACCTCGCGGCGCTGGCGCGAGACGTGGCCGAGCTCTTCGGTCCGGCGGCCGAGGAGGCGGAGCTCGCCCTCGACCTCGACGCGCCGTCGCCGGTCTGGGTCGCCGGCCACCGCCAGTTCCTGTTCCAGGCGCTCGGCAACCTGATCGAGAACGCGCTCGCCCACGCGCCGCCGAGAAGCCGGATCACGCTCGAGGCGGCGGCCACGCCCGACGGCGCCGTCGTCGCCGTCGCCGACCGGGGCGTCGGCATCCCGGCCGCGGAGCGCGCCCGCGTGACCGAGCGCTTCGCCCGGCTCGACGCCAGCCGCTCGGGCGGCGGCGCGGGGCTCGGCCTCGCGCTCGTGCAGGCGGTCGCGCGGCTCCACGACGGCGTGCTCCGGCTCGAGGACAACGGGCCCGGCCTCAGGGCCGAGCTCCACCTGCCGCTCGGAGAGACGGCAGAGCCGGCACCGGCCGAGCCGGCGGAGCGCGACGATACGTCCGGCGCGCCCGCCCGCGGCGGCGCGGTCAGGGAAATGTGACTGCGCCGGGCGCGAAACCGCCGCTGTCCCGCTTGAGTTGTCGCCGCTCAACCGGCACAATGGGAACCAGTCGCCGCTAGCGGCGTTCCGAACCGAATGCCGTGGAAATGCCGCTGGTGACACGGGCACGGTTGAGAAGGGATTTGACCGCCCTTCATTTCAAAGAATCGCCCGGCACGGGTTGAGGCGGCAGAGGAGCAGAGAGAGGGCTATCCGATGAAACGATTCCTGAGTGTTCTGGTTGCCGCGGCGGTCGGCTGGTTCGGCACCGCCTCGGCGCAGACCATCGAGGCGATGTCGGTCGCGAGCGGGCCGCAGATGAGCCTCGGCATGCTGAGCGCCGAAGGCGGCATCTCCGAGCGCCGCGACTGGCGCGACTATTTCGACAGCATCTCGAGGGGCGGCATCGTGATCTCGATCGACGATGCGCGACTCAGCTACTGGAGCCCCGGCGGCGAGCGCTTCATGGAGTTCCCGATCGGCGCGCCGAAGGCCGAGGAGTTCGAGCGCACCGGGCGCACGCAGGTCGTGCGCAAGACGCGGAATCCCGACTGGACGCCGACCGCCTCGATGCGCCAGCGCGACCCGTCGCTGCCCGCCTACATGGAGCCGGGGCCGCGCAACCCGCTCGGCACGCGCGCGATGTACCTCGGCTGGCCGGCCTACCTGATCCACGGCACCAACGCGCCGATGACGATCGGGCGCAAGGTCTCGTCGGGCTGCTTCCGGATGTTCCCGCAGCACGTCGAGCTGCTCTACGAGTTTGTCGAGCCCGGCACCCCCGTCTACGTTCACTGACGCTGGCGGGAGCCCGATTCGGAAAGGGCCGCGCCCCCGGGCGCGGCCCTTTCCTTTCCGGCTGCCGTCGCGTGGCGCCCCGCCGCGCGGCCACGGTCAGACCAGCTCGCCGTCGGCCTCCTGGCGCCGCCACATCCCGGCGTAGCGGCCGCCCTCGGCGAGCAGCGTCCCGTGGCGGCCGCGCTCGACCACCCGGCCGGCCTCGAGCACGACGATCTCGTCGGCGTCGACGACCGTCGACAGCCGGTGCGCGATCGTCAGCACCGTCCGGTTCTCGCCGAGCCTTCTGAGCTCCGCCTGGATTGCGCGCTCGGTGCCGGTGTCGAGCGCCGAGGTCGCCTCGTCGAGGATCAGCACCGCCGGGTCCTTCAGGATGGTCCGGGCGATCGCGACCCGCTGCTTCTCGCCGCCCGAGAGCTTGAGCCCGCGCTCGCCGACCAAGGTGTCGTAGCCCTGCGGCAGCGTCTCGATGAAGTCGTGGATGCGCGCGGCCCGCGCCGCCGCCACGACCTCGGCACGGGTCGCGCCCTCGCGGCCGTAGCCGATATTGTAGCCGATCGTGTCGTTGAACAGCACCGTGTCCTGCGGCACGACCCCGATGGCGCGGCGAAGGCTCTCCAGCGTCACCTCGCGGACGTCCTGCCCGTCGATCTCCACCGCGCCTGCCGTCACGTCGTAGAAGCGGAAGAGGAGCCGCGCGATGGTCGACTTGCCGGCCCCCGAATGGCCGACGACGGCGAGCTTGCCGCCGCCCGGGATCTCGAACGAGACGTCGTCCAGCACGCCCCGCTCGGGGCCATAGCCGAACGAGACGCCGCGGAACGCCACCCGGCCCTCTTCGACCTTAAGCGGGCGCGCGCCGGGGGCGTCCAGCACCTCGGGCGCCCGGTCGAGCAGGCCGTACATCTCGCGCATGTCGACCAGGCTCTGCCGGATCTCGCGGTAGACCGTGCCGAGGAAGTTGAGCGGCATGGTGATCTGCAGGAGGTAGGCGTTGACCATCACGAACTCGCCGATCGTCATCGTGCCGGCCATGACCTCCCGCGCCGTCATGACCAGCGCCACGACCATGCCCACGCCCAGGATCAGCGCCTGGCCGGCGTTCAACAGGCCGAGCGACATCGCCGTCTTCAGCGCCGCCCGCTGGTAGCCCGCCATGGCGCTGTCGTAGCGCGCGGTCTCGCGCCCCTCGGCGTCGAAATACTTGACCGTCTCGTAGTTCAGCAGGCTGTCGACGGCCTTCTGGTGCGCGTCCTGGTCCTGCTCGTTCATCTCGAGCCGGATCTTCACCCGCCACTCGGTCACCTTGAAGGTGAAGGCGATATAGATCGCCATCATCAGGGTCAGGACGACGAGATACGGCCATCCGAAGGCGAAGAGGAAGATCGCCCCGACGATCCCGAGCTCGAGCGCCAGCGGCACGATCGAGAACAGCAGGAAGCGGAGCAGGAACTCGATCGCCTTGATGCCGCGGTCGACGATGCGCGAGAGCGCGCCCGTCCGCCGCGCCAGGTGGTAGCCGAGGTCGAGCGCGTGGACATGCGCGAACGTGCGCCGCGCGAGCTGGCGGAGCGCGTGCTGCCCGACCCGCGCGAAGACGATGTCGCGGAGCTGCTGGAACACGATGCCGAGCACGCGCGCCGCGCCGTAGGCGACGACCAGCATGATCGGCGACAGGAGCCAGGCCTCGGGGCCCGCGGGCGCCAGCGCGTCGGTCGCCGTGCCCCAGATCCAGGGCGTCGCCACCGTCACCACCTTCGCGAGCACCAGGAGCGCCATCGAGGCCGCGACCCGGCGGCGCAGCCCCGGCTGCTCGCGCGGCCAGAGGTCCGGCAGGACACGCAGTACCGTGCGCAGGTCGGGCGCGCCCGCGGTCGCGGACCACCGCCTCGTGCGTCTCATGCGCCCTCCGGCCGTGCTACTCGGCCTCCACCAGCTCGGGGACGTTGAAGACCTGTCCCGGATATATGAGGTCCGGGTTGCGGATCAATTCGGCGTTGGCCTCGAAGATGACGCTGTAGCGCAGGCCCTCGCCGTAGTGCCGCTCGGCGATCCGCCACAGGTTGTTGCCGCGCTCGATCACCACCTCGCGCTGGCGAACCTCTTGGCCGCGTCCGTCCTCGGCATAGGCGAAGGGCGCCTCGAGCCGGCTCACCACCTGACCGCCGCCGTCGATCCCGTCGAAGCGCAGCAGGGCCGTGTCCTCGGCAACGCCCTGCGGAATGACCGCCCGCCAGTCGCCGTCCGGACCGACGGGTGCCTCCGCGACCAGCCGGCCGTCGGCATAGGTGCGGACCGCGCGCGACCCCGGGCCGCGCCCGGCGGCGACGAGATCGCCGCCCGTCTCGTAGGTCAGCCGGTCGAGCGCCATCCGCTCCTCGGCCCCGATCGCGCCGGGCTGCACGACATCGACCTCCTCGGCGCCGCGGGCGACGATGACCGGGGCCTCGGCGGGGTCGGTGCCCGGCAGGATCACGAATGGCGCGCTGGTCGCGAAGTCCTGCCGCGAATCCGCCGCCGGCTCGCCCGGATGCGCCGCGCTACCGGCCGGGGCCGGTGCCGCCGCCGCCGCGGTCGGAGTCGCCTTGGGCGCGCGGAGGCGCATCTCGCGCGGCTCGGCGGCGGTGCCGGTCTCGAGCACGGCCACGAAGCCGCCGTCGGTGCCGGCATCGGCCGAGCCTATGACCAGATCGTCGAGCAGAATCTCGACCGTGGCGCCCGGCTCGGCGCGCCCGGCGACGACCGCCTGCCCGTCCGGCGCCACGCGCACGAGGTCGAGGACCGGCGCGCCGTCCTCCCCCGCCGCCTCGTCCGCCGCCTCCTTCGCCGTGCCGGTCGTCTCGTTCTCCGCGGCCTGCCCGGCCGCCACCGTCGTCGTCGGCTGCCCGGTCTCGCCGTCCGCCGGGGTCAGCGCCGCGAGCCGCTCCGCGCCGTCCGCTGCATCCGCGTCGTCGGCAGACCGGGCCTGCGCTGCCGCCGGGTCCTCTCCTGGCGGCGCATCGACGGGCGGAGCGGTCGGGGAAAGCCCAGGGGGAGCGGCGACGGCCTCGACCGCATCGGGGGGCCCCGGCGTCAGCTCGACCTCGGCCGCGGCCGGTGCCTCCACGCGATCCGGCGCGTCCCGACCGACCTCCGCCTGCCGGTCCGCCAGCGCCCCGGAGGGCAGCACGACGGACGCGTTTCCGGAAGGCGCGACCGTGCCCTGCTCGATCTCGCGCGGCCATAGGAGCAGGGCCAGCGCGAGCACCGCCATGACCACAACAAGCGCGAGCAACCCCTTCCGCATCCGACTTTTTCCGCCACCGACGCCGTACCGCCGGTCACCCTACCCCAATTCCGCGCGGCAGTGTAACAAAAAGGCCGCGCCGCTCGTCCCCGAAGGAGAATCCCCGAT
>DATKCY010000174.1:0-11829 GCA_035512995.1 Thermohalobaculum sp.
AGGATGCCGGCGGTCAGCGCGACCCAGTCGATGGTGACCGCGCCGGTCTCGTCGTGCAGGAAGTTCTTGATCATGGTCATGTTAGGTGCCCTCCAGGCATTGCAAGGTTTGAAGAAAGCTCGGCCTAAGCCGCTCAGTTCATGCCGCTGCGCCGGTACCCCGGTGGCGCAACCGGAGGAACCCCTCGGCCCCCTCCTGACAACCATGCTTAGCATCAGAGAGGCCTCGTCTCCAGTGCAATCCGCGTTTAGTGCTCTTTAACATCGAATTATTCTCGTCTCTTGACGCGAATGGGGAGAGATTCGGTCGGATACTACGGTAAATAGGGTGGAGAGACGGCGAATTGCGGCGGGATTCAGGCAGACTGTGGCGAAGGCGAGGCGACAGCTGATTCGCGCCGCGCCCTGTCCGCGTCGTTCACCCCGGAGGCGATTCGCGAACCGCGCGCTCAATCGTGGCGAGGGCGCCGCTGCGGATGCCCGCAGGAGACGGGTGAAGTCGGCGGGGCGGAGGTCTTCCGGGCCCGTCGCAAGGCGACCGGCCCTCAGTCCGACGGCGGCACCAGGCGGTAGAGCCGGTGCTTCTTCTCGCCGTCCAGAAGCAGCTCGGCCTCGGCCGCGTGGCCGGCCTCGACGACCGCCTCGGCCAAATTCCCGT
This sequence comes from Thermohalobaculum sp., assembly GCA_035512995.1. Taxonomy (GTDB): domain Bacteria; phylum Pseudomonadota; class Alphaproteobacteria; order Rhodobacterales; family Rhodobacteraceae; genus Thermohalobaculum. Next base: position 658 of record DATKCY010000174.1, read on the forward strand.
TCTGCACGAAGACGGCCTTGCCCTCGGCGAAGGCGGCTTTCAGCAGCTCCGGGTCGTAGGGCAGGTCTGACCAGAACGAGGCGATCAGCGTCTGCGGCTCGGACGTGCGCTCGAACGCCCACTTCGGGTTGGTCGTGAGCAGGAGCGCGTCCTTCGGCAGATCGCGCAGTTTCTGCGTCAGGGCGAACTGCCCGACCTGCGGCCCGCGGTGGACGATGAAGTCGGCGCCCCAGCCCGATAGCCCGGCGATGACCACGCCGACCCAGACGGCGCCGCGCAGGGCCGCGCGGCTCGCCGTCCCGGCTCCGCCCCGGAGGAGGAGCGCCGCAACCGAGAGCACGGCCGTCCAGGCGGCGACCGCACCGGCCATCGCGTTCTGCAGCGAGTAGAGGATGTAGTGTCCGGCCGCGACGCTCGCGAGCAGCCCGAGGACACCGACCCAGACGGCGGCGCTGATCCCGAGCACGAGCCGCGGCGTCTCGCCGATCTCCCTGAGCGCCAGGGCCGCGAGCAGAACCACCGCCGGCACGAGGTGGAGCAGGTAGCGCATGTGGTTCGCGACGCCGCCGACCCAGCCCGCGTAGGCGAAGGGCAGCAGGATCGACAGCGCGACGAGGAGGCAGAGCGCGACGCCCGCGCGGTCCCGCCCGCGGAAGAGGTTGGGGAGCACGTAGATCAGGACCGCCGCGTAGGGCAGGCTCTGCACCAGGGCCTTCTTCGGCCAGCCCCAGAACCAGATGGTGCCGTCGGGCATCTCGTGCAGGACCTCCGTCGTGCGGTCGGCATAGAAGCCGAGGCTGAGGACGAGCCCGGCGGCGCCGGTCGCCAGCCGCTCCGCCAGCACGCGGAGCGGAGGAAGGAGCAGGATCACCGCGACGCAGGCTGCGGCGAGCGTCAGCGCCACCGCCGGCCGGGCGAGCGCCCGCCGAACCGGACCGAGCCCGAGCGCCAGCGCCGCGAGGGCGGCTGCGGCGAGGAGCGGCAGGAGATCGGCGTAGTAGGCCAGCCCCGTCGCCCCGGCCTCGCTGTGCCCGTAGGAGATCGGGTTCAGGATGCCGAACTTCGCGAAGTTCAGCGCGGACCCGACTGCAAGGCCCGGCACGTGCCCCGCAAGCAGCACGACGAGCGCCCGGTAGGGCCGGCCCATCACGCCCAGAAGCCAGACCGCGAGCGCCGCCGCCGGCAGGATCGCATCGACCCGCAGGTTCACGGCGAACCCGAAGACGAGGCCGGCGACGAGGACCCAGCCCAGGTCGTCCCGCCGCCAGGCGAGCGCCCCCGCGACCACGCCGCCGACGATGCAGGCGATCGTCGGCGCGTGCGGCCAGACCGCGCCCGCATAGTCGTAGGCGTAGGTGGCGAAGGCGTAGAGGAGCGCCGCGACCAGCCCCAGCTGATCGTCCTCGAACAGGATGCGCCCGGCGAGCCGGATCAGCCAGAGGGTCATGAGCGTCGCGAGGACGTTGAGCAGGATCAGCCCGTGGATGCCGCCGAGCGCGTAGAAGGGCGCCGCCAGGAAGGCCCAGCCGGACGGGTATTGCGGCATCAGCCGGCCGTCGACGGGGATGAAGTGGAACGTCATGAGGGCCTTCGAGCCGTGCTCGGCATAGCCGTTCTCGAAGGCCAGCGATCCCTGGTCGACCAGCGAGGCGACCATCGCGTAGTAGACGTAGCCGTCGTTCACGAACGGGATCGGCAGGTCGAAGACGAAGGCGTGGGAGACGATCGCCGCGGCGGCGAGCCACAGCGCCGCGTCCGCCGCGGACATCCGCCCGGCCTTCGCCGGGGCCGATTCGATCGCCACCACGTCCCGTCCCCTCTCGCCCGGCCGCGATAAGGCCATGGGGCCCGCTCCGGAGTAAAGGGCCCCGGCCGCGCGGGGCCCGCCCGGCCGGAAGGTGTGCCGATTCCGCAAGCGTGGCCGCCGCGGCTGATCCCGATGCGAGACCGGTGTCTTGCGCGTCGCGGCGGCCGGTGCGATGCTCGGCCGCGACGCTTGTGGGGGGAATCTACGACCGGATGCGCAGAACCGCGGGCAACCAACTGCCACGCCTCGCCAGGAGGGTCCTGAGCGCTCTCCTCGTCGTCGCGGCGGCCGGGCTGCCGGGGCCCGGAGCGGAAGCGGGGATGCTGAAGAACAGCATCAGCGTCGGCGACAGATCGCGCATGCACATCGTCCGGGTGCCGCGCCCGGGCGAGCGCATCATCCTGCCGCGGCCCGAGCCGGTGTCGGCGCCGGTCGAGACGCCGGTCCACGACACCCCGATTCGCCGCGAATCGCGGCCGAAGACGCGGCCCGCGAACCACGACTGGTTCTGGGTGAGCAACAATCCCCGCGCCGCGGCGAGCCCGGCGCGCTGGCACCAGGCGATCGAGAGCGTGCGCAGCCGCACGGCTCCGATCGTCAGCCGTCGGACGCTCCGCACCATCGCCGCGCGCTTCCGCAACCAGATCGCGACCGCCGCGCGCAAGCACGACGTCTCGGAGTCGCTGATCCTGGCGGTGATCGCGGTCGAGTCCGCGGGCCGTCCCGACGCGCGCAGCCATGCGGGCGCCGAGGGGCTGATGCAGCTCATCCCCGCGACCGCGCAGCGCTTCGGCGTCACCAACAGCCTCGACCCGGTGCAGAACATCGACGGCGGCGCCGCCTATCTCGACTGGCTGCTCGGCACCTTCAAGGGCGACATCCTGCTGGCGCTCGCGGGCTACAATGCAGGCGAGGGCGCGGTCGCGAAGCACCGCGGCGTGCCGCCCTATTCCGAGACGCGCGACTATGTCGTCAAGGTCATCGACGCGCTGATCGGCGCGTCCGAGCTCTGCGAGGAAGCGCCGGCGGGGCCGCGCCGCGCCTGCCTCTGGCGCGAATTCGGCGAGGCGACGGCGGCCGCAGGATAGCGGCGCGTCAGCCGGCCCCGGCCAGCACCGCAGCGACCTCCGCGTTGACGGCCTCGGGCGCCTCGATGCAGGCGAGATGGCCGACGCCCGGCAGCACGCTCAGCCGCGCGGCCGGGAGCGCGCCGGCCAGGGGGCCGTGCACCTTCGGCGGGCAGATCACGTCGTCGGCGCCGACGATCACCGCGACCGGGCCGACGAAGCGCGCGAGCTCCGGCACCATCTCGCGGCGGGTGTCGAGCGCAAGGGCCTGCCGCTCGTAGACCTCGACCGGGGCCGCGGCCATGCGGGCGACGACGTCGTCCAGGTGCCGCCCGGCCGCCGCCGGGTCGTGGCCGAAGAAGCGCTCGGCGAAGGGGCGGATCGCAGCCTCGAGCCCCTCCCCCGCGACCAGCTTGCGCTGGTCCTCGCGGAACGCGCGCTCCTTCTCGCGCGCGGGCAGGGGATCGGTGTCCATCAGCACCGCCGCGGCGATCCGTTCGGGCGCCGCCGCCATCGCCTCCATCGCGACCATGCCGCCCATCGAGAGGCCGGCGATCACGAACCGCTCCGGCGCCGCGGCGAGGAGCCGCCAGGCCATCGCGGCGAGCGTGTCGTCGCGCCCGACGTCGGCGACGATGGCGGGGTGGCGCGGGAACGCGGCGATCTGCGCCGCATAGAGCCAGCCGCCGCAGAGGTGACCGGGCACCCAGACGATCGGCAGCGGGCTCATTCCGGCTCGCGCGCCTCGTCCCATTCCGCACGGGTGATGCGGTAGAGCACGTGCGGGCGGAGCGGGTGGCCCTCGGGGAACCGCGGATGCTCGAAGTCGTTCGCGGGGTCGCGGTGCATGCCGAGACGCTCCATGACCGCGATCGAGCGCTCGTTCGCCGGGGGCGCGAAGGCCACGATCTCGCGCAGGCCGAGATTCTCGAAGCCGTGCGCGACCGCAGCGCGCGCGGCCTCGGTCGCGTAGCCGCGTCCCCAGGCGGCCGCCATCAGCCGCCAGCCGACCTCGATGCAGGGCATGAACGGCGCCTCGAAGCGCGGGCGGTTGAGCCCGGCGATGCCGAGGAAGTGGCCGGCTTTCAGCACGACGGCCCGGAAGGTGATGTCACCGGCCTGGCTGCGCTCGATCAGCCGCTCGAGCAGGTCGTCGCTCTCTTCCCGCGTCAGCGGCGCCGGCATGTAGCGCATGACCTCGGGGTCGCTGTTCAGCCGGTAGAACGCGGTGGCGTCGCCGTCGCGGAACGGGCGGAGCAGCAGCCGCCGGGTCTCGATCGGGTCGCGAGGATCGCGGCTCGACCGCCCGCTGTCCCGCCTGGCGCTCTTCCGGCCGCGGAGCCACGAGAACACCATCTTCAGGCTCCGCCCGCCGGGCCGGCAGGGGCCCGGTGCGGCGACGGGAAGCGAACGGATGCGGGCGCGAGGCGGGTCATGCCCGGCGCTCTAGCGCATCCGGGGCGCCCCCGCAATCGAGGCCGGGAGACTCAGCGGCGCGTCTCGGGCGGCGTCGCCCTCCGGGCTGCCGCGCTGATCCCGTGCTCGGTCTTGTCCCAGTAGAACGGCGCCAGCATCAGCTCGGCCATCGCCTTCCAGGCGCCGAGCGCCCCGAGCCACCAGTAGAGGGGCAGGCCGGGCGCCCAGGCGAGCAGCGCGAGGCTCCGCCGCCGGGCCATCGCGACCGCGGCAGCGGCCAGCATCACCGCCCAGCCGAGCAGCATCGAGACCGCGACCGGCGCCACCAGCGCGTCCGGCACCGCGCGGGTCCAGAGCCCGTCGCCGCCGAGCGCGAGCGCCCCGAGCGACAGCCAGAAGAGCGGCATCGCGAGGAAGGTGAGCGCGCTGCCGAGGAAGGCGACGTTGAAGCCGAGGAACGCCAGGGGCCCGAGCTCGCGCCAGAGCCGGGCCGGGTCGCGCATGTGGCAGAGCCAGGTCAGGATGTAGCCCTTGGTCCAGCGCGAGCGCTGCCGGATCCAGGGCAGGAACCGGCAGGCCGCCTCCTCGCCCGTCGCCGCGGTGACGACGGCGCAGTGCCCGCCCGCGCGGGCGAGCCGGATGCCGAGGTCCGCGTCCTCGGTCACGTTGTGCGCGTCCCAGCCGCCGAGCCGGCGGAGCGCGCCGGCGCGGAAGAAGACCGATGTGCCGCCGAGCGGCAGCGGCAGGCCGAGCCGCCGGTAGCCGCGGAGCAGCACCTCGAACCAGATCGCGTATTCGAGCTCGAACGAGCGCGCGAGCCAGTTCTGCCGCGCATTGTAGAAGGAAAGCTGGCACTGCACCGCCATCGTCTCGGGCGGTGCCGCCGCCAGGTGCCGCGCCACCTGCCGGAGCTGTTGCGGCGCCGGCTGATCCTCGGCGTCGTAGATGCCGATGATGTCGCCCCGGCAGAACGGCAGCGCGAAGTTGAGCGCCCGGGGCTTGGTGCGCGGCCGCCCGCGCGGGACCACCAGCACCGAGATCCAGGGCGGCAGCGCGGCCGCCTCGACCGCGTCCCGGGTCAGGGCGTCGTCCTCCTCGACGAGCAGCTTCGCGTCGAGCCGCTCGGCCGGGTAGTCGAGGGCCTCCAGCGCGGCGACCAGCCCCTCGACCATGCCGGCCTCGCGGTAGAGCGGGACGAGGAGCGAGACCGTGGGAAGCGGCCGATGGTCGGCGAGGCGGAGCGCGAGGCCCTGGCCCGCCGTCTCGGCCCGGGTCGCGGGTGCGCGCGCGCCCTGGACGAGCGCCGCCGTCCGCAGCACCAGCGTCGCGAGGTGCACGACTAGCACGACCAGGAAGGCCGCCGTCAGCACGGCCGGACCGCCGAGCACGAGCGCCGCCGTCGCGGCGAGGCCCAGCGTGCCGAAGCAGCCGCGGGCGAAGCCGAGGGTGCGCACCGAATGCTCCTCGGGCAGGCCGGTCGTCGCGCGCCGGACGAGCTGATCGGCGAAGGCCGCGGCAAAGGCCTGGTCGAGCTGGCGCGGCGTCGCCACGACCACCGCCGCGAACGCCTGGCGGGCGACGTCGCCGAGCGCCGCCGCCGCGCCCTCCGGCCGGTCGGTGACATAGGCGGTCAGGCCGCCCATCCGGCGCCAGGGCAGCAGGCGGGCGGCCATCCACGGCTCGGGGTCGTCCAGTCGGTCGGTCAGGACCGGGTCCGGCGGATCGGCCTCGAGGTCGACGAAGCCGAGGCCCCACTGCTCGGCGCGCGCGGCGCCGACCTCGGCGGCAGAGGCGTAGCCCCGCGCCGCCAGGATGTCGCCGAGCCGGGCGCCGGTCCGCGCCTCGATCGCCAGCGCCGCCGCGAGGTCGCCCTCGTCGACGGCGGCGCGGCGGAGCAGGATGCGGCCGAGGGCCGTGGTGGTCTTGGGCGCGCCCGCAAGTGCGCGCGCGAGAATGCGTTCCTCCCTGCCCATGCCGTCCCTCCTCGACGTGCGGCACGGGGCCCCTCGACTCGCCGCGCCGGCAGGTCGATTCATGTTTTATTAAGTTAAAGAAGGCTTAACGAGACGGACGGGAGGGGCCCGCGCAGTCAGCCGCGGGCGTCGTCCATGCCGCGGACGAAGCGGTCGAACAGCTCCAGGCTGTCCTGCGGCCCGGGGCTCGCCTCGGGGTGGTACTGGACCGAGAACACGGGCCGTCCCTCGACGCGCAGCCCGCAGTTCGAGCCGTCGAAGAGCGACACGTGCGTCTCGACCACGCCGGCCGGCAGGCTGTCGCGGTCGACCGCGAAGCCGTGGTTCATCGAGGTGATGGTCACGCGGCCGGTCTCGACGTCCTGCACCGGGTGGTTCGCGCCGTGATGGCCGTGCTTCATCTTGGCTGTCCTGGCGCCCAGCGCCAGCGCCAGCATCTGGTGGCCGAGGCAGATGCCGAAGAGCGGCTTCTCCGCCGCCAGCACGCCCTGGATCATCGGCACGGCATAGGCGCCGGTCGCCGCCGGATCGCCGGGGCCGTTGGTCAGGAAGACGCCGTCCGGCGAATGCGCCAGCACGTCCTCGGCGGTCGCGGACGCCGGCAGCACGATCACCTCGCAGCCGGCGGACGCCAGCGAGCGCAGGATGTTGCGCTTGGCCCCGTAGTCGACCGCCACGACCTTGTGGCGCGGGGCCGTGGCCTGCGCATGGCCGCCGGGCCAGTCCCACCGCCCCTCGTCCCAGCGATAGGTCTGGGCGCAGGTCACGCCGCGGGCGAGGTCGGTGCCCTCGAGGCTCGGGAACGCGCGCGCGGCCGCGACCGCGGCGTCGGCGTCGATCCGGCCGGCGGCGGCGTGGACGAGGGCCGCGTGCGGCATGCCCTGCTCGCGGATCGCGCGGGTCAGGCGGCGGGTGTCGACGCCGGCGATGCCGATCCGGCCGCGCGCCGCCAGCCACTCCGACAGGCCCGCGGTCTCGCGCCAGTTCGACGGCGCGCTCACCGGCCAGCGCACGACCATGCCTGCCGCGGCCTCGCCGCCGCTCTCGTCGTCCTCGGCGTTGGTGCCGACATTGCCGATATGCGGGAAGGTGAAGGTCACGATCTGCCCGGCATAGGAGGGATCGGTCATGATCTCCTGGTAGCCGGTCATCGCGGTGTTGAAGCAGAGCTCGCCCGCGACCGTGCCTTCGGCGCCGAACCCGTGGCCCCGGAACAGCGTGCCGTCGGCCAGCGCCAGGAGGGCGGTCGGGCGGCGCGCGTCGGTCGGGTCGCTCATGGGGCGGGCCTTCGGCTGGGACTTCCGGGGGGACGATCGGGCGGACGGTGCCCCGGCAGATAGCCGGGGCGCGCCCGGCCCGCAAGGCCGGGGCCCGACTCGCGCTCCGGCGGGGGGCGCGGGGCGGGCCGGCGGCGTCGGCAGGGAGCCGGCTGCCTGTCGGGAAACATCTTATGTTTCAACTAGTTGATGGATCATTCCGGCATTGCGGCGCCGCTGCTGCCTGGTGTAATCTCGATCGCTCCTGCCGCGGACTGCGGCGCCATCCCGGACCGGCCTGAATGCGCGACAGGATCGAGGAGGCCCTGAGGGAAGCGATGCCGACGCGCGACACCGTGCGCGTCTGCACCCTCCGGCTGATGCTCGCCGCGATCAAGGACCGCGACCTTGCACTCCGCGCCGAAGAGGACCGCGGCGACGTCGAGCTCGACGACGCGGGCGTCCACCAGCTCCTGAGCACGATGGTCAAGCAGCGCGAGCAGTCGGCCGAGGCCTACCGCGAGGCCGGCCGCATGGAGCTCGCCCAGCGCGAGGACGCCGAGACCCGGATCATCCGCGAGTTCATGCCGAAGCAGATGACCGAGGCCGAGATCCGCCGCGCCGTCGCGCAGGCGATCGGCGAGACCGGCGCCGGCTCGATCCGCGACATGGGCAAGGTCATGGGCCACCTGAAGTCGCGCTATCCGGGCCGCATGGACTTCGGCGACGCCGGCGCCCGCGTGAAGCGCGCGCTCGGCTAGGCGCCGCACGTCCGCCTCGGGCGGCAGCGAACCCGGACCCCGTCGCGCGTCCGGCGCCGGTGCGCCGGGCGCGGCCGCCCCGCTTGCCTGCCCCCCGCCGATCCGCTAGGGCACGGGCGCCCGGAAGCAGCCCGCGATCCCGCCCGTCATGGCAAAGAACAGAGCGAAGAAGCAGCCGCGGCCGACGGCCGAGACCCCGCGCGGCTTCCGCGACTATTTCGGCGCCGAGGTCACGCGCCGCGCCGCGATGCTGGACGCGATCTGCGAGGTCTATCACGCGTGGGGCTTCGACCCGCTCGAGAGCCCCGCGGTCGAGATGCTCGACGCGCTCGGAAAGTACCTGCCCGACGTCGACCGGCCGAACGAGGGCGTGTTCGCCTGGGCCGACGACGACGAGACCTGGCTCGCGCTCCGCTACGACCTGACGGCGCCGCTCGCCCGCGTCTTCGCCCAGCACCGGCAGACGCTGCCCTCGCCCTATCGCCGCTACGCCGTCGGTCCGGTCTGGCGGAACGAGAAGCCGGGCCCCGGGCGCTTCCGCCAGTTCTACCAGTGCGACGCCGACACGGTCGGCGCGCCGAGCGTCGCGGCCGACGCCGAGATCTGCATGATGCTGGGCGAGGCGCTGGAGGCGATCGGCATCGGCCGCGGCGACTACCTGATCCGGCTCAACAACCGGAAAGTGCTGAACGGGGTGCTCGAGACGGCCGGCCTCTTCGATCCTGAGGATCCGTCGAAGAACGCTGACAAGCGGGGCACCGTCCTTCGTGCAATCGACAAGCTCGACCGTCTCGGCGAAGAGGGTGTGCGCCTGCTTCTCTCGCTCGGTCGAAAAGACGATAGCGGCGACTTCACCCCGGGCGCCAAGCTTGGGGGTGAGCAGGCCGACATCATCATGGCCTTTATCTCGGCCGGCCAGGGCGACGGCGCGCACACCTGCGGCCGCCTCGCCGAGCTGGTCGCAGGCTCCGAGACCGGCCGCGCCGGCGTCGCCGAGCTCGAGACCATCGCCGAGCAGCTTGGCGCGAGCGCAGAGGCGGCCCGCGCGGTCATCGACCCCTCGGTCGTCCGCGGCCTCGGCTACTATACCGGCCCGGTGTTCGAGGCGGAGCTCACCTTCGAGATCACCGACGAGGAGGGCCGGCACCGCCAGTTCGGCTCGGTCGCCGGCGGCGGGCGCTACGACGACCTCGTCAAGCGCTTCACGGGCGAGGCCGTGCCGGCGACCGGCATTTCGGTCGGCGTCGACCGGCTGCTCGCGGCGCTCGAGGCGATCGGCCACGGGGCGCGCGCAGGCGCGCAGGGGCCGGTCGTGATCGCGGCGATGGACCGGGGCGAGATGCCCCGCTACCAGGCGATGGCGGCCGAGCTCCGCGCCGCCGGCATCCGCGCCGAGGTCTTCCTCGGCGGCGGCAACCTCGGCAAGCAGTTGAAATACGCCGACCGGCGCGCGGCCCCGGTCGCGGTGATCGAGGGCGGCGACGAGCGGGCCGAGGGCATGGTCACGCTCAAGGACCTCGCGCTCGGCGCGCTTCTCGCGGCCGAGATCGAGACGCGCGAGGAGTGGACGGCGCAGCCGGCGCAGGTCGCGGTCCCGCGCGAGCGGCTGGTCGAGGAAGTCGCCGCGATGCTCGCCCGCGGGACGGGCACCGGGCCGCGGTGATCGCCGCCGCGAGCGACGGCGCGCTCGAGGCGCTGCTCGGGCGCCTCGATGCGCGGTTCGCGGCCGCCGGCTCTGCCGCCGTCGCGGCCCGCCACCTGTTCCCGGCCGAGACGCTGCTCGACCTCTACGGCGAGGACCTGCGCACCCGCGCCTTCCTCTTCCCCGGCGGCGGCACCGGCGAGGAGCTGTGCCTGCGCCCCGACTTCACCGTGCCGGTGGCGCTCGCGCACGGGGCCGGCGGCTGGGACCGGCAGGCCGCCTATCGCTACCGCGGCCCGGTCTTCCGCCGCCAGGCCGGCGGCTCGGCCCGGCCGGTCGAGTACCTGCAGGCGGGGATCGAGAGCCTCGGCCGCCCCGACGGCGCCGCCGCCGAGGCGGAGGTGTTCGCGACCCTCCTCGCCGCGCTCGCGGACGCGTGCCCCGCGCCCGTCACGGTCGCGACCGGCGACCTCGGCATCGCCTTCGCGCTGCTCGACGCCCTGCCCCTCGCCCCGCGCCGGCGGCGGGCGCTCAAGCGCCACTTCTGGCGCCCGGCGCGCTTCCACGCGCTGATCGCCGAGTTCGCGGCGCCGCCCAGGGCTCCCTCGCCCCGCCGCGCCGCGCTGCTCGAGGCCGCGGGCGTGCCCGACCCGGAGGCCGCCGTCGCCGCGTTGGCGGAGGAGGCGGGCGAGGTGCTGGGCCTCCGCGAGACGGCCGAGATCGCGGCCCGCGCGAGCGAGCTCGCCGTGGCCGCCGGGGAGCCGCCGATGGATCCCGCCCACGGCCGGCTGATCGAGGCGGCGCTCGCCGTCAGCGGCCCGGCTCCGCAGGCGCTTGCCGAGCTCGACCGGCTGCTCGCCGGCACCGGCCCCGCCGTCGCCGCGGCGCTCGAGCGCTTCGCCGACCGGCTGGCCGCGCTCGAGATGGCGGGCATCGCTACCGCCGAGCTGCCCTTCGACGCCGCTTTCGGGCGCAAGCTCGAATACTACGACGGCTTCGTCTTCGAGGTCGCCGCCGCCGGCCGGCCCGAGCTGCCGCCGCTCGCGGGCGGCGGGCGCTACGATTCGATGACCGTGCGCCTCGGCGCCGCCCCGCCGGTCCCGGCGGTCGGCGGCATGATCCGGCCCGAGGCGGCGCTGGCGGCGGGAGAGCGGGGATGACGCGGCTGGTCCTCGGGCTGCCATCGAAGGGCCGGCTGATGGAGGACAGCTTCGGCTGGTTCGCCGAGCGCGGCATCGCCGTCCGCCGCA
>DATKCY010000175.1:0-4348 GCA_035512995.1 Thermohalobaculum sp.
ACGCGATCGCCCGGCGCTGGGGCATCGCCGTCACCGCCGCCGAGGTCGAGGCGGTCGCGACCCCGGAGGACTTCGACCAGCTGATCGCCGGGGCGCTCGGTCGCCACCAGCGTGCCGCCTGACCGGATCGAGACCGGTGCCGTCGTCGCCGGTGGCGGCCCCGCCGGCGTGATGACCGGGCTGCTGCTGGCGCGCGCCGGCATCGCGGCCGTGGTGCTCGAGAAGCACGCCGACTTCCTGCGCGACTTCCGCGGCGACACGATCCACCCCTCCAGCCTGACCGTGCTCAGCGAGCTCGGCCTGCTCGACGCCTTCCTCGAGCGCCCGCACCAGAAGGTCCGGCGCGTCGCGGTCCGGATCGGCGGGCGGGACTGGCCGGTCGGCGAGTTCGCGCGGCTGAAGCGGCATCCCCCCTACGTCGCGCTGATCCCGCAATGGGAGTTCCTCGACTTCCTCGTCGGCGCCGCGCGCCGCTGGCCCGGCTTCCGCATCCTGATGGAGACCGAGGCGGAGGCGCTGGTCGAGGACGGCGGCACCGTTGCGGGCGTCCGCGCCACCGGGCCGGAGGGGCCGGTCGAGATCCGCGCGCCGCTCACCGTCGCGGCCGACGGGCGGCATTCGCGGCTCCGCGAGGCGGCGGGCCTGCCGCTCGAGGACCTCGGCGCGCCGATCGACGTGCTCTGGATGCGCGTGCCGCGGAGCGACGACCAGCCCGCCGAGCCCCTGGCGATCGCCGGCGCCGGCCGCTTCCTCGTGCTGATCTGGCGCGACACCTACTGGCAGTGCGCCTATGTGATCCCGAAGGGCGGCTTCGACGACATCAGGGCGCAGGGGCTCGGCGCCTTCCGGTCCGGGCTCCGCGCGCTTGCGCCGTTCCTCGGCGAGAACGTCGGCGCGATCGGCGCGTGGGACGACGTGAAGCTGCTGACGGTCCGGGTCGAACGGCTGCGGCGCTGGCACAGGCCGGGCTTCCTCGCGATCGGCGACGCCGCGCACGCGATGTCGCCGGTCGGCGGCGTCGGCATCAACCTCGCGATCCAGGACGCCGTCGCGGCGGCGAACCTGCTGGCGGAGCCGCTGACGCACGGGCGCCCCGACGAGGCGGCGCTGGCGGCGGTGCAGAAGCGCCGGGACTGGCCGGCGCGCATGGTGCAGCGGGCGCAGGTCGCGGCGCACGAGCGCATCATCGCCCCCGTGCTCGCGAGCCGCACCGAGCCGAGCGTTCCCTGGGCCCTCCGCCTCTTCGACGCCGTCCCGCCGCTCCGCCTGCTCCCGGCGCTCGCGATCGGCGTCGGCCTGCGTCCCGAGCACGTGAAGAGCCCCGAGGCCACCCCTCGGAGTCCCGCAGCCTCACCCCGGTAGGCCGGGCTCACCCGGCCAGGGCTCCCTTCGTGCACCGCAGGGCAGGCCGGCCGGGCCCTTTCCGCCCCCCGACGGGTGTGAAAGGCGCGACGTTGCACGCGTGCAATGGGGGTCAAGTAATTGAAAACAAATCGGATTAGGACTCTGTTGACCATGATGGCAAACGGGCATTGCACGCCGGCCTGCCCTGCGGTGCCGCTCGCCCGACCTCGGGCGGCCTTCGCCGTCAGGTCGCCGCTCGCCGGGTAGTCCCGGGCCGCGCTTGCCTGGCCCGGCGGCGGCCCTTAGCTTGCGCCGCAAGCCCTTGGCCGACCGAGAGAGCGATGCCGATCAAGATCCCGAGCCGCCTGCCCGCCCACGACGTGCTCCGCTCCGAGGGCGTGATGGTGATGTCGGAGGATGCGGCGCTCCGCCAGGACATCCGGCCGCTGCAGATCGCGCTGGTCAACCTGATGCCGAACAAGGTCCGCACCGAGACCCAGTTCGCGCGGCTGATCGGCTCGACGCCGCTGCAGATCGACCTGACGCTGATCCGCATGAGCGAGCATCAGCCGAAGAACACGTCGGCCGAGCACATGGAGGCGTTCTACCAGCCGTTCTCGGCGCTGCGCGAGGCGCGCTTCGACGGGCTCGTCGTGACCGGGGCGCCGATCGAGCACCTCGAATTCGAGGAGGTCACCTACTGGGACGAGCTCTGCGAGATCTTCGACTGGACGCAGAGCCACGTGCACTCGACCTTCGCGGTCTGCTGGGGGGCGCAGGCGATGCTGCACCACTTCCACGGGGTCGAGAAGCATCCGCTGGGGGAGAAGGCGTTCGGCTGCTTCTTCCACCGCAACCGCGCGCCCGCCTCGCCCTATCTGCGCGGCTTCTCCGACGAGTTCACGATCCCGGTCAGCCGCTGGACCGAGGTGCGCGAGGAGGAACTGCCGGCGGGCCGCGGCCTCGAGGTGCTGATGAGCGCGCCCGAGACCGGCCCTTGCCTGGTCGAGGACCCGGAGCATCGGGCGCTCTACATGTTCAACCACATCGAGTACGACACGACCTCGCTCGACGAGGAGTATCGCCGGGACGTCGAGGCCGGAACGCCGATCCGCCCGCCGCTCAACTACTATGCCGGCGACGATCCTGCGCAGTCCCCGCTGAACCGCTGGCGGAGCCACGCGCACCTGCTTTTCGGCAACTGGATCAACGAGGTCTACCAGACCACGCCCTACGAGGTGGCCGCGATCGGCCGGACGACCGAGCCCGCGATCAGCGCCTGAGCGCCGGGATCTCCCGGAGAAGCCGCTCCCTCTCCCGAGAGAGCGGGAGCGCGGGCGGAGGCGCCAGCGCCCCGCCCGCCGCGTCGGACTTCTGTCGGGGCCGGAGGATGCCGCGGCAATCGCGCGTCGCGCGGACGCCTTCTCAGGCCTCCATCACGTCATCGCCCTCGGCAGGACTGGCCACGAGGTCGAACTCGAGGCCGTGGGCGGCGCGGATCTTGTCCTCGATCGCGTGCGCAATGTCCGGGTTGTCCTTCAGGAACTGCTTGGTGTTCTCGCGCCCCTGCCCGATCCGCTGGTCGCCGTAGGAGAACCACGAGCCCGACTTCTCGACCACGCCCGCCTTGACGCCGAGGTCGATCAGCTCGCCGGTCTTCGAGATGCCCTCGCCGTACATGATGTCGAACTCGACCTGCCGGAACGGCGGCGCGACCTTGTTCTTGACGACCTTCACGCGGGTCGCGTTGCCCACGACCTCGTCGCGGTCCTTGACCGCGCCGATCCGCCGGATGTCGAGGCGGACGGAGGAGTAGAACTTCAGCGCGTTGCCGCCCGTGGTGGTCTCCGGCGAGCCGAACATCACGCCGATCTTCATGCGGATCTGGTTGATGAAGATGACCATGCACTTCGAGCGGCTGATCGAACCGGTGAGCTTGCGCATCGCCTGGCTCATCAGCCGCGCCTGCACGCCGACGGAGCTGTCGCCCATCTCGCCCTCGAGCTCGGAACGCGGCGTCAGAGCCGCGACAGAATCGACGACCACGAGCGAGACCGCGCCCGAGCGCACCAGCGTGTCGGTGATCTCGAGCGCCTGCTCGCCGGCGTCGGGCTGCGAGATCAGCAGCTCGTCGATGTTCACCCCGAGCTTCTTGGCATAGGCCGGGTCGAGCGCGTGCTCGGCGTCGACGAAGGCGCAGATGCCGCCCTTCTTCTGCTCCTCGGCGACCGAATGCAGCGCCAGCGTGGTCTTGCCCGAGCTCTCCGGCCCGAAAATCTCGATGATCCGGCCCTTGGGCAGGCCGCCGATGCCGAGCGCGATGTCGAGCCCGAGCGATCCGGTCGAGACGGCCTCGATGTCCATCGCCGCATCGCGCTGGCCGAGCTTCATGATCGAGCCCTTGCCGAAGCTGCGCTCGATCTGCGCCAGCGCCGACTCGAGAGCCTTCTGCTTGTCCATCGTCCGCCTTTCGTCCAGCTGAAGCACCGTCTTCGTCATCGCCCGCACCTCGTATCCCACACTCGCCACGACGGTGACAATCACCGCTACGTTCGCAACACGTTCTCACAGTTCGCGGAACGAATAAAGAACGAAGTGCAGTCCGACCCGACGATTGCCGCGCATTATGGTTTAAGAAGTCTTAACCGCGCGCGAGCGCCCGTTCGTCGAGGGCATCCTTCACGACCGCGGTGAGCTCCGCCAGCGAGAACGGCTTCGCCAGGAAGCGCACGCCCTCCTCCTGCATGTTCTTGCGGAAGCCGTGCTCGGCGTAGCCCGAGACGAAGACGACCGGCAGGCCCGGGCGCAGGCGGCGCGCCTCCGCCGCGAAGGCGGGGCCGTCCATGCCCGGCATCACGACATCCGAGACGATGAGGTCCACAGGGTTGGTCTGCTCGGTGAGGTAGGCCATCGCCTCCTCGGCCGAATCGGCGGTCTCGACGCTGTAGCCGCGAAGCCGGAGGGCGCGGCTCGCGAAGGCCCGCACCGGCGCCTCGTCCTCGAC
>DATKCY010000176.1:0-32716 GCA_035512995.1 Thermohalobaculum sp.
TGCCGGACGCCGAGGCCATAGGCGTCGGCCTTGACCACGGCCGCCGTCTCGACGCCGGGACCCGAGATGCCGTCGAGCGCCCGCCAGTTCGCGGCGATGGCGTCGAGGTCGATCGTCAGCAGGCCGGAGAGCGGCATCGGAACCTCGGGGAGGGGTTCGGGGCGTCTGCGCGGCCGGGGTTCCGCGACGGCTCAGGAGCTTTTCGACCGGGGGAAGAGCTTTCTCGCGGTCTTCGGGTAGCGCCGCCGGAACCAGATCCCGAAGCGGCGCGAATGGCGGCGGACGAAGGGGATGTCGACGGAGAGGACGGCGAGGCCGAGGGGAAGCATCCAGATGCCGACGACGGGCAGGAACCAGAGGAGGCCGCCGAGGCAGAGCAGGATGCCGAGCGAGATACGCAGCAGGCGGCTTTCGGGCAGATCGACCGACCGGCCGAACATCGATAGGCGCCGCTTGTGCGGGGGCAGGCCCCCCCGCTGGTCCGGTCGGCTGCTGTCGTCGCGGTCGCGCATCGGTGCGTGGGGCCTTTCCGAGGAGGGAGCGCCGCCCGTCGATGATCGCGGGGCGGCGGCATCAGGTGAGACGGTCTAGGTAGTGATCGGCCGGCGGTTGTCTACGGCGGCTTCATGCGCGGGCGCAGTGGTGCCGGCGCCTGCCCCGCAGTCATTGCTGTTGGAGCTGATCGCCGGGCGCGTTTGGTTCACGACGCCCCGGCTCGGGCGCCGGGGCTGCGGAGGCTTTGGCGGGCTCATTATTTTTTGAGCGGGCGGGCGGGTCAGAACTCGCTCTCGAGGACCCGTCCCTCCTTCACGGGGTCGGAGAAGCGGGTGTAGCGGCCCTCGAAGTGCATGTCGACGGAGCCGATGGGGCCGTGGCGCTGCTTGCCGACGATGACTTCAGCGCGGCCGTGGAGCTTTTCGGCCTTCTGCTGCCATTCGGGAAAGCGCTCGTCGTCCTCCTGCGGCTTCGTGCGCTCGTGGTAGTACTCCTCGCGGAACACGAACATCACGATGTCGGCGTCCTGCTCGATCGAGCCGGATTCGCGGAGGTCGGCGAGCTGCGGGCGCTTGTCCTCGCGGCTCTCGACCTGGCGGGAGAGCTGGCTGAGGGCGACGACGGGAATGTCGAGTTCCTTCGCGATGGCCTTCAGGCCTTGCGTGATCTCGCTCACCTCCTGCACGCGGCCTTCGCCGCGGCCGGAGGCGGGACGGACGAGCTGGAGGTAGTCGACGACCATGAGGTCGAGGCCGTGCTGGCGCTTGAGCCGGCGCGCGCGGGCGGCGAGCGCCGAGATCGGCAGGGCGGCGGTGTCGTCGATGTAGAGCGGGATGCGCTCGAGCTCGATCGCGACGTCGATGAAGCGGCGCATGTCCGCCTCCTGGATCTGGCCCGACAGCAGCTCCTGGCTGCGGATCTGCGCCTCGGCCGACAGCAGGCGGTTGGCGAGCTGCTCGGCTGACATCTCGAGCGAGAAGAAGCCGACGACGCCGCCGTCGAGGGTGCCGGTCGAGCCGTCGGGCAGGGTGCCCGTGCGGTGCCTGCGCGCGACGTTGAAAGCGATGTTGGTCGCGAGCGCGGTCTTTCCCATCGACGGGCGGCCGGCGAGGATGATGAGGTCGGACCGGCGCAAGCCACCGAGCCGATAGTCGAGGTCGGCGAAGCCGGTGGAGAGGCCGGCGATCTTGCCCTGGCGCTGGAATGCGGCGGTGATGACGTCGACCGCGTCGGCCGCGGCCTGGGCGAAGTCGACGAAGCCGGTGGCGTACCGGCCCTTCTCGGCGAGCGTGTAGAGCGCCTGCTCGGCCTCGGTGATCTGCTCGGCGGGCTCGACCTCGGTGTCGAACTGCGCGGCGCGGGCGGCGATCTCCTCGCCGATCCGCATGAGGTCGCGGCGGAGGGCGAGGTCGCGGATCGTCTCGGCATAGTCGCGGGCCGCGATGATCGACACGGTCGAGGCGGCGAGGCGGGCGAGGTATTCGGTGCCGCCGAGCTCGGCGAGGCCCGGATCGTCGGCGAGGAAGGGCTTGAGCGTGACCGCCGAGGCGAGCGCGTTCTTGGCGATCCGGCGCGCGGCGATCTGGAAGATGCGGCCGTGCACCGGGTCGTAGAAGTGGTGCGGCTGCACGATCGATTCGATCTTGTCGAACACGTCGTTGTTGAGCAGGAGCGCGCCGAGGAGCGCCTGCTCTGCCTCGATGTTGTGCGGATGGGCCTGCGCCTCGCCCTCGATCTTCACCCCGTCGGCCATGATCCCCCACCTTGCTCTTGCCCCGGCGCGCAGCATACATCAGAAGCGGCTGGTGCGGCGGGTCGGGGCCCACGGTCCCCGCTGTTTTTTTGCGGTGTGGATAACTGCGGGGATCGACCCGGGAGACGCTGCGACCCGGCCCGGTTGAACCATGGGACTGATCCGCGCGTTTCGAATCAACATGGTCGGCCGCGCGCCGGCGGCATGAGAGGGCGGCAGATGTGGGGCACGTTCGGATCCGGGTGGGAGGCGCCGATGAGCCCGCTCGGCAACCGGCCGCTGGGTCCTGACGAGAGCCTCGAGCACGAGGTGCCGGCGGGGCTCGGCTGGCTCGGCGAGGCGGTCCAGCTTCTCGACGGGGTCGAGGACATCAACGAGCGATCCGATCTGCGCATGATCCGGACGGCGGCATGGCTGGACCGGCGCGTGCCGGTGGACGTGCCGTGGTGCGGCCTGTTCGTCGGCCACTGCCTGCGCACGGCGCTGCCGAACGCGCCGCAGCCGCTGCTCAGGATGCGGGCGCGGCCCTGGAAGACCTTCGGGCGGGCGATCGAGCCGCAGGTCGGCTCGATCCTGATCTTCTGGCAGGTGCTGAAGCGGTCGCCCTTCGGCCACTGCGGGTTCTACTGGGCCGAGGACGACGAGTGCTATCACGTGCTCGGCGGCAACCAGCGGACGCGGATCGAGATCCAGCGCTGGCCGAAGGAGCGCCTGATCGGGTGCCGCTGGCCGGCGCGGGCGGTCGTGCCGCCGGGGCTGCGCCGGTGGCGCGACCCGAGCGAGGCGACGCCGTTCGAGGGCATCCGCCGGCTCGAGCCGACGCGGGCCGCGGCCGTGGCGCGCGCGCTCGGTGCCGGTGCCGTTGCGTCGGGGCGCGACTGATGCGGAGCGCGTTAATCGCGATCGGCGCCTGCCTGCTGCCCGCGGCGCTCCACGCGCAGGCGCTGCCGCTGACGGTGTCGGACATGCAGCGCGCGTGCGCGATCGTGTCGGGAGATACGGAGACGACGTCGCCCGAGGACGCCATCGCGGCCGGCGCCTGCTATGGCGCCATGCGGGGCATCGTGCAGGTGATGCAGGCGAACTGCCGGTCCTTCGCCGCGGGCCAGCGGCCGGCGACGGCGCTGAGCGCGGGCGAGATCCCGAGCGCGGACGACGCCATCGGCGCGTTCGCCGCCTGGGCGGAGGGCAACCCGGCCGAGGCCGAAGCGCCGGCCGAGTACGGAATCATCGTCGCGCTGGCGCAGGCTTTCCCGTGCCGGCGGGGCGCGGCCGATCCCGCGCCGACCTCCGGCGAGGCCGGGCAGGGGGCCGGGGACGCCGACGGGGCGGGGGACGTGCAGTCCGAGTAGGCGCTGCCGCCTCGGGAAAACTCGGGCAAGATTGGCGAAAGACCGCGGCTGCGGGGCCGCGGTTTCCTATTCGGTGTCAGCGCGGCTCGTCCTCGCCGGCAGGCTGCTCGGCGTCGGTCTGCTCGACCTGCTCGGCCAGCACCTCGTCCTCGGCCGCGGCGGCGCCGATGTCCTCGAAGAGCTCGGCGACGTCGAACTCTGCCTCGGCGTCCTCCTCGGCGCGCAGTTCGGCGATGCTCTTGCCGCTCGCCTGGATCTGCGCCTCTTCCTGAGAGCGCGCGACGTTGACGGTTATGTTGGCCGAAACCTCCGGGTGGAGGACGACGTGGAGCGGGTGGACGCCGATCTCCTTGATCGGACGGTCGAGCACGACCTGGCGGCGCTCGACGGAGAAGCCGGCCTCGGTCGCGGCCTCGGCCACGTCCCGGGTCGAGACGGAGCCGTAGAGCGAGCCGGTGTCGGAGGCCGAGCGGATCACGACGAACTGCTGGCCGTCGAGCTTGCTCGCCACCTTCTCCGCCTCGTCGCGCGCCTCGAGGTTGCGTGCCTCGAGCTGCGCGCGCTCGGCCTCGAATCGGGCCATGTTGACCTTGGTCGCGCGGAGCGCCTTGCCCTGCGGCAGCAGGAAGTTGCGGGCGTAGCCGTCCTTGACCGAGACGACCTCGCCCATCTGGCCGAGCTTGTCGACCCGCTCGAGCAGTACGAGTTCCATGGCCGGTCTCCTCACTTCACCGTGTAGGGGAGGAGCGAGAGGAAGCGGGCGCGCTTGATCGCGCGCGCGAGCTCGCGCTGCTTCTTCGCCGAGACGGCGGTGATCCGCGAGGGCACGATCTTGCCCTTCTCGGACACGAAGCGCTGGAGCAGCTTCACGTCCTTGTAGTCGATGGTCGGCGCGTTGGCGCCCGAGAACGGGCAGGACTTGCGCCGGCGGAAAAACGGTCTGCGTGCCATGCTGGGCTCCTCAGTCGCGCCTGCGGCCGCCGCGGCCGCCGCGGTCGCCGCGGTCGTCTCGGCTGCTCTTGGCCTGGATGATCGCGGACGGGCCTTCCTCGTGCTTGTCCACCTTGATCGTCAGCACGCGCATGACGTCGTCGTGGAGGCGCATCAGGCGCTCCATCTCCTTGACCGCGTCGGGCGCGCTGTCGGTCCGCATGTAGCCGTAGTGGCCCTTGCGGCTCTTGTGGATCTTGTAGGCGAGGGTGCGGAGGCCCCAGTACTCGGAGTCGACCACCTTGCCGCCGTTGTCGCCGAGGATCTGCCGGAAATGCTCGACCAGGCCTTCGGCCTGCGCGTTCGAGAGGTCCTGGCGCGCGATGAACACATGCTCGTAGAGAGGCATGGGCGCGAGTTCCTTCATGCTTCGGCCGCTTCAAAGGACGAGGGCTGCTCGCCCGGGGTCTCGTCCACGAGAGGCGACGCGGGGTGCTTGGTCCCGGGAGAAGCGCGCTCCTTACCCATGTTCGCAGCCGATGGCAAGGGCGCGGTTGACATCGCCGAGAGGCCGCGGCGACGGTGGCGCGGCCACCCTGCGGCCCCGTTGCCGCGACCTGCATCCGGAGATCGAGCCCATGCGCGCCTTCACCTTTCCGGGCCAGGGAGCCCAGACCGTCGGCATGGGGCGCGACCTGGCCGCGAGCTATCCGGCGGCGCGTGCCGTGTTCGAGGAGGTGGACGAGGCGCTGGGCCAGCGGCTGAGCGCCCTCGTCTGGGAGGGGGAGCTCGGGGACCTCACGCTGACCGAGAACGCGCAGCCGGCGCTGATGGCGACGTCGCTGGCGGCGATGCGGGCGCTCGAGGCCGAGGGGGTGGGCGTGGACGCGGCGTCCTTTGTGGCAGGGCACTCGCTTGGCGAGTACTCGGCGCTGGCGGCGGCGGGGGCGCTGTCGGTCAGCGACACGGCGCGGCTCCTGCGCACGCGCGGCAAGGCGATGCAGCAGGCGACGCCGGTCGGCGTCGGCGCGATGGCGGCGCTGCTCGGCCTCGACCTCGAGGCCGCGCGGGCGGTCGCGGAGGAGGCGGCGGAGGGCGAGGTCTGCCAGGCGGCCAACGACAACGACCCGGGGCAGGTGGTCCTTTCGGGGCACAAGGCGGCGGTCGAGCGGGCGGTCGAGATCGCCAGGGGGCGCGGCGCGAAGCGGGCGATGCTGCTGCCGGTCTCCGCGCCGTTCCACTCGGCGCTGATGGCGCCGGCGGCGGAGGCGATGGAGGCGGCGCTGGCGGAGGTGGAGATCCGGGCGCCTGCGGTGCCGCTGGTCGCCAATGTCCGCGCGGAGGCGGTGCGCGACGCGGTCGAGATCCGGCGGCTGCTGGTCGAGCAGGTCACGGGGGTCGTGCGCTGGCGCGAGTCCGTGCTCTGGATGGCGGGACAGGGCGTGACCACGATGGTCGAGATCGGGGCCGGCAAGGCGCTGAGCGGGATGGCGCGGCGGATAGACAAGACGCTCGCGACCGTGGCAGTGAACACGCCCGACGACGTGAAGCGGCTGGCGGCCGAGATCGCCGGCTGACGGGTTTCCTCGGCGAAAGGAGCGGCGATGTTCGACCTGTCGGACAAGGTGGCGCTGGTCACCGGCGCATCGGGCGGCATCGGCGGCGCGGTCGCGCGCGCGCTGCACGCCCAGGGAGCGACGGTCGCGCTGAGCGGCACGCGCGAGGCGCCGCTCGAGGAGCTGGCGGGGGAGCTCGGCGACCGGGCGCATGTCACGCCGTGCGACCTGTCCGACGACGAGGCGCTGGCCGCGTTGCCAAAGGCGGTGGCGGACGCCGCGGGCGGGCTCGACATCCTGGTGAACAATGCGGGCACCACCCGCGACCAGCTCTTCATGCGCATGTCGGATGCAGACTGGGACCTGGTGCTGCGGGTCAACCTGACGGCGGCCTTCCGGCTGAGCCGGGCGGTGCTGAGGGGCATGATGAAGAAGCGCTGGGGGCGGATCGTCTCGATCACCTCGATCGTCGGGCACACCGGGAACCCCGGGCAGGGCAACTATGTGGCTGCCAAGGCGGGGCTTTCGGGCATGACCAAGGCGCTGGCGGTCGAGGTCGCGGCGCGCGGCGTCACCGCGAACTGCGTGGCGCCGGGCTTCATCGAGACGGCGATGACCGATGCTCTGGGCGAGGGACAGAAGGAGGGGCTGCTGTCGCGGATCCCGGCAGGGCGCATGGGGACCCCCGGGGACGTCGCGGCGGCGGTGGTCTATCTGGCCTCGGAGGAGGCGGCCTACGTGACCGGCCAGACGGTGCACGTGAACGGCGGCATGGCGATGATCTGAGCGGGGAAATCGGAATTTGCCAGACGCGGCTGGTGTGATAAGGAACGCCGCAACTTGCGCGGCCGGCCCGCGGGGGCAGGAAGATTTCCAGGTTCAGGAGGCCCGAGGGGGCTCGTCAAAGCGAGGAGACAACATGAGCGACATCGCCGATCGCGTGAAGAAGATCGTCGTCGAGCATCTCGGGGTCGAGGAGGAGAAGGTCACCGAGACCGCGAGCTTCATCGACGATCTGGGTGCGGACAGCCTCGACACGGTCGAGCTGGTGATGGCGTTCGAGGAGGAGTTCGGGATCGAGATCCCGGACGATGCGGCCGAGAGCATTCAGACGGTGGGCGACGCGATCAAGTTCATCTCGGCCAAGGTCGACTGACCGTCTGCCCGGAGCGGATCGGGGACGTGGCGGCCGGCGAACCCGGCCGCCTTTTTGTTGGTTGCGGCAGGGTGTCGCCGCTACTCTCCGCGAAGGCCCCGATGCCGGCATCGGGGCGCTGACGAGCGGAGCGAGAGGGAGAGCCATGCGACGGGTGGTGGTCACGGGGATGGGCCTGCTCACGCCACTGGCCTGCGGCGTCGAGGAGACCTGGCGGCGCATCCTGAAGGGCGGGTCGGGCGCGGTCCGCATCACGCGCTTCGACGCGAGCAACCTGCCTTGCCGCGTCGCCTGCGAGATCCCGACGGGCGACGGGTCGGACGGCACGTTCAACGCCGACGACTGGATGGCGTCGAAGGAGCGGCGCAAGGTCGACGGCTTCATCCTCTATGCGATGGCCGCGGCCGCCCAGGCGGTCAAGGACGCGGGCTGGGAGCCGACGGACGAGGAGAGCCTCGAACGCACCGGGGTGATGATGGGGTCGGGCATCGGCGGTCTGGACACGATCGCGAAAGCCTCCATCACGCTGAAGGAGCGCGGGCCGCGGCGAATCTCGCCGTTCTTCATTCCCGCCGCGCTGATCAACCTGGCGTCGGGGCACATCTCGATCCGCTACGGCTTCAAGGGGCCGAACCACGCGCCGGTGACCGCCTGCTCGACGGGCGCGCACGCGATCGGCGACGCCGCGCGGCTGATCGCGCACGGCGATGCCGACGTCATGGTGGCGGGGGGCGCGGAGAACCCGATCTGCGAACTCGGGGTTGCCGGGTTCGCCGCGTGCAAGGCGCTGTCGACCGGCTACAACGACACGCCGGAGAAGGCGAGCCGGCCCTACGACAAGGGGCGCGACGGCTTCGTGATGGGCGAGGGCGCGGGCGCGCTGGTGCTCGAGGAGTACGAGCACGCGAAGAAGCGCGGGGCGACGATCCACGCGGAGATCCTGGGCTACGGGTTGTCGGGCGATGCCTACCACATCACCTCGCCGGCGCCGGACGGCGACGGCGGCTTCCGCTCGATGCGCGCGGCGCTGAGGAACGCGGGGCTCGATCCGTCCGCGATCGACTACGTGAACGCGCACGGCACCTCGACACCTCTCGGCGACGAGATCGAGCTCGGGGCGGTCACGCGGCTGATGGGCAATCACGCGGCCAACGTGACGATGTCCTCGACGAAATCGTCGACCGGGCACCTGCTGGGGGCGGCGGGCGCGATCGAGGGCATCTTCTCGGTGCTCGCGATCCGCGACGGCGTGGCGCCGCCGACGCTGAACCTGGAGAACCCGTCGGTCGAGACGCCGATCGACCTCGCGCCGCTCGAGGCGCGGGAGCGCAAGATCGACGTCGCGCTGTCGAACAGCTTCGGCTTCGGCGGCACCAACGCCTCGGTGATCTTCGGACGGATGAACTGACGCCATGCGTTTCCGGAACATTGCGGCCAACGGGCTGACGGTCCTGATCGTCGCGGGGCTGGTGGGCGCCGTCGCGTTCGCGTGGGCCGAGCGGGAGTTCGTGGCGCCCGGGCCGCTCGCGGAGGAGGCCGTGGTCGAGGTGCCGCGGGGCGCGAGCCTGCGCGACGTCGCGCACCTTCTCGAGATGCACGGCGTGGTCGAGAGCGGGCCGCTGTTTCGCCTGGGCGCGCGCTACACCGGCGGCGCGCAGCGGCTCAAGTTCGGCGAGTACACGTTCGAGCCGAGGGCCTCGATGGAGGAGGTGCTG
Source organism: Thermohalobaculum sp. (assembly GCA_035512995.1). GTDB lineage: Bacteria > Pseudomonadota > Alphaproteobacteria > Rhodobacterales > Rhodobacteraceae > Thermohalobaculum. The sequence goes on from DATKCY010000176.1 coordinate 8,958, forward strand.
GCGAAGCTGACCTCAGGCGACGTCATCAAGCGCTTCGTGACGGTGCCGGAAGGCAAGTCGAGCTGGGAGGTCGTGCAGATCCTGCGCGACAACCCGCTGCTGACGGGCGAGGTCGAGGTGCCGCCGGAGGGGTCGGTCTTTCCGAGCACCTACGACATCCGCCGAAACCAGCCGCGGAGCGAGGTGTTGGCGCGGATGCAGGCGGCGATGGAGGAGAATCTGGCCGCCGCCTGGGAGAAGCGCCAGGAGGGGCTGCCGATCGAGACGCCGGAGGAGGCGCTGATCCTGGCCTCGATCGTCGAGAAGGAGACGGGGCTGGCGGGGGAGCGGCCGCAGGTGGCCGGGGTCTTCATCAACCGGCTGCGGAGAGGCATGCGGCTGCAGTCGGACCCGACCGTCGTCTATGGCATCACCGAGGGGGAGGGGCCACTCGGCCGGGGCCTCCGCCGCTCGGAGCTCGACCGCGAGACGCCCTACAACACCTATGCGATCGACGGGCTGCCGCCGATGCCGATCGCGAACCCGGGGCTCGACGCGATCGAGGCGGTGCTGAACCCGGCGGAGACGGATGCGCTCTACTTCGTCGCCGACGGCACGGGCGGGCACGCGTTCGCGAAGACGCTGGATGAGCACAACGCCAATGTCCGCCAGTGGCGGAAGATCGAGGCCGAGCGGCAGGCCGCGGCGGAGCGGGAGACGACGGTCGAGACGGAATGACCGCGCGGGCAGTGCGGAATTCGCTTGACTTCGCGCACGCTCTCGGGTAGTCATGTCGGCACGCTAGAGATAATGTGCACGGGCGAGCCAGCGGCTCGCCTTTTTCATTTTCGGACATGCAGGGACGCGCGCTGAGTGGCGACCACCGGAGACGATGCCGGTCGGTCGGACGGTGCGAGCGACGGGGTGGCGGACCAGCCGGTCTGCCTGGCCTCGGCGCGGCGGCTGTTCGTCCGCGCGGCGCAAGCGCTGGACGGGGCGATCGAGAGCCTCGCCGGTAGCCTCAACGACGAGCAGGACCGGGATCGGATCAAGCGGATCGAAGCGGTGACACGCGAGGCGCAGCGCGCGCTTCTGGTGGTTCTCGAGTTCGAAGCGAAGCTGGACCGCCGCGAGCCCGACGAGGTCGACGGCGCACTCGACCTGGAGGCCGCGCGTGAGGAGATCACCGGCCGCCTCGCTCGCCTCGCTGAGCGAGGCTGAGCAGGCGGCGTTCCTGGACGAGCTGAGCCCGAACGCGCTGGCGGCGCTGCCGTGGCTCTGGGAGGTCTGGGCGCATCCCGGGCATCAGCTCGAGCCGGCGGGCGACTGGCAGTGCTGGCTGATCGTCGGCGGACGCGGCGCGGGCAAGACCCGGGCCGGCGCCGAGTGGGTGCGGGCGCAGGTCGAGGGGCCGGGGCCGCTCGACGACGGGCGCTGCCGCCGGGTGGCGCTGGTCGGCGAGACGATCGACGAGGTGCGGGCCGTGATGGTCGAGGGGGAGAGCGGCTTGCTCGCCGTCTCGCCGCCCGACCGGCGGCCGATCTTCAAGTCCTCGCAGTCGAAGCTGATCTGGCCGAACGGGGCGGAGGCGCGGATGTGCTCGGCCGCGAACCCGGAGGCGCTGCGGGGGCCCGAGTTCGACGCGGCCTGGTCGGACGAGCTCGGCAAGTGGCGGCGGTGCAGGGAGGCGTGGACGATGCTGCAGTTCTGCTTGCGGCTCGGCGACCGGCCCCGGCAGATCGTGACCACGACGCCGCGCGGCGACAACCCGCTGCTCCTGAAGCTGGTCGAGGCCGAGGGATCGGTGGTGACGCGGGCGCCGACCGCGGCGAACCGGGCGCACCTGGCGGAGGGGTTCATCGAGCGGCTGACGGCGAGCTGGGGCGGCTCGTCGATGGCGCGGCAGGAGCTCGAGGGCGAGTTCGTGACCGAGCGCGCCGGCGCGCTCTGGACGCGGGCGACGATCGAGGCCGCGCGGGTGCGGGAGGCGCCGGAGCTGGACCGGGTCGTGGTGGCGGTGGACCCGCCCGTGACATCGGGCCCGGACGCCGACGAATGCGGCATCGTCGTGGCCGGGCGCGCGGGCGGCGCGGACGCGGCCCAGGCGCATGTCTACGTGCTGGCCGACGAGAGCGTCGGCGGCGCGGGGCCCACGGCCTGGGCCGACCGCGCGCTCGACGCCTATGGCGCCTTCGCGGCCGACCGGCTGGTGGCCGAGGTGAACCAGGGAGGCGAGATGGTCGAGAACGTGATCCGGAACAGGGACCCGTTCGTCAGCTATTCGGGCCTGCGCGCCACACGGGGAAAGGCGATCCGGGCGGAGCCGGTGGCGGCCCTCTACGAGCAGGGGCGGGTGCACCATGTCGGGGCCTTCCCCGAGCTCGAGGACCAGATGTGCAGCTTCGTCCAGGGGCGCGGGACGCGCAGCCCGGACCGGATGGATGCCCTCGTGTGGGCGGTGACGAGCCTGATGCTCGACGGCAGGGACAGGGACCCGCGGGTCCGTCGCCTCTGAGACTCTCCTAAGGAGAACAATGATGATATTCAGGAAGCTGCGCGCCGCGGCTGACGCACCGCGTGAGGCGAAGGCGTCCGCGACGGGGCCGCTGGTTGCTTTCCACGGGGGCGGCCGGGCGGTCTGGTCGCCGCGCGACACCGTCTCGCTGACCCGCGCGGGCTACGAGATGAACGTGATCGGCTTCCGCGCGGTGCGGATGGTGGCCGAGGCCGCGGGCGCGGTGCCGCTGGTGCTGACGCGGGCCGAGCGGCGCGTGGCCGACCATCCGGTGCTGAAGGTGCTGGCGCGGCCGAACCAGGGGCAGGACGGGCGGAGCTTCCTCGAGAGCGTCTACGGGCACCTGCAGCTTGCCGGCAATGCCTATGTCGAGGGGACCGGGCGGGACAGCCGCGGCCTGCCGCGCGAGCTGCACGCGCTGCGGCCGGACCGCATGGCCGTGGTGCCGGGGCCGGACGGCTGGCCGCAGGCCTACGAATACGCGGTCGGCCAGCGGAAGCATCGGTTCCATGTGACGCCGGAGTTCGCGCCGGTGCTGCACCTCAAGGCCTTCCATCCGCAGAACGACCACTACGGGATGAGCCCGCTCGAGGCGGCGGCGCAGTCGATCGACCTGCACAACGCGGCGTCGCGCTGGATCAAGGCGCTGCTCGACAACGCGGCGCGGCCCTCGGGCGCCATCGTGTTCTCGGGCGAGAACGGCGGCGGGCGGATGAACGAGGAGCAGTACCAGCGGCTGGCGAGCGAGCTGGAGGAGAATCACCAGGGCGCGCGGAACGCCGGGCGGCCGATGCTGCTGGAAGGCGGGCTCGACTGGAAGCCGATGGGCTACAGCCCCCAGGACATGGACTTTCTGGAGACGCGGGCGGCGGCTGCGCGCGAGATCGCGCTGGCCTTCGGCGTGCCGCCCCTGCTGCTGGGGCTGCCCGGCGACAACACCTACGCGAACTACCAGGAGGCGAACCGCGCCTTCTATCGCCAGAGCGTGCTGCCGCTGGTCCGAAAGACGGCAGCGGCGCTGGCCGGGTGGCTCGGCGGCGCGAGCGCGGAGGAGCTGGTGCTGGAGCCCGATCTCGACGCGGTGCCGGCGCTGTCGGTCGAGCGCGAGGCGCTGTGGCGGCGGGTCGCCGGAGCCGACTTCCTGGAGGAGCGGGAGAAGCGGGAAATGCTGGGGCTGCCGCCGAGGCGTGGCAACGACAAGGGGGACTGACGGATGACGAAGGCACGCGAGGGGGCGCTGTCGCCTTTGGGGCTGGAGACGAAGTTCGTGCCGGTGGCGGAGTTCGGCGAGACGACGGAGGGGGGCATCGTCTCGGGCTACGCGTCGCTCTTCCACCAGCCGGACCAGGGCGGCGACGTCGTGCTGCCGGGCGCCTTCAACCGCTCGCTCGAGACGCTGAAACGCGCCGGACGCCGGGTGAAGTTCCTGTGGCAGCACGATCCGGCGCGGCCGATCGGCGTCTGGCAGCGGGTGGCGGAGGACGCGGCCGGGCTGCACGTCACCGGGCAGATCCTGAACGGCATCGCGCAGGGGGTGGAGGCGCTGGCGCTGCTCCGCGCCGGCGCGATCGAGGGGCTGTCGATCGGCTACCGCACGGTCCGCTCCACGGAGAACCGCGAGACGGGCGGGCGCAACCTGATCGAGCTCGACCTCTGGGAAGTATCGCTGGTGACGTTTCCGATGCTTCCCGCCGCCCGCGCCTCGCTCGATCCGCCGAAGGCGGCGGACGACATGGTGCTGGCCCTGGCCGAGGCCCTGACGGGCAGCGGCCGACACCGCGGCTGATGAGCCGGCCTGACGTTCCGATTGCAAGGGGAAAGCGATGACTGAACAGGACCACGAGTTGGCGGGCGTGAGCCCCGAGGCGAAGGCGAGCGCGGTGGAATTCCTCGCGAGCTTCAAGAGCTTCAAGGACGACATTGCCGAGCGCATGGCCGAGGTCTCGGGCCGGGTCGAGGCGCTCGACCGAAAGGCCGCCGACGTGCGCCGCCCGGTGCTGGCCACCCAGGCGGGCGTCGAGCTGCCGCACAAGAAGGCCTTCGCGGCCTATGTGCGCCGCGGCGAGGAGGACGGGCTGAAGGCGCTCGACGTCGAGGCCAAGGGCCTGAACACGGCGGTGCAGGCAGAGGGCGGCTATCTGGTCACGCCGCAGACCGCGGCCACGATCGACAGCGTGCTCCGCTCGGCCGGCAACCTGCGCGCCATCGCGCGGGTCGTGCAGGTCGAGGCCGGGGCCTATGACGTGCTGGTCGACCACAACGAGATCGGCGCCGGCTGGAACGACGAGACCACGGTCGCCGAGACGACGGCGCCGCTGATCGACCGGATCTCGATCCAGCTGAACGAGCTCAGCGCCAACCCGAAGGCGTCGCAGCGGCTGCTGGACGACGCGGCCTTCGACGTCGAGTCGTGGCTCGCCGAGCGGGTCGCCGACCGGTTCCTCCGCGCCGAGAGCGCGGCCTTCGTCAACGGCGACGGGGTCAACAAGCCCAAGGGGTTCCTGACCAAGCCGATGGTCGAGGACGCGAGCTGGGCCTGGGGCTCGATCGGCTATGTCGCGACCGGCACCTCGGGCGGGTTCGATCCGAACGACCCGGCGGACGCGCTGATCGACCTCGTCTACGCGCTCGACGCCGACTACCGGGCGGGCGCGAGCTTCGTGATGAACTCGCGCACCGCCGGCGAGGTCCGGAAGATGAAGGACGCGCAGGGCCGGTTCCTCTGGGTCGAGGGCCTGTCGATGGACCATCCGGCGCGCCTGCTCGGCTATCCGGTGACCATCGTCGAGGACATGCCCGACATCGGCGTCGATGCGACCCCGATCGCGTTCGGCGACTTCGGCCACGGCTACACCGTGGCCGAGCGGCCGGACATGCGGGTGCTGCGCGACCCGTACTCGGCCAAGCCGCACGTGATGTTCTACGCGACCAGGCGGGTCGGCGGCGACGTCACCGACTATGCCGCGATCAAGGTGCTGAAGTTCGGCACCTCGTGACGAGCGGGGCCCGGCGGCGGTGCCGCCGGGCCCTTTCGCCGATCGGACGCTGCCTTGCGGGGGATGAGGCATGATCCTGAAAGAGACGGGGACGATCCCCGCGACAGCCCTGCCGGTGCAGGAGCTGGCGGAGCACCTGCGGCTCGGCCACGGCTTCACCGACGACGGGGCCGAGGATGCGCTGCTGGAGCGGCTGCTGCGCGAGGCGGTGGCGCTGGTCGAGCAGCGGCTGGCGGTGGCGGTGTTCCGGCGCGGCTTCCTGCTCGAGGTCTCGGCCTGGGACCGGCGCGGGCACCTGGTGCTGCCGGTCGGGCCGGTCGAGGCGGTGCAGTCGCTCGAGCTGGTCTCGGGCGGGACCGCGACCGCGGTCGACGCGAGCGAATGGATGCTCGAGAAAGCGGCGGTCCGGCAGCGGGTCGCGGCGCCGGACGGGGGCGCTCTGCCCTCGCTCGACGGCGGCACCACCGCGCGGGCGGCGTTCGACGCGGGCTACGCCCAGAGCTGGAGCGAGGTTCCGGGGGACCTGGCGCGGGCGATCATGCTGCTCGCGGCGCATGCCTACGACAACAGGCACGGCGAGGACGACGGGGTGCCGGGGGGGCTGCTGGCGCTCCTCGACCTGCGCCGGCCGGTGCGGCTGTGAGCGTCGGGATCACGGCCTCGGACCTCGGCTCGGCGCTGGTGCTGGAGGCGCCCGAGCGGGTGCCCGACGGCGGCGGCGGCTGGGAGGTGGCCTGGCAGCCGCTCGGCACGCTCTGGGCCTCGATGCGCGCCACGGGCGCGGCCGAGCGGGAGCATGGGGCGCGGGGCTACGGGCGCGTGACGCACCGGGTGATCGTGCGCTCGGCCCCGGCCCACTCGCCGCGGCGGCCGCGCGCCGACCAGCGGTTCCTCGCCGGCGACCGGGTGCTGAACGTGCGCGGCGTCGCGGAGGCGCGGGAGCCCGGCTTCCTGATCTGCTGGTGCGAGGAGGGGCCGCTCGCATGACCTATGCGCTGAGCTGGCCGCTGCAGCGGGCGATCTATGACACGCTGGCGGCCGACCCGACCCTGACCGCGCTGCTGGGCGGGCGGATCTACGACGCGCCGCCGCCGTTCGAGGCCGATGCCGCGCCCGACGCGATCTGGGTGACGCTGGGCGACGAGCGGGTGGACGACTGGTCCACGAAGGACAGCAGCGGCGCCGTTCACATGCTGGCGATCGCGGTGCACGCGCCGCAGCGCGGGTTCGGCGAGGCCAAGGACGTCGCGGGCGTGATCTCGGACGTGCTGACGGGCGCGGCGCTGGCGCCCGAGCGCGGGCGGGTCGTGCACGTGGGCTTTGTCAGCGGCAGGACGCGGCGGAGCGACAACGACCTGATGCGCCGCGTCGAGCTGCGCTTCCGCGTGCTCGTCGAGGACGCGTGACGGCGCCGCGGGGCGCCGAGATCAACATTTCCGGGAGACAGACATGGCGGCTCAGAAGGGCAAGGACCTGCTGCTGAAGCTCGACGAGGCGGGCGGCGGCACATTCGTGACGGTTGCGGGGCTGCGCGCGACACGGTTGTCGTTCAACGCCGACACGGTCGACGTGACGACGGCGGAGAGCGCCGGGCGCTGGCGCGAGCTGCTGGCGGGGGCCGGGGTCAGGAGCGCCGCGATCTCGGGCCGGGGCATCTTTCGCGATGCCGCGTCGGACGCGGCGCTGAGGCGGGTATTCTTCGACGGCACGCTGCCTGCCTTCCAGGTGGTCGTTCCCGACTTCGGGACGGTGACCGGGCCGTTCCAGCTGACGGCGCTGGAGTACGCCGGAGATCACGACGGCGAGGCGACCTACGAGCTGTCGCTCGTCTCTGCCGGCGCGCTGACCTTCGCGGCGGTCTGAGATGGCGAACCCCGAGCGGGGCGAGGTCGAGCTGGTGGTCGACGGGCGACCGCGCGTGATGCGGCTGACGCTCGGCGCGCTGGCCGAGCTCGAAAGCGCGCTGGAGGTGGGGTCGCTTGTCGCCCTCGCCGAGCGGTTCGAGGGCGGCGATGTGTCGGCGCGCGAGCTGACGGCCTTGCTGGCCGCGGGTCTCCGAGGGGCGGGCGAGGACTTCACCGAGGCAGAGCTGGCGGAGGCCGAGATCGGCGGCGGAGCAGTCGGCGCGATGAAGGCGGGGCTCCGGCTTCTGGAGGCGACATTCCGGTGAGCGAGCGGGTGGACTGGTGCGGGCTCATGCGGGTCGGCCTCGGCCTGATGCGCATGCCGCCGGAGGTGTTCTGGGGAATGACGCCGCGCGAGATTTCCCGCGCGCTCGAGGGCGCGGGGCTGGCGCCGGTGGGTGCGGCGGCGCTGCGGCGGGGGGACCTGGACGCGCTGATCGCGCGGTTCCCGGACACGGAGGAGGAGCGACATGAACGATGAATTCGAAGAGGGCTTCGCGGCCTCGCTCTCGGCCGTCCGGGGTGCCGCTGCCGGGTTCTCGGAGGAGCTGGCGGAGGCCAACCGGGCGATGCGCGAGATGGACGCCGAGGCGCGGCGGCTGTCGCGGTCGCTGGGCTCGAGCCTGAGGACGGCGTTCGACCGCGCGATCTTCGGCGGCCAGGGCCTCAAGGACGTGCTGCGCGGGCTGGCGGAGAGCGTGGTCTCGCGCACGCTGAACGCGGCGCTGAGCCCGGTCACGGCGGGCCTGGGCGGCGCGCTGTCGAGCGCGTTCGGGGCGATCGGCTTCGAGCGGGGGGCCGCCTTCTCGGCGGGGAAGGTGCGGGCGTTCGCGCGGGGCGGCGTTGTCGATGGGCCGACGCACTTTCCGATGGCGGGGGGCGCCGGGCTGATGGGCGAAGCCGGGCCCGAGGCGATCATGCCGCTCGGCCGGGGGCCGGACGGACGGCTCGGCGTGCGCACCATCGGCCAGGCCGGTGGCGGCACGGTCGTCGTGAACATCTCGACGCCGGATATCGACAGCTTCCAGCGCTCGCGCGGGCAGGTGGCGGCGCAGCTCGCCCGGGCCGTCGCGCGCGGCAGCCGGCAGCTCTGAGGGGGCGGCGCGATGAACTTTCACGAGGTGCGGTTCCCGGCGGCGATCTCGTTCGGGTCGTCGGGCGGCGTGCAGCGGCGGACCGAGGTCGTGCGGCTGGTCAACGGCTACGAGGAGCGGAACACGCCCTGGGAGCAGTCGCGCCGGCGCTATGACGCGGGGCTCGGCACGCGCACGCTCGACGATCTCGACGCGGTGCTGGCGTTCTTCGAGGCGCGGCGCGGGATGCTCCACGGCTTTCGCTGGAAGGACTGGCTGGACCACAAGTCGTGCAAGCCGTCCGAGGTGCCGGGGGATGCGGACCAGGCGCTCGGCACCGGCGACGGAGCCGAGACGGTCTTCCAGCTCTTCAAGCACTATGCGCCGGGGCTGAACGGCTATCGGCGGACGATCGCGAAGCCCGTGGCGGGCACCGTGCTGGTGGCGGTCGACGGGGCCGCGCTGTCCGAGGGTCCGGACTTTTCGGTCGATACCGCGACGGGGCGGGTGACGCTGGCGGCGGCGCCGGCGGCGGGAGCGGCGGTGACCGCGGGCTTCGAGTTCGACGTCCCGGTGCGCTTCGACACCGACGTGGTCGAGGTGAACCTCGCTGCGTTCGAGGCGGGCGAGGTGCCCTCGATCCCGATCGTGGAGGTGCGGGTCTGATGCGGGATCTTCCGGCGTCGCTGAGCGACGCGCTGGCGAGCGGGGCGACGACGCTCTGCCGCTGCTGGGCGGTCGAGCGGACCGACGGGGTCGTGCTCGGCTTCACCGACCACGACCGCGACCTCGCCTTCGACGGCGTGACCTTCGAGGCGGAGTCGGGCTTCCAGGCCACGGCGGCGGAGGCGGCGACGAACCTGAGCGTCGACACGCACGAGGTGGCGGGTGCGCTGCAGTCGGACGCGATCGCGGAGGAGGACCTGGAGCGGGGTCTCTACGATTCGGCGAAGGTGACGCTCTGGCTCGTGGACTGGCGCGATGTGGCAAGCCGGGTCCTGCTGAGCCGCGGCACCATCGGCGATGTGCGCCGGCGGGGAGCTGGGTTCGAGGCCGAGGTGGTCGGCCTGGCGGAGAAGCTGAACCAGCCGTTCGGGCGGGCATACTTACGCGACTGCGACGCGACGCTCGGCGACGGGCGCTGCGGCGTCGACCTGACGGCGCCGGAGTGGAACGCGGAGGCGGTGATCGCCGAGGTTCTGGGGCCGCAGCGCTACCGGGTGACGGGGCTGGAGGGGGTCGAGCGCGGGTTCTTTTCGCAGGGGACCGCGCAGTGGACGAGCGGCACGAACGACGGCCATGCGGCGCACGTCAAGCACCAGGCGGGCGAGACGGTCGAGCTGTGGCTCGCGCCGCCGCTGCCGGCGGCCGTGGGCGACGTGCTGGCGCTGACCGCCGGGTGCGACAAGACGGCGGAGACCTGCCGCGCCAAGTTCTCGAACTTCCTGAACTTCCGCGGCTTCCCGCTGATGCCCGGCGACGACTGGGCGGCAGGCTACCCCGAGGACGGAGGGGCGCATGACGGCGGCTCGCTCTTCCGGCGCTGACGCGGCGCTCCGCGCGCGCGTCGTCGCCGAGGCGCGGCGCTGGATCGGCACGCCCTATGTGCACCAGGCGAGCTGCCTCGGCGCCGGGGCGGACTGCCTGGGGCTGGTGCGCGGAGTCTGGCGGTCGGTCATCGGGCCGGAGCCCGAGGCGACGGGCCCCTACAGCGCAGACTGGGCCGAGGCGACCGGCGAGGACCGGCTGATGGCCGCCGCCGCGCGGCACCTGGTGCGGCTGCCGGTCGGGGAGGCGGCGCCGGGCGACGTGCTGCTGTTCCGGATGCGGGACGGCGCGGCGGCGAAGCATGTGGGCATCCTCGCGACCGAGGGTCTGTGCCCCGGACGGATCATCCACGCCTACTCCCGCCACGCGGTGGCGGAGAGCAGCCTGACGGACGCCTGGATCCGGCGGATCGCGGGCGCATTCCGGTTTCCGGCAATGAGGGTCTGATGGCGAAAGTTCTACTGGCAGCGGCCGGGTCGGCCGTCGGCGGCTCGATCGGCGGCTCGGTCCTCGGGATCGGTGCGGCCGCGCTCGGCAAGGCCGTCGGCGCGACCGTCGGATCGCTGATCGACCAGCGGATCCTCGGGAGCGGCGCAAAGGCGGTCGAGACGGGGCGCGCGCGGGCGCTGCACCTGCAGACCTCCACCGAGGGGGCGCCGATGGCGCACGTCTTCGGGCGTATGCGGGTCGCGGGCGAGGTGATCTGGTCGACGCGCTTCAACGAGGACGTCGAGACCTCGACCCAGGGCGGCAAGTCGACCGGTGGGCAGAAGGTCAGGGAATACTCGTACTCGATCAGCCTGGCGATCGGCCTCTGCGAGGGACAGATCGACGGCATCGGCCGGATCTGGGCCGACGGCAAGCCCTGGCGCCCCGACGACGCGGTGATGCGCGTCTATCGGGGCGGCGAGAGCCAGCTTCCCGATCCGAAGATCGAGGCGGTCGAGGGCGCGGACCGCGCGCCCGCCTTCCGCGGGACCGCCTATGTCGTCTTCGAGGACCTGCAGCTCGGCCCGTTCGGCAACCGCATCCCGCAGTTCGGCTTCGAGGTCTATCGGAGCCCGCTCGAGAACCTGCCGATCGACCCCGCCGAGCGCGGCGAGCGGCTGTCGTCGCTGGTGCAGGGGGTCGCGCTGTTGCCCGGGACCGGCGAGTTCGCGCTGGCGCCGGAGCCCTACCAGTATGTGAGCCCGGACGGGCTCGCGAGCTATGCCAACATCAACAATTCCGAGGGGCGGCCGGACATGCTGGTCGCGCTCGACCAGCTCGACCGGGACCTGCCCGCCTGCGATGCGGTCTCGCTGGTGGTCTCCTGGTTCGGCAGCGACCTCCGTGTCGGCCAGTGCCGTGTCGAGCCGAAGGTCGAGAAGCAGGACCGCGACAGCCGGCCGGGGTCGTGGAGCGTGGCGGGGCTCACGAGCGCGGGCGCCGCGGTCGTCAGCACCGACGGCGAGGGGCGGCCGAACTTCGGCGGCACGCCCTCGGACCAGTCGGTGATCGACGCGATCCGCGAGCTGAAGGCGCGGGGCAAGCGCGTGCTGCTCTATCCGTTCCTGCTGATGGACGTGCCGCCGGGGAACGGGCTGCCGGACCCCTATGGCGGGGCGGAGCAGGCGGCGTTCCCGTGGCGGGGGCGGATCACGCTCGACGCGGCGCCGGGGATGCCGGGCAGCAGCGACCAGACCGCGGCCGCGGCCGACGAGGTGGCTCCGTTCTTCGGCTCGGCGCGGGCTTCGGACTTCGCCGTCTCGGGAGACTCGGTGAGCTATTCGGGGCCGGCCGAGTGGACCTGGCGGCGCTTCGTGCTGCATCTGGCGGCGCTGGCGCAGGCGGCGGGCGGGGTCGAGAGCTTCTGCGTCGGCACCGAGCTGCGCGGCATCACGACGATCCGGGACAGCCGGACCAGCTATCCGGCGGTCGACGCCCTGATCGACCTGACGACCGAGGTGCGCCAGCTCCTGCCCGGCGCCGACCTCAGCTATGCCGCCGACTGGAGCGAGTATTTCGGGCACCAGCCGCCGGACGGGTCAGGCGACGCGATCTTCCATCTCGATCCGCTGTGGGCGCATCCCGCGATCGACTTCGTCGGCGTCGACGACTACACGCCCCTGTCCGACTGGCGCTATTCGGCGGGCCATCTCGACCGCGCGGGGGGAGCGCCGTCGGTCTACTCGCTGCCCTACCTCAAGGGGAACGTCGAGGGCGGGGAGTATCACGACTTCTACTATGCCGACCTCGCCGCTCGCGAGGCGCAGGATCGGTCCGCGATCACCGACGGCGCCCATGGCGAGCCGTGGATCTACCGGCCGAAGGACATCCGGAGCTGGTGGTCGAACTCGCACCACGACCGGGTCGGCGGCGTGCGCCAGGCCTCGCCGACCGCATGGCAGCCAGAGTCGAAGCCGGTGCGGCTGACGGAGACGGGGTGCCCGGCCTCGGACCTCGGCGCGAACCAGCCGAACGTCTTCTTCGACGGCAAGAGCTCGGAGAGCGCGCTGCCCTACTTCTCGCTCGGCGCGCGCGATGACGAGATGCAGCGGCGCTTCCTGCAGGCTAAGCTCGGCCATTGGGCGGATCCCGCGATCAACCCGATTTCGGGAATCTATGGCGGGCCGATGATCGCGGACAGCTATGTCTGGACCTGGGACCTGCGCCCCTGGCCGGACTTTCCGCTGCGCCAGAGCGTCTGGGCGGACGGCCCCGCCTACCGGATCGGCCACTGGATCAACGGCCGCCTCACCGCGTCGTCGCTGGCGGAGGTCGTGGCGGAGATCTGCGTGCGCGCCGGCCTCTCCGACATCGACGTCAGCGGTCTCTACGGCGCGGTGCACGGCTATCTGATCGACGCCACCCGCACGGCGCGCGAGGCGCTGCAGCCGCTGATGCTGGCCTACGGGTTCGACGCGGTCGAAAGCGGCGGGCTGCTGGTCTTCGCGATGCGCGGGGACCGGCCCGGACAGGCGCTGGCCGAGGAGCGGCTGGTGGCGGCGAAGGAGGGGGGGCCGGTCGAGCGGGTGCGGGAGAGCGCCGGGACCGGCGTCGATGCGGTGCGGGTCGCCTACATGCAGAGCGACGGCGACTACCGCATCGCGGCGGCGGAGGCGTCGCTGCCGCAGAGCGCTGGCGTGACCGTCGCCGAGACGTCGCTGCCGCTGGTGCTGCCGAGCTCGAATGCGCTGGCGCTCGCCGAGCGCTGGCTTGCGGAAAGCGCGCGGGTCCGCGACGGGGCGAGCTTCGTGCTGCCGCCGTCCGAGCGGCGTCTCGAGCCGGCCGACCACGTGACACTGGAGTTCGAGGGGCTGCCGGCGACCTACCGGATCGAGCGGATCACCGAGACGGAGCGCCGCGAGGTCGAGGCGACGCGGGTCGAGCGGTCGATCTACCTGCCGGTCGCGCACGACGAGCGCATGATCGAGCCGCCGCTGACGCTGCCGCAGGGGCCGGTCCAGGCCGTGTTCATGGACCTGCCGCTCGCGAACGGGAGCGAGATCGACCATCGTCCCTGGCTCGCGGTCACGTCCCAGCCGTGGGGGGAGGTCGCGGTCTATCGCCTGGTCGGGAGCGAGAGCTTCGAGTTCCTGCGCTCCGTGCGGCGGCCGGCGACGATGGGCACGCTGCTCGATCCGCTGCCCGCGGCGGCGCCGGACCGGTGGGCGCGTTTCCCGGCGCGGCTGGCGATCCGGAGCGGCGCGCTGCAGTCGCGGGACCGGCTGGCGGTGCTGAACGGCGAGAACCGGCTGGCGGTGGAGCTGCCCGGCGGCGAGTGGGAGATCGTGCAGTTCCGCGACGCCGTCCTGACCGGGCCCGGAGAGATCACGCTTTCGACGCTGTTGCGCGGCCAGCGGGGGACGTCGGCGCTTGCCACGGGCGCGGTCGCGGCGGGGGCGCGGGTGGTCGTGCTCGACGAGGCGGTGGTGCCCGTGCCGCTGGCCCGCGACGAGTTGGGGCTCTCGAGGGTCTATCGGATCGGGCCGGCGCGGTACGATTTCGGCCACGCCTCCTATGTCGAGCTGGCGCACGAGGCGCCGGGCACCGGTCTCCGGCCGTTCGCGCCGGCGCACCTTCGGGCGCGGACGCGCACCGACGGCGCGCTCGATATCGGCTGGGTGCGCACGACGCGGATCGGCGGCGACAGCTGGGAGGCGCAGGAGGTGCCGCTCGGCGAGGACAGCGAGCGCTATCGCCTGCGCATCCTGGCCGGCGGCAGCGAGGTGCGCCGCGTCGAGCGGACCGTCCCGAGCTTCCTCTACGACACGACGATGCAGGCGAGCGATGGCGCCGCCGGCGAGATCGAGCTGCGGGTCGCGCAGCTTTCGACAACCTACGGACCGGGACCGGAAAGGGTGGTGACCGCCGATGTCTGACACTCAGCGATTCGCGATGCCGCTGCTCGACGCGGCCCAGGCGCAGAAGCATGTGACGGTGAACGAGGCGCTGGCGCGGATCGACGCGCTGGCGGCGGGCCAGGCGCTGACGGTCGGCGAGACGGTGCCGCCCGCATCGCCGGCCGATGGCGACATGCACGTGGTCGGCACCGGTGCCAGCGGGCTGTGGGCAGGGCAGGACAAGGCCCTCGCGATCTTCGCGAACGGCGGCTGGCTGTTCGTTCCGCCCTGGACGGGCGCACGCGTCTGGGACGTGGGCGGCGGTGGCGCGCTTGTCTTCAACGGGTCCGACTGGATCGGGACGGGCGACCCCGCCTCGCCCTCGGGTGCCGCCACGGTCGGCGAGATCGTCGAGGTCGACCATGTGGTCGGAAGCGGACCGACCTCGACCGCCGCGGGCGCGATCCCGGACAAGGCGATCGTGTTCGGCGTGACCGGGCGGGTGACGGAGGCGATCACCGGGGCTTCAGGCTGGAAGCTCGGGACGCCGGATGGCATCGACCGCTACGGCAGCGGGCTCGGCGTCCCTCTCAACTCCTTCGTCCACGGGGTCAGCGGCACGCCGCTCGCCTATTACGGCGGCACGGACCTGCTGCTGACGGCCGAGGGCGCGGATTTCTCCGGCGGGCGCGTCCTGCTGGCGATCCACCTGACGCGCCTGGTGCCGCCGGCGGCGGTCTGAGGCCGGGCTCTCGCATTGCCTGCCCCCTGGCCGTCTGGCCGCGGGCGCTGGACCGGCGGAAGCCTGTGGATTTGACGGGATCGTAATTATTCGGTCGGCGAGCGGAGACTGCCGGCCCTCCGATCGATCGCTGCTGGTGCCCCGCGGCGGCGTCAGCGCCCGCTTGCGCAGTCGATGCAGAGCGGGGTCGCCGGGTCGAGGTCGAGGCGTTTCTCGGCGATCTCCTCCCCGCACTCGGCGCAATAGCCGTACTCCCCTGCGTCGAAACGCTTCAGCGCCGCCGCGATGCGGCGCATCTCGGTCGCGCGGCGGCGCGACTGGGCGTTCGACATCGCCTGCACCTGCATCGCGTCCATGCGGCTGAGCCGCCCGACCGACTGCTGGTCGAGCTCGACCGGGCGGCGGTCGTCGGCCGACGACCGCTCGGCCTCGGCAAGCTCGGCCGCGCGTGCCTCGAGTCTTGCCCTCAGTGCCTGCCTGCGTTTCTCATTCATCTCTGGTATTCTCCGCACCATGCCTCTACCTCCACTAGGGATCGCTCGCCGGTCCGGCAAGCCGGAGCATGGAGACGCGCCATGACGATGGACATCACCCGCCGCGCCGAGATGGGGTCGCTCGATCCGGTCTGGGACCAGATGCGCGACGAGGCGGCCGAGCTGGCGGCCAACGAGCCGCTGATGGCGGTGATCGCCCACTCGGTCATCCTTCACCACGACACGCTCGAGAGCGCGCTCTGCTACCGGCTGGCGCAAAAGCTGTCCTCGCCCGAGATGTCGCCGCTGATGCTGCGCGAGATGGCCGAGCGGGCCTATACCGACAACCCCCGGATGGGTCGCGCAGGGCGTGCGGATATCGTCGCGACCTACGAGCGCGACCCGGCCTGCGACCGCATGCTGCAGCCGCTGCTCTACTTCAAGGGGTTTCTGGCGCTGCAGTCGAACCGGCTCGCGCATCACCTGTGGCTGAACGGGCGGCGCGACGTGGCGCTCTACCTGCAGATGCGGAGCTCGGAGGCATTCTCGGTCGACATCCACCCGGGCGCGCGCATGGGCCAGGGGATCATGATCGACCACGCGAACTCGATCGTGATCGGCGAGACGGCGGTCGTGGGCGACGATGTCTCGATGCTGCATTCGGTGACCCTCGGCGGCACCGGCAAGGCGGGCGGCGACCGGCATCCGAAGATCGGCTCGGGCGTGATGATCGGGGCGGGCGCCTCGGTCCTCGGCAACATCAAGGTCGGCGACTGCTCGCGCATCGCCGCGGGCTCGGTGGTGCTGAAGGAGGTGCCGCCGAAGACGACGGTCGCGGGCGTGCCGGCGAAGATCATCGGCGAGGCCGGCTGCGACCGGCCCTCGCAGTTGATGGATCAGTTCATCAACGGCGGCGACTGAGGCCGCGGCGTCGGTTCGACCGGGGCGAGCTACTCGAAAGCGAGGTCCCAGAACGCGCCGCCGATCAGCAGCGCGATGATCGCCCAGAGGACCCGGAATCGGGTGGCGAAGGTGCAGCCGCGCCGTATTCTCGACAATCTGCACCGTCTGTCCCTTCCCCGGCCGACGGTGGGGCGAGGAGGGGCCAGGGCGCGAAATCACGATCGCGTCAGGCGCTGGCGCGGCGCCTGCGGCCCTCGCGCCGGCCGCGGGCGCCGGCCTCGACCTCGCCCTCGGCCAGCGGCGGCTTGTTGTGGCGGATCCACTGCGCGCCGTTCTTGTCGTTGTTCATCAGCAGGTTGGCGGCGCGGACCGCCTCCATCTCCTGCGGCCTGACCGGGTTCATGATGGCGGACGTCATGCCGGACGCGATCGCCATCGGCAGGAAGGCCGCGTTGACGCCATGCCGGTTGGGCAGGCCGAAGCTGATGTTCGAGGCGCCGCAGGTCGTGTTGACGCCGAGCTCATCGCGGAGCCGCCGGACGAGGGCGAAGACCTGCTGGCCGGCCGTCGCCATCGCGCCGATCGGCATGACCAGCGGATCGACGACGATGTCGTGCGCCGGGATGCCGTAGTCGGCTGCGTGCTCGACGATCTTCTTCGCCACCGCAAACCGGACGTCGGGGTTCTCCGAGATGCCGGTGTCGTCGTTCGAGATCGCGACGACGGGCACGTTGTACTTCTTCACGAGCGGCAGGATCGCCTCGAGCCGCTCCTCCTCGCCCGTGACCGAGTTCAGGAGCGGCCGGCCGTGGCACGCCTCGAGCCCGGCCTTCAGCGCCGCCGGCACCGAGCTGTCTATGCAGAGCGGCACGTTCACGAGCTCCTGCACCAGCTGAATCATCTTGGTCATCAGCGGCGGCTCGGTCTCGTTCGGGTTCGGGTTCGAGTTGTAGACGACGCCCGCGTTGACATCGAGGACGGTCGCCCCGCAGTTCACCTGCTCCTGCGCGTCGTTCTCGACGGTCGAGAAGTCGCCGGCCTCGAGCTGGGCGGCCAGCGCCTTGCGTCCGGTCGGGTTGATCCGCTCGCCGATGACGCAGAACGGCTGGTCGAAGCCGATGATTGCGGTCTTCGTCTTCGACTCGACGATGGTGCGCGTCATGAGCGATCGGTCTCCTGGGCCGGGCGGGCGGTGATTGGTGGTCGGTTCAGGCCGTCAGGGCGGCCGGGCGGACGTGGCCGAAGGTCTGCGCGAACTCGGCCGTCTTGTCGATCCCCCCGAGCGGGAAGAAGTGAACTTTCCGGATGTTGAAGTCCGGATGCGCCGTGCGATGGTGGGCGAGGTCGGTCAGGAACTCTTCCGGCGTGAACGGCATCAGGAGCTTCGTCACGTCCGCTGCGCGGCGCTGCAGGACGCGGAGGCTGGGGCCGACGCCGCAGGCCATCGCGAACCTGATCATCGACTGGAGCTTGGCGGGTCCCGCGACGCCGATATGGATCGGCAGGCCGATGCCCTCGGCCTCGAGCCGGTCGGCCCAGGCGATCACGGGCTCGGCCTCGAATGCGAACTGGGTCACGATCGCCGTCTCCGCGCCGGTCCGCTCGGCGAAGGCCTGCTTCCAGCGGAGCGCCTCCATCACGTTGCGGTCGCCGCCGTCGGGGTCGATGTCGGCGTTCCCCTCCGGATGCCCGGCGACGTGCAGGCGGCGGAAGCCGTGGCGGTCGAAGATCCCCGTCTCGATCATCGCCATCGAGCTGTCGAAGGCGCCGACCGGCTGGGTGTAGCCGCCGCCGAGCAGCAGCGCCTGGTCGACGCCCGCCTCGTCCCGGTAGCGCCTGACCCAGTCCTCGAGCTGCGCCGGACCCTCGATCCCGCGCGCCGGAAAGTGCGGCATGACCGGGAAGCCCTCGTCCGCCAGGCGGCGGGCGGTGGCGACCGTGTCCTCGATCGGCGTGCCCTCGATATGGGCGACGTAGACGCGCGTGCCGCGGGGCAGGATGGCGCGGAAATCCTCGATCTTCCGGGCCGTGCGCGGCATCACCTCGATCGAGAAGCCGTCCAGCATCGACGCCAGCACCGCATCGCTGCTCGGCAGCGCGACAGTGCGCTTGCGTCCGAGGAAGTCCAGGATCTTCGCCATCGGCCTTGCCCCTCGATGCCCGGACGCGATCTGCGCCCGCCCGCCTTCAACCCAGCCGCCCCGTCGCCCGCGACCCGTTCGGCTCCGGCCTCATACCGGCCCTCCGACCCCGCAAGGCGGCGATTTTCGACTTGGCGCGCGATATCTGCGACATGCTTTGCCGCCAGACGGGATCCCGTCAGCCCACGGTCGCCTTTGCAGCTTGAAGCGTTGCATCCCTGACCGTAAGGTGAGGGGCCGGGAGTCCGTTCCCGCACGGTGCCCGTCAAAGCTGCGAGAGCGTTGCCCGATGACCACGCCGACCCGCCCGCTGCCGACGATCAGCTTCGAGTTCTTCCCGCCGAAGAACGCGATGGCAGGCGCGGCGCTCTGGGAGTCGGTCGAGCGTCTGGCCCCGCTCGGGCCCCGCTTCGTCTCGGTCACTTACGGCGCCGGCGGCTCGACGCGCGAGCGGACGATGGCGGCGATCCTCGCGATTCGCGACCGTGCGGGGCTCGAGGTCGCGGGGCACCTGACCTGTGTCGGCGCCACCCGGCGCGAGGTCATGAAGGTCGCGCGGAGCTACGCCAAGCTCGGCTGCCGCCGGATCGTGGCGCTGCGCGGCGACCCGCCGCGCGGCGCGGACCGGTTCGAGCCGCACCCGGATGGTTTCTCCTCGTCGGTCGAGCTGGTCGAGGCGGTGGCCGAGCTCGGCGGCTTCGAGACCTGGGTCGCCTGCTACCCGGAGAAGCACCCCGAGGCTGCCGACCATCGCGCCGATATCGAGTACCTGAAGCGCAAGCTCGACGCGGGCGCGGCCGGCGCGATCACCCAGTTCTTCTTCGAGAACGAGACCTTCTACCGCTTCCGCGACGCCTGCGCCGCCGCCGGGATCACGAAGCCGATCGTGCCCGGCGTCATGCCGGTCGAGAACTTCGAGCGGATGGCAGGCTTCGCCGCCCGCTGCGGCACCACCGTGCCGGGCTGGATGCACGACGCCTATCGCCGCGCCGACACGCAGGAGGAGCACGATCTGCTCTCGGTCAGCATCGCCTCCGAGCAGTGCGACGACCTGCTCGACAACGGCGTCGACAGCCTGCACGTCTACACGCTGAACCGGCCGGAGCTGCCCTTCGACCTCTGCCGCGCGCTCGGCATTCAGCCGGTGCAGTTCGCCCTCGCCGCCGGCTGCGGCTGAGGCTCCGCGACTGCCTCCGCCTTGCCTTCCAGCCGGTTGGCGCACTAGAGCTACGGGGACGAGCCGAACAGCGGAAAGGCCGCAACCCGTGCCGATGGAGAGCGAAAGCGACAGTCTTGCCGCCTCCGAGACGGCTCCGGGCAGGGGAAACGACGGCCCGGGCCCGGTCGCAAGGGCGGCCCGGCTGGGCTCGCCCGCGCCGCTGGCGGCGCTCGACCTCGGCACCAACAACTGCCGGCTTCTGGTGGTCGAGCCCGAGGGCGAGAGCTTCCGCGTCATCGACGCCTTCTCCCGCGCGGTCCGGCTGGGCGAGGGGGTCGAGCACTCGAACGCGCTGTCCGATGTGGCGCAGCTGAGAGCGCTCAAGGCGCTCCGGATCTGCGCGTCCAAGATCCGCCAGCACGGCGTCACCGACACGCGCATGATCGCGACCGAGGCGTGCCGGCGGGCGACCAACGGGCGCGCCTTCGTGCGCCGGGTCGCGCGCGAGATCGGGCTCGCGATGGACATCATCACGCCCGAGGACGAGGCGCGGCTGGCGGTCGCCGGCTGCGCGCCACTGATCGACAGCCAGGCCGAGCAGCTGCTGGTCTTCGACATCGGCGGCGGCTCGACCGAGCTCATCTGGATCGACCTGTCGATGATGCCGCCGCACCTGCGCCCGGCCCTCGTGCGCGCGTTGGCACCGCCGCCCGCGCACCTCGCCGGCAACCCGACCAGCCGGGCCGCGGCCGCCCACATCACCGACTGGATCTCGGTGCCGGTCGGCGTCTCGACGCTGACCGAGCGCTACCGCGACATCGGCGACGACGCCGAGCGGCTGGCCGCGATGTCGGCGGACTTCGAGCAACAGCTCGCGACCTTCGCGCCCTACGCCGCGATCGATCGCGCGGCGCTGACGGGCAAGCTCCAGATCGTCGGCGTCTCCGGCACCGCGACGACCTTCGGCGCCTTTCATCTCGGCCTCCGCAGCTATGACCGGGCCCGCGTCGACGGGCTGTGGCTGGGCGCGAGCGAGACCAGCGCCGTCGCGGCCCGCCTCGTCGCGCTCGGCCGGCAGGGGCGGGCGCGCCACCCCGGCATCGGGCCGACGCGGTCCGAGCTCGTGCTCTCGGGCGCCGCGATCATGATGACGATCCTGCGCGCCTGGCCGGTCGCGCGCCTCCGCATCGCCGACCGCGGGCTGCGCGAGGGCATGCTCTACGGCCTGATGCAGCAGAGGGCAGCCGGCCTCTGATGGCGCGTCGCGGGAGCGGCACCGGGCGCGGTCCCTCGGGCCGGGGCGGCGAGCGCAGCCTGCACGTCAAGGTCCGGACGGCCAAGGGCCGGCGCCTGTCCTCGACCCGCTGGCTCGAGCGCCAGCTGAACGACCCCTACGTCCAGCGCGCCAAGCGCGAGGGCCTGCGCGGCCGCGCCGCCTACAAGATCGCCGAGATCGACGACCGCATGCGTTTTCTCGTGCCCGGCGCACGGGTGATCGATCTCGGCTCGGCGCCGGGGGGATGGACCCAGGTGGCGGTCGGGCGCGTGAACGCCCTCGGCGAGCAGCGCGACAAGCCTCGTGGCCGGGTGATCGGTGCCGACCTGAAACCGGTCGAGCCGGTGCCGGGGGCCGACCTCCTCGAGCTCGACTTCCTCGACGAGGGCGCGGACGACCGGGTGGCGGAGGCCCTCGGCGGCCCGGCCGACGTCGTGATGTCGGACATGGCGGCGCCCGCGACCGGCCACAAGGCGACCGACCACCTGAAGATCATGGCGCTGGCCGAGGCGGCGGCGGATTTCGCCGAGCGCGTGCTCGCCCCCGGCGGCACCTTCCTCGCCAAGGTGCTGCAGGGCGGGACCGAGCGCGCGCTTCTCGACCGCCTCAAGCGCGGCTTCGCGAAGGTGAGCCACGTGAAGCCGCCCGCGAGCCGCGCCGACAGCGCCGAGACCTATGTCGTCGCCACCGGCTTCCGCGGCGGCGACGCGTCCTGACGCGACCGGGGCCCAAACCGCTTCCCTTCGGGCGTGCGACGTGAGATAGGGGGCCGCCAACACCGATTGCCGCTGGAGCTGGTCCGGATGGAGATTCGTGAGGCGCTCACCTTCGACGACGTTCTGCTCGTGCCCGGCGCCTCGGAGGTCCTGCCGGCCGAGGCCGACACCCGGACCCGGGTGACGAGCCGGATCGAGCTCAACATCCCGCTGCTTTCGTCCGCGATGGACACGGTGACCGAGGTCGACATGGCGATCGCCATGGCGCAGGCGGGGGGCCTCGGCGTCATCCACCGCAATCTCGACGTCGCCGAGCAGGCGGCCCAGGTCCGCCGCGTCAAGCGCTTCGAGAGCGGCATCGTCTACAATCCGGTGACGCTCGGTCCCGACCAGACGCTCGCGGACGCCCAGGCGCTGCAGGGGCAGCACGGCGTCACCGGCTTCCCCGTGGTGGACGAGGGCAACCGCCTGGTCGGCATCCTGACCAACCGCGACATGCGCTTCGCCGAGGACCCGGCGACCCCGGTCAGAGAGCTCATGACCGCGCGCGACCTCGCGACCGTGCTGGAGCCGGTCGATCCGGCGGCGGCCCGCAGGCAGCTCCAGGCGCGGCGGATCGAGAAGCTGCTCGTTGTCAACGACCGGGGCGAATGCGTCGGCCTGATCACCGTCAAGGACATCCAGAAGGCGGTCGTGAACCCCCACGCCTGCAAGGACGAGATGGGGCGGCTCCGCGTCGCCGCCGCCTCGACCGTCGGCGAGGCGGGGCTCGCGCGGAGCCGGGCGCTGATCGAGGCGGGCGTGGACCTGATCGTGATCGACACGGCGCACGGGCACTCGGCCTCGGTCGCCCGCGCGGTCGAGGCGGTGAAGGCCGTCTCGAACGACGTGCAGGTGGTCGCGGGCAACGTCGCGACCGCGGCCGCGACCCGGTCGCTGATCGACGCCGGGGCCGACGCGGTCAAGGTCGGCATCGGCCCGGGCTCGATCTGCACGACGCGGATCGTCGCCGGGGTCGGCATGCCGCAGATGACCGCGATCTCCGACTGCGCGGCCGAGGCGGCGAAGACCGGCCACCCGGTGATCGCCGACGGCGGCATCAAGTTCGCGGGCGACCTCGCCAAGGCGATCGCGGCCGGCGCACACGTCGCGATGATCGGCTCGATGCTGGCCGGCACCGACGAGGCGCCGGGCGAGATCTTCCTCTACCAGGGGCGGAGCTACAAGTCGTACCGCGGCATGGGGTCGGTCGGCGCCATGGCCCGCGGCTCGGCCGACCGCTACTTCCAGAAGGAGGTGTCGGAGACGCACAAGCTGGTGCCCGAGGGGATCGAGGGGCAGGTGCCCTACAAGGGCCCGGCGGGCGCGGTCCTGCACCAGCTCGTCGGCGGCCTCCGCGCCGCGATGGGCTACACCGGCCAGCGCACGATCGACGACATGCGGCGCCGCTGCAACTTCGTCCGCATCACCAATGCGGGCCTGCGCGAGAGCCACGTCCACGACGTGATGATCACGCGCGAGAGCCCGAACTACCGCGCCGGCTGACCGGACGCGGAATCTTGCCAGCGGGGCGGGCGTGGCTTATCATCCTGCGCGGATGACGAGTGGAGGATCGAGATGACGCTGGCCCTTGCATCGGAGTTCGGCCCGGTCGAGGCGACGGAGCAGGCTTCGCGCATGCCCGCCATCGGCAAGGCCGTACGCGGGATCGTGGGCGTGTCCGCGCTCGTCGTCGGCGGCGCGATGCTCCTCCTCTCGACGACCGCGACGGCGTCGACCGCCTGCTCGGGCGATCTCCTGGTCGCGGAGGCGATCGTCCTGCCGGACCTGTCGCGGACCACCTGACGCTGACGAACCCCTGACCCGTGCGGCCCGCCGCGCGCGTCGCGGCGGCCATCGCCGTGCTCGAGCGCTGGCAGCACGAGCGCGCGGGCCTCGACCGCGTGCTGGCCGCGTGGGGCCGCGAGAACCGCTTCGCGGGCGCGAAGGACCGCCGGGCCATCGCCGAT